>NZ_JBEZGN010000051.1:0-52746 GCF_040650055.1 Spirillospora sp. NPDC048819 | reverse complement strand
GACGAAGAAACCACCGACCCGATCAGCTCTGACCAGGAGAAACAAGCCGCCTAACGATCACTGGCCCCTGTCCCATTTGACTTGACACCTACCGTAGGGGCGATGAGGACCCGCCCGCCGTCCCGGCGTCGCCTCGGTCTGCTTCAAGTTGCGAACCCTCGTAGGGGCGATGAGGACCGGCGCGGGCGTTGCGGTTGTTCAGCCGGCCCTCGGCGTTGCGAACCCTCGTAGGGGCGATGAGGACCACGCGGTCCCGTACGGCGACATTCCCGCCGTGTACGCGTTGCGAACCCTCGTAGGGGCGATGAGGACATGCTCACGAGTGTGAAGCTGGTTCACGGCTCCCGGTTGCGAACCCTCGTAGGGGCGATAAGGACCGGCGCCGTCCAGAACGCCGCCGTCGGCAAAGCCACGTTGCGAACCCTCGTAGGGGCGATGAGGACCGGCAGTCTCCTGAGTAAGGCCGGTAAGGCGGCCGGGGTGTTGCGAACCCTCGTAGGGGGGATGAGGACTCGGATCGATCAGCGTTCACGCGGTCCCGTGGCGAGGTTGCGAACCCTCGTAGGGGCGATGAGGACCCGGCGGCGGCCGCCAGGCGCGCCCAGTCGTAGGAGTTGCGAACCCTCGTAGGGGCGATGAGGACAACCGATCAAGGCCATCACCGGCCGCCTCACCCGGTTGCGAACCCTCGTAGGGGCGATGAGGACCATTTACACCGTCCCGTTCCACGCCGTCTGATGGCCGGGTTGCGAACCCTCGTAGGGGCGATGAGGACGCCCCAAGACATCCGCATGACGTGGAACGGGGACCTCGCGTTGCGAACCCTCGTAGGGGCGATGAGGACAGGGCGACACCGAAGACGCTGCAAAGCGCGACGGCAAGTTGCGAACCCTCGTAGGGGCGATGAGGACCACGGACCCCTGGAGCGCTGATCGGGCATGGAGCTCCTGTTGCGAACCCTCGTAGGAGCGATGAGGACGCACCGCTCCCCGGCTTGCGGACCGGCGGCCACCCGCGTTGCGAACCCTCGTAGGGGCGATGAGGACCTGGACGCCGCCCTGTACAGCCTGGTCCTCACCGTGTTGCGAACCCTCGTAGGGGCGATGAGGACCTCACTCCCCCCGGAAAGGGGGTCAAGCCAATGACAAGCGGTTGCGAACCCTCGTAGGGGCGATGAGGACTGCGGTGGTCCCCCAGACGGTCACGGGGATGCCCTGTTGCGAACCCTCGTAGGGGCGATGAGGACCCGCCGCCGGGCCCGCTGCCGAGCAGCTGCGGGTGGTGTTGCGAACCCTCGTAGGGGCGATGAGGACTCACCCACAAGCCCGCCCCTCCAAGCTTCGTGGCGTTGTTGCGAACCCTCGTAGGGGCGATGAGGACCGAGCCGAACAACCTCGGGCTCATCGCCGCGTACTAGTTGCGAACCCTCGTAGGGGCGATGAGGACTAGCAGTTGCAGCCGTCGAAGTCGCCCTTCATCAGTTGCGAACCCTCGTAGGGGCGATGAGGACGGTCACATCGACTCCGAACAGCGCGACCGGGACGACGTGTTGCGAACCCTCGTAGGGGCGATGAGGACACGCGCCGCATGTACCGGGCCCACGCCGCGACGTCGTGTTGCGAACCCTCGTAGGGGCGATGAGGACCGCCGGCCGGGCTCTACCTGAAGCTCATCGAAGTGTTGCGAACCCTCGTAGGGGCGATGAGGACGACGACTGCGGTTGCCGGGCCCGGCAGGCATGGCTCAAGTTGCGAACCCTCGTAGGGGCGATGAGGACAGGTCACCCCACGCCGCTATGACATCGGCATCGAATAGTTGCGAACCCTCGTAGGGGCGATGAGGACCGATCACCACCCCCCCAGACCGGCCTTCGCTTGGCGTTGCGAACCCTCGTAGGGGCGATGAGGACCGCCTTGACGAGGACGGCGACGGCCACCTCACCGTGTTGCGAACCCTCGTAGGGGCGATGAGGACCTCCCGATTCTTACGGTTGCGCCCCGTCGGCGTCCTCGTTGCGAACCCTCGTAGGGGCGATGAGGACGACGGTCTGGTCGAGGACGGCCTGGTGGACACCGAGCGGTTGCGAACCCTCGTAGGGGCGATGAGGACCTCGGACAGCAGCCGGTTGCATGCCCGCCTCTTCTCCGTGTTGCGAACCCTCGTAGGGGCGATGAGGACGCACTCCGGTGACCGTCCCCTCTGGGACCGGTTCGAGTTGCGAACCCTCGTAGGGGCGATGAGGACCTCGACCTCGGGCAAGCCCGTGATGCGCAGAAACGTGTTGCGAACCCTCGTAGGGGCGATGAGGACCGGCACGGTGGTACAGGTGGCGCTGGAATCCGATGGGTTGCGAACCCTCGTAGGGGCGATGAGGACTTCCTCACCACTCAGGCTGTCACCGGCCCGGTCGAGGGTTGCGAACCCTCGTAGGGGCGATGAGGACCGCCTACGTCCTCCGCGCCGTCTACCACCCCGCCCTCCCGTTGCGAACCCTCGTAGGGGCGATGAGGACCCTCAGCCGTCAGCAAACTCGACTCGATCAAGGCCGCGTTGCGAACCCTCGTAGGGGCGATGAGGACTCGCCGACGTCCACGTCGCCATGTACGACCGGTGGCTGTTGCGAACCCTCGTAGGGGCGATGAGGACCCCAGAGTAAAGCTGCAGGCCGGGGGCGTGATCGGAGACCATACGGTAGCTCGATCTGCAGCGAACCGGCGGTTGTGCAGCTGAGTCCGGTGTGTCGCTGAAATCTGCTTGATCGACTCCGGTTCATACGGGACGACGGAGCCCGGCTATAGGACGTCGGTCGGGGCCGGCTCGGCGGCGCCCCATGCGTGGCGGACCGGGGTCGTCCCGGGCGGGAAGGTGTACACGATGACATTGTCGTAGCTGAGGTCCAGGAGGGTCTCGACTTCCATTTGGAAGCGACGGAGTTGCGCTGCGCTGACCTGTCCCTCGAAGACGCTGCGCTGCACGTGGTGCAGGTATTTGCGGCAGGTTCTCAGGATGAGAGGGTTCCGTTCGGCTGCGGTGTCGTAGACCACGATGACGTGCACGGCGCGTCCTTCACCACCAGATCCTGAACGGTTTGTATGGAGTTCCTTCGAGGCAGTGCCGGGTCAGCGCGAGTGCGTCGAGGTAGAGCAGTTCGTCGTAGGCGACCGGGCGGCCGAGGGCGCGGTGGGCGACGGTCACGGCGAGTTCGTCGCGGACGGCTTGGACGACGAGTTTGCGGCCGGTTTCGCTCAGCATGGCCTGGTTGGCTTCGCTGTCGAAGTGATGCTGCTTGATCTGATTGCGTGTGGCCATCCGTAGAAGTAGGCGTTCGGCGAACAGTGGTTTGAACATTTCTGATAGGTCCAGGACCAGGGAGTGGCGCTGGCGTTCCATGCTGCTGTGCAGGAACGCGATTCCGGTATGGAGAGGCGTCAGGCGCAAGGCCGTGAGCATACGAGCGTAGGTGATGCCGTTGACGTAGCTGATGAATGCGTTACCGGCGTTCTTCGGCGGCCGTCGGCTGCGGCCGCCGAGTTGAAGCCAGTCGGGGAGTTTTGTGTCGAGGACGTCCCATGCTGACCGGCGGAACGTACCCTCGATGCCCATGAGGTGGAAGGGGCTTTCTGCGGATTCAAGACTATTCTGCAGGACGGTGTACGGGCGCCAGCAACTTCCTGTCGATGACGCGACGGACGTTGAAGGCGGCGGAGTCTACAATGCTGCGGGCAACCCGAAGGGCCGCTTCAGGGGCTTCGGCGAGTCTTGCCTGGGCTAGAACTGTTTCGCCGGACGTGCTCGTATCGGATGTGAGGAGCGATCCGGCGTAGTCTCCGTAGTAACTCAGCAGGTGGACGTTGATCCGGTGGCGGTTTAAGAGCGCGACGACGGAGGTGTTGATGTCGGTTTCGGCGCAGGCGACTATGTCTCGGACGTCGGTGATGGGAATGTGGACCTTGCTGCCGGCCTCGCGCTCGATGACGAGTGATTCGTCTTTACGGCGGATGCGGCAGGGGCTGGTGAGCCAGTAGGTGCGTGCGGCGGCGGGCATATCACTCCGTCCAGCAGTAGTCGGTGAAGCTGCAGCCCCGGCAGGCGGAACGTGCGAGTCGGTCGGGGGAGACTGGGGCCGCGGCGACTGCGAGCACAGCGGCGATGTCGGCCTGCGCCTGCCTGGCAGCGTCTGGCGTGTAGGGGTAACGGTGGGTGCGGCGAGTCTTGGGGTAGTGCAGGATGGCTCCTCTTGCGTCGATGCCGATCTGTTCGAGGCGGAGGCAGTAGTGACGCCCTTGGGCCTCGTCTGCGGGAGTCATCCTGGTCGAGGATTTGACTTCGTGAACCCACCGTTGACCGTCGATGAAATCGAGTTTGGCCGCGCCAAGGTCGATCGGGTTGCTGCGGGTGAATGAGGTTTCGTGCACGACTTCGCCGAGTTGCACGAGGCCGCTCAGGTGCTCGGGGCGTACTCCGCGGAGGTAGAGCCAGAGCTGCCGGCGGCAGTGGTAAAGGTATTTGATGTGGACGCCGCCGACGTCCTCGGCGTCGATCATAGGATCTCACCCGCTTGATATATCTGCTGCGGATCACGGCGGATGGCTCGCAGTCCCATCCTTGAATCATATTCGGCGTCGATGACGCGAACTTTGAGGCGCTTGTCATACGAACCGAGCCCCACCCCCCATGCCGGAAGCGGGATGAGATACTGGTCGGCGTAGAGGCGACCGGTCTTCTTGCTGGATCCCTGCTCCAGAGCGTCCCCGTAGTTGGCGTGGTCTTCCTGAAGGATCGCCTCGATTCCGTCGAACTGTGCGTCGAAGATCTCGGTGAGGCAGGAACGGTCGTTGAAAGGCTGAAGGAACCTCAGGAAAGATTCTTCAAAAGCTTTCCGATGAAAGTCGACTTCCTGGGACCATTTTCGTCCCCAGGAGCTGCCGTAGATCTCGTCGAGCCACTCGGTGATCACTTGTTCGTCGATGGCCTGACCGTTGTGGCGGGCGAGAATGTCCCAGCCGAGGCGGGTGGGCTCAGCCTCGTAGACGCCGTCGGCCCACAGAGCGTCTCCGCCGCGATGCCGGGTGTCATAAAGGGGCTGATGAACGACGACCGGCGCGGGAGCCAGCGTGGCCAGCCGATTCACTCTGCCGAAGCGCTGGACGAGCGCCTCAAGGTCCGCCGCCGAGGTGTGACAGGCGTCGAGATCGAGATCGAGGGACACCTCGAGGGCTTGGGTTCCGACCAGCAGGCCCGGTCGACGGGGGTTTCCGCTGGCGAAGCGCTCCTGAACGGCGGCTTCGATGGCGGTTCGGTCCATCCGGCGGTACCGCGAATGCAGAAGATGCGCGGAGTCCTCGCCGTGGAGCTCGACGCAGCAGGGCCGAAGGTTCTCATAGACTGAGATCGCGTCGCGGATGTTGTTGGCGACCACCAGGACGGACTGGCCGTCGGCAAGCCGTCCACGTATCTCGTTGAGGGATGCGTTTTCGGTGATATGGGCCTGGCGCATGTGAAGCCGATGGCGGACTGGCGGCCGATTGCCGGCAGGCGGCTCGACCAGGGACGTCAGCCCGCCGAGGGTCTCGGTCACCAGCTTTGCCAAGGCGGTGGGCAGAGTCGCAGATAGCACGGCGATGCGTCCGCCGAGGCCGTGCCAGAAGTTCATGATGGCGAGGATCATGCCGAGGCGGCGGGTGTCGTAGGCGTGCAGTTCATCGAGGATGAAAACCGAGTTGGCGCTGTCGGCCAGGATGCTGGAGTGAACGGGCCCGGCCAGCGCGCCCCGGAGAAGTTGGTAGGGGGTGCCGACACGTAGGAGTTCACGGAAGTTCTTCGTCGCTTCCGCGCGGGAATGGGCCTTCGATGCGGCATCGACGGGGTCGGTGTCGTCGTCGGCGCAACCGTCCGCGAGAGACTGGGCGAGATGGTACGAAGCCGCCTTCGAGTGAGCGACACCGATTCCATCGGGTGCGTTCAGCTCTTTGCGGAGGCGGCCGGTCATCGCATTGATGCTGGCCAGGTAGGGCAGGAGGTAGAAGATGCGCGGATTGCCGTTGGCGCGGGCCGTCAGGTCGTTGATCTCCTTCGCCGCCCAGAGGAGGACGGCTTCGGTCTTGCCGCTTCCGGTCCACGAGCGGAGGAGAAGGTTGCCGGTCACATCGGCGGCTTGGCGCTGTTGCGGGCGGAGTGCGTGGCCTTGTGCGGCGAGGCGATCGGCGAGCCGGGCGGGATAGGTTTCGTCCAGCGGATTTCTGGTCTCCAGGGACGAATGCGCCGAGGAGAGATGGTCGGCCATGGTAACCACGCCGAGTAGTAGCACGGCCGTTCTCCCGGTGGCGTCGCCGAGAGGGAGTGCGTCCTCCCACTGGTCCATGACGTCCTGAAAGAGTCGATGGGCGGCGTCGGTCAGTTGGCGGACGTTCACGCGTGGGACGGAGTCGGCAACCGGTAAATGATGTCGGCGGCCGGTGGCGTGCAACCATTCCATGAGGTCGGCGAGGTGACTCTGATCGGCGGGGGTGAATCTGCCGGCGAAGTCCTCGGGCTGATCGTCGCCGTACTGCGTGCACAGGGGCAGCTTGGGCGGTGTGTTTAGACCTGAGGTGAACGGACGATGATGGCCCGCCACCGCAGCACCGACCCATTGGCGCTGTTCGCCAAGCGGGCCCGCGAGCAGAAGGTGCACGAATCCCAGGGAAAGCACCTCGTGTCGTTCGCCCCAGGTGGTCGGCTTCTCTGGGGTGTTGCCGATCATCCGCTGAAAGCCGTCCGGCAGCTTTCCCGCGTCATGAAGGAGCGCGGCAAGCTCTGCCGAGATCCAGAAGTCGTCGGGCACGTCGGGGATGTCGCCGATCCGCGCGCGGATCGCCTGTACAGCCTCCAGAGTGTTGAGCAGATGGCTGGTCAGCAGCTCACCCGGCACACCGGGCCTGTTGGAGCTCTTCGCACGCAGGTTCGTCACGGCCCGC
Organism: Spirillospora sp. NPDC048819; assembly: GCF_040650055.1. Lineage (NCBI taxonomy): Bacteria > Bacillati > Actinomycetota > Actinomycetes > Streptosporangiales > Thermomonosporaceae > Spirillospora > Spirillospora sp. NPDC048819. The sequence goes on along the minus strand of NZ_JBEZGN010000051.1, from coordinate 45,790 downwards.
TCCAGGTTGTTCAGGCGACGGAGGCCAACTGGTTCGGATGGACGGGCGGGAGCATCGCGACGGCTTGTCCATGCTCGGTGGCCAGCCCGGTGTCGATCTCGGTGCGGGCGCCCGATGAGGCGTATCGGTAGCTGTCCCATCTGAAGCGGGCGCGGTCATCGGAGATGACGGTCGTCAGCCGCAGCGCTGTGCCCGCCGCTTTCGGTACATCGAAGGGGACAACCGCATGTCCTTGCTGGCCAGCGCCCTCGGTCAGCTCGGCCAGGCGGGTGGCGGCGGTGGCCAGGTCCTGGCTGCGGCCGAGTCTCAGGGGCCAGACCGGGCGCCGGATCGCCTGGGTCCACAGCTCGAGGTCCTCGGTGAGCCATACGGTCAGCGTCACGTGGGCGAGGAACTCGCGGTCTTTGATGGTGGCGTTGGTCGGGGTACCAGGGCTCCCGAGCGGATGGTAGGTCTCCAGGTCGGTGCCCGAGCTCGCGGCGTGGAAGGCCATGGCGAAACGGGTGTCGTCGGGGACACGGTCCCATCCTCCGGCGGCGGCGGCGAGCATCCCGCCGACTGTGGACGGAGGTGGACAGGGCAGCCCGACCTGTAGCCCGTCGTAGAGGGGATTGCGGAAACTGACGACCGGCGCGGTGACGGTCAGCTCCAGAGCCTCGGGCATGGTGCGCTCCTCGCAGAGGCGTGGACGGTACGGCGTAGACGGCACCGTTGGACGGCGAAGGCTCCCCTCGAAGGGCCAATGATCGACGCGCTGCGCCTACTGCGGGTCGTCGAACCAGGAGTCGTGCTCCCCGGCCTCGATCTCGCCGGCCAGGGTGTTCAGCACCGTGCGCGGGTGGTCCAGGATCAGTTCCTCGGCCTTGACCAGGTCGGCGAGATCGCTACCAGCCCGGTCGCGCTGGCCGCCGAGGAAACCGGGCGCCCATCCGATCCTGACCGGCCCGTCCAACTCGTCCGACCACGCCCGGATCTCCTCGCGCAGCACGTCGGCGTCGAAGTACGTCGCCTTCTCGCGCTCGCGGACGACCCTGGTGAAGGGGTTGGTGCCGCCCTTGAGTGGCGCCAGGATCACCAGGCCGGGCGTGCGGTCACCGTAGTGAGCCGATTGCTTGGCGCCTCCCTTGACCATGGCCATCGTCCGCAACAGCACAGCCACCCTGCGGCGCCGCTCGTCGATCGGCAACCGCACGCACTGCACGCCGCGCAGCACGACCTCGCAGCCCCCCTTCTCCACCACCTCATCCGCCAGACGCGGGGGCAACGCCGCCTTGGTCGTCCTGCCGCCAGTCTCGAACGTGCCGACGCGCGGCAGGTCCAACAACAGGTCGCCGGCCAGATCCGCGGTGTACATCTCGTGCTCATGGATGACGGGGTGGGTTCCGGGCTCGAAGTCCCGGCTCATCGTGCCGAAGTCCATGACCGGCTTACCGGGCACGACCGACACCAGCGTCCCGGTCGCCAGGACCGTGTCACGCATGAACGTCTTCGACTCGCCCTTCTTCGCGCCCGCCTCGTCCGCCTTGACCGCGATCATGTAGCCGAACAGGTCATCGTCCAGGTACAGGTCCGGACGGCCCCGGGTATAGGCCTGCTGCTTCTTTCCCTCACCGCTGCGGATCACCGGCGAGGTCGACTCCCCAGCCGGCAGGCTGTCGCGCAGCCACCGGCGCCCCGCCTGCGCCGAAACGTACGGGTACTTGTCGCCCCGGCCCACCGTGAACTGCTTGACCATGCCGCGGTTGTCCTCGCCGCGGCCGTTGTTCGGCGCACCGGCCTTGATCTCCAGAATCTGCTGTCCCACCAGGAACGTCACTGTTCCGCCCCTTCCTCCTGGCCTTCGCCGGCGGCGTCGGCCAGTTCCTTGATCTCTTGGAATTCCTCCTGCGAGCCCTTCGGCTCCCAACCCGCCTCGGCCAGCGCCTCCAAAACCGCGAAGACCAGCAGTCGCCGCCAGGACCAGGACCGCTCGTCCTCGAACAGCAGGCGGTAGTCCTGTATCGGCAGCAGGACTGGCGGGGTGCCGTTGGGGCGTGGGAACAGCAGCCAGTCGACGCCCTTGGAGCGGAACCAGCCGTGCAGGTTCCCGCCCTTGCTGTTCGCGCGGATGAAATCGCGGAACGGCCCCGGACGGCTGTCCTGCCCTAGCAGCGCAGCCAGCCGCCCCGCCAGTTCCTTGATTCGTTCGACGTCCTTGTCGTCCATGGTCAGCACCTCACGGCAGTAGGAGTACAAGAGCGGGGCCAGCGCCGTCGTCTCGGCGGGAATGAGAACCTTCGGCGAGATCTGGCCGAGGACGTGACCGATCGCGAAGTCCACCACCTGCGCGGGCCGGGTGAACGCCCGCTTGGCCAAGAACGCCTCGCCCGGAACCTGCTTGCTCTGCTGGGCCGCGACAAGAGCTGGATATCCGGCGCGGCGGTCAGGCCACCTGTTGATGGACCGCAGCCATTCCGCGACCGGCTGGCCCAACTCCTGGGTCGCGAGCAACTGCTCCTTGTTGGAGTTGGACAACACGATCAACTCCACACCGGACGTGATCCGCCGGCTATAGGCGCGCACCGCACGCAGCACCCACAACTCACGCGCGTACGGCCCGGGCTTTGCTCCCTTGGACGGCCCGGCGGCGGCATCTTGCAAGGTCTGGTCGACCGTGGACCTGGTCATCCTCGCCAGGAAGTCGTCGTCCCAGGAATGCATCAGCGCCGCCCTGCCGCCCGACAGTGACGCCCCATATGGGAATGCCCAGAGACTGGCCACACACGGGTAACACAGCGGTGTGCCCTCATGGCCGGGCGCGGTGGTGTTGCGGTGTGCGACGCTCGCCCCGAGCGGAATGTCGACTTTCCCATACCAATCGCAGGCCGCACGTCCGCAGTACGCACACGGCACGCCTGGCCAGCCTGCGAGGTCAGGCCGAGCGCGCCACTCACGGATCAACTTCTCCCGCTCCGGCGGAGACTGCTTTCCGCGCGCGGTCGGATTCAGCTTCGAGTTGGGCCAGAGCAGGTAGCTGGCCCCGAGCCAGAAGCCGCCAAGATCTGCGGCCTTCGCGACCTTGACCGTCCCCACGAGATGGCTGGTCATCTTCTCGACGACTCCGGCGAGGACCTCGCCCGTCACGTCATCAGGACGTCCCACACCGGCGAGCGCGGCCAACGCGAACGCCCCGACACGTTGCAAGGGACTCGCGGTCAACACCAGAGACCACGGATCCGCCGAATCATCGGCTATTCCGGGGTGTCGCTGGGGTCCCCCCACCAGCCTTGTTCGTGCGACGTCCGATGTGGAGTCAGGCACCGATCCAGCCCATCCCTGTGCTGTTCGCCTGACCCAGCCCCCACGAGTGCAGGGCAGAAAGCGTCTCCGGCGCCCCGGACAACATGACCTCGACGCAGGCCCCCGGCTTCTTCCCGACGGCTCCACTCCCCACCGAGAACGAACGCTTCGGGCCGATCCACCCGATGTGCTCCAGCGTGACCTCAGGGTCCAGCCCCATGGTCATCGCCTTACGCCGCAGGTTCTGCTGCACGTAGGCGTCCCACTCAGGCTCGCCGGGAAGGCACCAAGCCTGCCGGCGTGTGCGAGCCCCGGACTCGTCCCGGCCAGACCCCTTCATCACCACCGGCGTGACCGTCCGGAACACCGCCTTCCCCGACGAGAACGCCGGGGCCTCCACCGGCTCGACTTTGTCGACGATGAACGCGGTCGCACCCCACGCCAGCACGGGAATAGACGCCAACGCGGCAGCCCATCCCTCCACCACGGCGAGCAGCGGACTGCCGAACTCCAAGATCCCCGGGCCTTCGGCGGCGTAGACACCGCGACGCCGCGTCGCCGCCGGAAAGACCGGTGCCCCATAGCCGAATGGGACCAACCCGTGCTCCCCCCAGCCCGACTTGTGCAGGACCTGCCCCAACTCGGGCGCGCCTCGCTCCAGCAGCGAATAGGCCAGGGCGCGGCCCGGAGCCAGCACCTCATCCCACGCCAATTCCCGAGCTCCCGTATGAAAGGTCACCTGTAGCCGCACGTCACCCTGTCCTTTCTCGTCCAGCGCCGATCGGGCGAAGACCTGGCCCCCGTACGTTTCTGATGGACGGTTCTGTCCGACCCGCCTGCAATCGTGAGCCTCTCCGGCTCTCGTCAGACCCCGGACGCTACACGTCAGCCACTTCCAAACATGGGTATAGCAACGAAACTAACCACGACGACCCTTGTCCGCATGTGGCCTAGACCCATTCGCGGCTATGCTGAGCGAAATCGCCCTCCAAGGGCATCGCCGAGGTGGTCGCAACTGGTTGGGTTCCTTGCTGGACGCATCCCGCAACCCCACCCTCATCGCCCCTATGAGGGGTACTTGCAGTGCTTCTACGGCTCATCCGGGGTCGCGAACATCTGGCAACCGTCAGGCCCCAATTTCAGCAGGACCCCGGGCCCAACTGCAGAACCGGAGGATCGCTGAAGAATCGACCAACACGGCCACTCACAAGCCCCACGTGACCTGCGGCTTTACCATGGGGTCCTCATCGCCCCTACGAGGGTTCGCAACTCCTCGACGACCTCGCCCTCGACCAGCTCCGCGACGGTCCTCATCGCCCCTACGAGGGTTCGCAACGGGTGGTCGGCGGGCGGCTCGGCCAGCAGCAGCCAGTCCTCATCGCCCCTACGAGGGTTCGCAACTTGACATTGAGTTCCGGCGGCGTGAGGTCGACCTTGGTCCTCATCGCCCCTACGAGGGTTCGCAACGTGCTGACCCCGGTTGGCAAGGACGCGGCCCCCGCGGTCCTCATCGCCCCTACGAGGGTTCGCAACCCCCACCTAGGCATGCACTTCGGGCTCTTGGCGGACAGTCCTCATCGCCCCTACGAGGGTTCGCAACCCGTCCACCAGATCGACGGCGCGCAGCAGACCGGCACGTCCTCATCGCCCCTACGAGGGTTCGTAACGACATGCTGGGACCTGCCTCTCTTGAGGTGGCCTCGCGTCCTCATCGCCCCTAGGAGGGTTCGCAACCGGGTGATGCGCTCTTGAACGAAGCGGCCAGCAATGTGGACGCATGCCCTTGTTGTGACATTTGAGTGTTGATTAGGGCAACGGATCTTCGGAGGCGACGAGCGATGTCGACAGTGCCTTCGCCGCGGTCGTGGTGGCCTTGGAGAAGGCCGTTCGTAACGCTGGCGGTAGCGGCCCCGAGCCCAGGCCGCTGGCGGTGACCAGGTCGGCTAGGACACGAAGTTGGGGTGCGGGCAGGTCTACGTGGGGAAGGCGGTGGTTCAGGACGGCGCGTGCGACGTATCCATCGCCTGTGTCGATCGCTTCAGTTGCGACTTGTCCAAGCAGCTCTGAGAGGAAGTTTTGTGATGGGTTGCCCGTGTATGGGCGTGTCGACGGAGTGAGGGCTTCGTTACACGGGGTTGACGCTCGGCCTCGTTGAGTTGGACTTGCGGCATGGGCGAGCGCAAGCCGTACCTCAGCGACCTTTCCGACAAGCAGTGGGCGCTGATCGAGCCGGTGATCACGGCGTGGAAACGACGGCACCCCTCGGTGAGCGGGCATCAGGGCCGGTATGCGATGCGGGAGATCGTCAACGCGATCCTGTATCAGGCGCGGACCGGCTGCCAGTGGCGGTACCTGCCGCACGACCTGCCGCCGCACACCGCGGTGTACTACTACTTCGCCGCCTGGCGCGACGACGGCACCGACCAGACCGTCCATGACCTGCTGCGCTGCCGGGTCCGCGAGCAGGCCGGACGGGACGAGGACCCCAGCGGTGTGGTGCTGGACACCCAGACCGTGCGGGCCTCGGTCAGCGCCCCTGCCTCGACGACAGGACTGGACGCGGGCAAGAAGGACCGGGGCCGCAAGCGCGGCCTGGCGGTCGATGTGCTGGGGCTGGTGATCGCGGTGGTGGTGACCGCCGCGAGCGTGCACGACAACGCGATCGGCATCGGCCTGCTGGACAAGGTCTCGATCGACAACCCGTCGGTCACCACGGCGTGGGTGGACGCGGGCTTCAAGAAGGCCGTCGCCGCACACGGCGCCGGCCTGGGCATTCAGGTGGCGGTCGTGCCCCGTACTGCGGGCACCCGCGGGTTCGCGCCGTTACCGAAGCGGTGGGTCGTCGAGCGGGCCTATGGGACGTTGATGCTGCACCGCCGTCTGGTGCGCGACTATGAGCGGCGGCCGGCCAGCGCAGAGTCGATGGTCTACTGGTCGATGACCGGCCTGATGGCCCGCCGGCTGACCGGGACCGCCACCCCGTCCTGGCGGACGACCCCGCAGCCGGGTCTGGCGGCGTGACCGGCGTTGAGATCGGCCGACCCGGTGCCGGGCCGGTGGTGCCAGGTGAGCTGCTGCGGCACCTGGCCGACCGCGAAAATGACGCCGGCGCCCAAGCCGACCGGCTACGCGCACAGATCACCGAACTGACGGTGCAGTTGCAGGCAGCCGAGGAGGAGGTGTCCCGGCTCCAGCTCACCCGGCAGACCCTGCTGGAGATCACCGGCCAACAACAGCAAGACCAGCAGGAGGCTGGCGCGCCACCGCTCCCGGCCTCCTACCAGGACATTCTCGCCGTCTTCACGCACACAGACGGCGCCCTGCGCGCCAAGGACCTATGTGCCGCGCTGAACATCGGCGACCAGCCACGCCACACCGAGAACATGCGCGCCAAACTCAAACGCCTGGTCGGCCGAGACATCCTCACCGAACCCCAACCCGGCCTATTCGCCCTGAACCAGCACAGAACCTAACAAAACTCCCTCTGAGGCTTGGGCGTCGACGCAGGCGAGGGCGGTGACGGCGAGGCCGAGGCGGGCCCGGAAGAGGCCGTAGCCGGCGACCGGTTGATTGTCGCGGAACGTGCGGATCATCGTGGTGACGAGCGTGGGGGAGGCTGCGTGGTCGGTGCGGTTGCAGATCACCGCGAGGCAGGATGCGACCTGGTGTTCCCAGGGTTCGGTCGGAGTACTGGTGCAGAGGAGTTCGCGGGCTGTTTCGGGTGTGTTATTGAGGCTGGCCGCCAGGATTGCGGCCTGTCGTCCTTCCATCAGGTGAGCGCCGATTCCGCGGTGGGCCTCGGCCAGAGCGGCTGCGTCCTTCCATCGTCCCGAGGCGGTCAGGGCGCGGGTGCCGTCGGTGAGGAGTTGCAGCCACACCCATTCGCGGAGTTTGTTTCGTTCCTGGATGGTTCCGGTCAGATGAGCAAGCGGGAGGACGCGGTCGTCGATCGTTAGGTCGGTGCCGGTGGAGACAGCATGGTGTACCGCTTCCAGGATCCGTAGGGCGGATTGCGGGGCTCGGTTGCGGATGTGGAGACGGGCCAGGTTGACGACGGGTTCGAGCATGTAGCGGGCTTGCAATGTGGTGAGTCGGCACCCGGCTGTGCGGTAGAGGTCGATGTGCTGCCAGCACAGCCGTCGGGCTTCTCCATTGAGGCCGTTGTCGCTGGCCAGGAGCGCGGCCTTGTTCAGCGCGTGGGCGGCATCATGGAGCGCCTTGGCGTCTTGTCGTTCTGTGGTGCGGGCGAGGTCGGTGATCTCTTGGACGCGCTCGGGCAGTGGCGGGCACGCCGGATGCCGGCGGCCGACGAGAGGGAAGTATCGCAGGGCCGTCTTCAGCGCCGTCGGGTCCATGGTGGGGAGTCCCTCTCAGAGGAAGACCGATGTCAGGCGGGACTTACGAATGCGGCGGCGGCAGCGCGCGCGAGGATGCCTTGAGTTGTTGCTGAGAGGCCGAGCCGGTTCCAGTGGAAGATCACCACGTGGGTGAGCACGGCGCGCAGTCCGCGATCGAGCCGGCCGTCGGCGGCTGCGGCACCGAGTCGTCGGCCCGTCGTGTGGAAGGCATCCCGCCAGGCGGTGGCGGATTCGGCTGGGCCGTTCAGAGCGCATATCGGGTCGGTGGTTTGGGCGGCGACGAGGATGAGGGTGCGGACGCTGTCAGCGAGGGCGCCTGGAGCGTCGGAGGACGTGGGATTCGGCGGAGGTGGGCGCAGGCGCGCGACCCGGTGGAAGACGTCGCCGCTTTCGAACCAGTCGAGTCCTGCGCCGCGCAACAGAGCGTGGAGGAGGATGATCGACAGTTCGCGTCGGCCGATGTCTGGGAGCTCGTCGCGCGCGTATTCCAGGACGCCTCGACTGTCGGCGTAGAACAGGTCATGGATGATTCCCAGCGCTGTGGAACCGCCGAACGCCGCGTACTCCGGCTCGTAAACCGACGTCCGCCAGCATTTGATCACCCGGGCGTCGGTGAGTTCGGTGAGCGTACTGGTGAGCTGCTTGTGGCCGTCGGTCGATATGTGGTCCGGAGTGACAGGGCTACGTAGTCGTAGCCGCCAGCAGGGGTGTTTGCGTAGGAACCACCAGCCGACGATGGCGCCGTGGGTCTGGAGTTCGTTCAGGCGTGGCCCGAGCCGAGTAGCCGCGATTGTCTCGGCCTGCTCCCAGTCGGGAAACTCGATGAGGACCTGGTGCCAGCGTTGTTCGGTGCGGCGCTCCAGGGCTGCGTATCCGGCGGCCATGTACATCTGGATGGCCTCGGAGAGTTCGGCTGGGTCTAGGTCGTGGGCGGTGGCGGCGGCGTGGAGGTCTGCGCCCGCGAGGACGGAGAGCACGCCGGATGCGAGTTGGGAGGGCTCGGCTTCGGTCAGGTGATCAGCAGGCATCTGTCCCATCCGGTGAGGGGTGGCCTGGCGCTGCGTATGGTTTCCAGCACCAGATTCACTCCGGCGCGTCCGGTCAGTAATCCGGAGCCGAGGTCATCTTTCGGAGTGGTGTCGCCGATGAGCCTGCTGGCCAGTTCGGGTAGTCGCTGGTGCAGAGCTGGGGCGGTGCTGTCGTGGGCGGCGCGGTAGACGGTCTGGTAAATCCCGGCCAGGCCGTGGCAGACACCGGGTTTGGTGATTCGGGCTAGGTTGCGGTTGGTCAAGGAGGCCAGCAACGCCTGTTCGGCGGCTCTCTGACCTGCGGGGTCCCCGGTGGCGAGGGCGGCCAGTTGGAGCGCTCGCGTGATACCGGTGCTGCCGTAACACCACGAAGGCCGCCCAGGACCCTGATGGGTGGGGCGGCCGGTGCGTAGTTCGGAACGGGTGATCCATTGCGGCCACCACGGGCCGTCGGGTGAGTCCTGCCGCCAAGTGCCGAACCAGTCCGTCAGCCGGTGGATCGCGTCGTACTGCTGGTCGACAACGCAACCGTGACGAGCGGCCAGGGCCAGAAGAGCGAGGATGCCCGCTGCTCCGTGCGCCATGCCGAGGTTGGCGTGGCCACCGGGTGTCGGCAAGGTCGGGTCGGGGGCATGCGGCACCCACCACCCCGGCAGTTCGTCGCCGTCGCGTCGCCGGGGTTGGGTGAGCCGGGTCAGATAGCCGAGCACCTCGGCGAGGTCGTCGCTGCCAGGCCAACGGGACAGCAGCAGGGCTCCGATGCCGACCAGCCCGTGGAAGAGGTCGTACTCGGCGAATCGAGCATGCTCACCGGCGTCGATCCTTTTCGTGGCCGTGGTTACGCGCCGGTGGGCCAGGCGCGTCACGTAGCGGTCCAAGGCGGTGAGAGGTTCGGCATACCGTTGCTGGCCATCGGTGCTGGTGATGCCGAGCAGGAACGCTAGGGCTGGAGCCCCGTAGTACAAGCCCGCGTGATCGCCTCCATCGATCGGGTCGCTGGCTACCCGTTGGATCCGGCTGTGTGCGTCGACCCAGCCACCACGGCCGGTCTGCGCGCGTTCGACGTGAACGATCGCGACGCCGACTGTTCCGGTGGCCAGGGATTGATGCTGGGCCTGGTCGATGGTGAGCGCGATCGGTTGTGACCTCACCGAGGACCGCCCGAGGCTTGGGCGGTGGCCAAGTTACGGAGTGCGGCCGCCCGGGCCAGTCGGCCGGTGGTCGCCTCATGGGCGGGGTCAACGCCGAGTGCCCGGACATGATGCTCGTGCAGCAACGTCTTCAGCACCTCTGCGGGATCACGCTGAGCTGTGAGGGCGCGGTGGTAGGTCGCTGCGGCGCGAGACCGGGCCTGCCATGCCGTGGCGACTGCGTCACCGCCGGGTAGCGCACGTAGAGCGGCGAAGCCGCTTGCCGGGTCGCCCAGGCGCAGCGTTTGGCCTCGCGTTTCGGGATCCAGGGGGCCGGCGCCTTGATCCAGGCACCGGGTCAGCGTTCGATAACCGGACAGAGAGTCGGGAGCAAACGCCGCGGCAAGGTGGGCCATGGACGCCGCCGCGATGGCCTGTCCCGAGGTCCCGGTGGAGTCGGCCAGCGTGATTTGGGCGATGGAGGCGGCGGTGTCGGCGGCGAATGTGTCCTCGGCGGCTTGCATGGCCGGGCCGTGCCCGTAGCGGCCAGGGTGCTCGGCGGCCGGGTTGAGCGACAACTGCCGTATCAGGCTGCGCCCGCGGAGGTCGGCGGCGAAGGTGGCCAGCCGTGCGGCCACCGTCCCGAACAGGGAGGAGTCGGTGAGCCGGAACAGCAGCACCAGGTACTGGTCGGCTTCAAGTCGGATCAGGTCGCGGTGTCGACGAATCCACCATCGTCGGATGGTCCCGCCGAGTTGTTCGGCGAAGGCGGGCAGGTGGTGGGTGAGGACGGCGTCGAAGCGCGCCGGGTTGCCCACCAGGTGCGCCCGCAAGAGTTCGGCGTCGCCTGGCTGATGGACGAGCCCGGGGGACGCTGTGACTGGCAGGGGCCGGGGCGGGGAGACGGCGACCATGGGGATCACCAGCTCGGTCGGGCGACCTATCCAGCCCACGGCGTCCGGCGGTGTGTCTTCACGAAGTTCGATGTGTTCGGCGTGCTCCAGCCTGGTGCGTAGCAAGTGACGATCTAATGGTCTGTTCAGGCTGAGAGGCAGGCGCAGTTCCCCTTGACACGCGACGACGCGAGCGGGCACCCGCCAACTGTTCCGCCATCGCCACAGCCCCGCCTCCCATTCGTCGCCGGTGCCGGTCACGTGGTCGCTGGTGAGGAGCCAACGTGCCCCGGACAACACCGTGCGCCGGTATCGAATGCGGGGCACGTACGGCAACGAACGGGCGGCCCCCAGTTCGAACGGGCCGAACACGGCGCTGCGAGCGTCAGCGACCTCGGCGAGAAACCGTGCCAGCGGCGGGGTCTGCGCCATGGTGTCCAGCGCATGCGGGACGTGCGCGATCACCCGCCGACCCGTGGAGCGCTGCACCAGGTACATGCGGTTGGAGTCGGCAGTGACCGCGAGGTCCGCCAGCCTGATCACGCGTTGGCCGGAAGCTGCGGTGTCGACGTGCTCGGAGAGCGGCAGCAGGGCCGTCCCGTGGTGTGGGGCGACCCGTATGACGTTGTCGTTGTGCGGACGCCGCGGCGGAAAGGACAACAGCGCGACGATCGCATCGTCGTCGGCGTAGCTTTCGGCGAGACGCGCACGGTCGGGCTCGTCCAGCAGATGAGCGAACCTGCCGACCATGCTGGTGTGGGCGCGCGGTGCGGCCACCACTCGCAGTTCGAAATCGCCGCGATCGATCGCCTCCGCCGAGGCGGCATGCAAGGCGATCCCGAGCTCGACACGTCGCGGCACGACCGCGTCGGCGTGCTCGCCCACCGTCAGTGAACGGACGTCGGCCTCCGTCAGCGTGATCTCCTCTGCCCCGTCCATGGCAGCCCCCTGGATCAGCGACAGCAGGACGGTGTCGCGTTCGGTAAGCATCCGCCATGCCGGCCTGGCGCGGGGTGCTCCCAGATATCCGTGCGGATAGCCCAGCCCTGAGTCGGCGAGCAGCTCCCGCACCGGGACCAGCGCGCCGAGGCCGTAGCGGGCACGGAATCGAGAGTGGTAGTCCATCCACGCAGCCGTGCCGAACGGCTGAGCGGAGACTCTGAGAAGGACGTCAGCCGCGCGCTCAGCCTCCTCCAAGACGAGCTGGGGGAGGGCGATGTGGGCGTCGAGCCGCAGGTCCGCCGCCAGCACATGGTCGGTGCCGGGCCCCAGGGCACGCATCCTGCTGGTGATCATGGTGCGGAGCGGGGTCGTCTGGGACTCGCCGGTTGTGGTGTTGTGCTGCGCGATCTCTGTGCTGATCGCTGCGAGCTGATCCTGGAACGCGCTGACCTCGTCGAGTTTCCGGTCCTCGGGCTCGTCCCAGCCTACGGTTCGGAGCGTTTGTACGAGGTGTTCCAGTGGGTCCAGGGCCGTCGATGGAGGACGCAGGCCGGTGATGAGGAAGCCGCCGTCGATCAGGCCATGAAGCATCCGCTGAATCCGGTCGGCGGCGACCGCCGGGTACCGGAGGGACAGACGCTCGGCCAAGGCGTTCAACTTGATCGGCGTCGAGGCCTGTTCGAGGGCGTACTCGATGGGCGTGGTGAGACGCACCGACGCCTCTCGAAGCGGGCCCGGTGAGCGTGCGCCCAACTCGGCGCGCCTGGAGACGATGAAGCGGCCGTCACGGACGAATCCGGCGTTGTCGGTCACCACCGCCAGCTGTCCTCGCAGGGCCCGGTTTCTCTCGAGTCGCTCGATCAGGCCGGTGACCCATTCGGCGTCGGCGCGGATCACCGGCTGGTGAGCGGCGCCGATCTTCGCGGCCGCCGGGCCGATGGCTGCGGTGGTGACTCCGGCGAACAGCCCGAACGGGGTGGCGCGCCCCTCCCACCGCAGCATGTAGGACGCCATGGACGTCACCGTCCGCCGAAGCCGGCGCTCGGAAACATGGTCGGCCAGGACGCGGACGCGGTCGATCTGCGCTGCCAGGGCCGGGCTGGCCAGTTCCACGGCCTCGCGTACGTCGGCGCGGGTCCAGACTCCCTCTAACCATGCCCGCCCATCTCTGCGCAACGCCACGGGGTCGGCCGGTTCAAGGTCGCTCGGCGGGGTTACGCCCCCGGGGCATGTTGTCGCGCGCACCAGCACCAGCCCGGTGTGCCGGAAACGTCGGGGAGCGGCCATGGCACATCCCTTCTGCGCCCCTCGTCCTGCTGCCGGGCGGCGCCTGCGTGATGGACGCCGCCCGGCGGGACGGTCAGCGGTTTCAGGCCGGGTCGTTGGAGCTGGTGCTGCAGGCGCTGGTGCTGCACGTGCTACCGCAGCCGTCGCTGGTGGAGCACATCATGGTCACCAGTGGCGTGGTGGTCTCCACCACCCGCATGTCCAGCACGAACTCGTCCTCGCTGACGCTGGCGGGGGTCTCGAGCAGTTCGGTGGCGTCCAGGGTCAGATGTGGGGCCATCGGCTCCTCCTCATGTACGGGACGGACAAGGGGGTGGTGCTTCCCGGCTCACCACGCGGTGTTCAGTCCGCCTGAGGCCAGGAGATCGAGACGGCGCCATGGCGCTTGCTGAGGACAGCGGAACGACCGGGAGGAGGGGCAGGGCGGCTGCCGGCCGGCCAGAACCCAAACGCAGGCTCACTGGAGCGGCCGTGGTGGTCCCATGCCCGGACCTGCTCGGTGAGCGCGGTGGCCGCAGCCTGACCGTGAGGACCGTAGGCAGTCGCGCCGAACTCGACCCCGCCGCCATCCATCGCGGGCCGCACCGCCACGTAGGCGAAGGAGTCGTCGCGCACAACTCCGAACGGGAACCACGTCTTGCCGAGCCGCGACGCCAGGTCGGTATCCGGGTCGGCACCGACACGGCAGAAGCCGGGCAGGAAGGCCGCCAGCCACAGGTGCAGGCCGGCGAACGAGACACCGTTGGCGATGGTGACACCAGACCACACCGAGACCGGCTCGGTCGCCAGCACCCCATCGAGCGCGGTGATCGGCTCGGGAGGCTCGGAATCGAATTGCAGCTTGATGTGCTTGCCATGCCGGTCCGGCAACAGGAACGTCCGCTCGGCATGGGCTCCCGCGCCCCTCATCGGGACGAACCCGGCCACCTCGACGTCGACGCTCGCCAGGTGGCCGCCGCAGCGGCGGAAGGCGATCGTCCGGGTGACGCCGTTCATCCGCAACGGCACCACCAGGACGCCGTCGGCGGCGAGCTGATCCAGCCAGGCCGGAGGAACATCCCAGGCGCCGACCGTGACGAGGATCCGGTCGAACTGGCTGAAGCCCGAGAGGGGGTGTTGAGCGTCGGCCTGCACGACTGTGACCCGCTCGCCGTATCCGGTTCTAGCCAGCGAGTTACGGGCCTGCTCGGTGATCTCGGCGTCGATGTCGACGCTGACGACATGCCCGCCCGGTCCGACGACTTCGGCCAACAGCGCGGCGTTATAGCCGCCTGATCCGATCTCCAGCACCGTCATACCAGGTGCGAGTTCAGCCATTTCGATCATGCGGACCTGGATGTAGACCGCGCTGACTGAGGAGATGTGCGCGCCGTGCTCGTCGGTCTTGGTGATCAGCGGGTTGTCGACGCTGTAGACCGCGTCCAGAGGCGTGCCGTCGGGAACGAACATCTCCCGCGGGACCGTCCGGAACGCTTTGTCGACGGCTGGTGAGACGATCTGACCCCGGGCGAGCAGCGCGTCGGCCAACTCGTGGCGCAGCCGTGCTGCCGGACTGGAGTCGTCGGTCATGTCCGCCGCCTGGATCACGTGCTTCCCCCGTTGGTCGATAGCCATTGGCAAAGCAGCCCCGCCCCTGCATCCGAGCCCGCCCGAATGGACGGACCTGATGCCCGCTGGGAAGCCTGACATGAACTGGAGATGCTCACCGGGAAGCACATCCGGAACCGGCGAACCGGCTTGCGGACATGATCGGCCGCAGAAGACGCCGAGGCACCTCACGACGCCGGTTCCGGCGGGACCAAGTCATGGGCGGCCCCCTCAGGTAGGGAGTGGTTGCACCAATGACCTTGACGCTCCGGAGTCGTCGCGGGAAAGAGATTTGGCGTTCTTTGGCCCCTCACCACACGGTGATGGGTCAAGAACCCCATTCAGTCAGTTGCGGCTCGGGAGTTGGTACTGCTCGTGCGGGGTCGCGCGCTCCCACACCCGCTCGAATGCGGCCAGGCAACGCGCCACCACGTCCGGATCGTTGCTGCTCTTCTCCTCGGGGATCTCGGTCCCGTCCCCGGAGCAGAAGTTGAACATCACCAGCTTGTGGTCGAAGAGCCAGAAGTCCGCGCCGGGCAGCATCAGGTCCCACGCCCGATCACGCGGCAGCCATCGCACGTTCTCTCCTGCCGCGACGTTCTGAGAGGTGAGCATGTGCTCCCACCGGATGTAGTCCGACGGGGGCTCGGACACCACGCGGGCGCGGCGGATCGTCACACCCCGCCCGACCGCGTCCTGGACGATCTTCCGCCAGTTCTTCATCTCGTACGAGCCCGAGCCGCCCGACACGAAGTCCTGGTAGGCGGGGTGGGAGGGGTCGTAGGTATCACGCATCTCCAGATGCAGTGCGGTGTGTTTGGCAGCCTGGAGCACCTCGGTGCTGTCCGCCGGGCCATGCCCGAGACGTCCGGGCTCGTAAGTGCCGGCGGCGGCCTCGGCGATGATCGACGCCATGCGGGCGGGCAACCGGACCACCGCCTCGTCTGAGTGCAGGTTGCTGTGCCTGGCGATCTCGGCGATCAGCAGCGGATCGGTGATGAGCAGACCCTGAAAGTAGAAGTCACCGGTATCGGGATCGACGTACACCGCGGGGCACCGGCCCTCTGGCGAGTCAGGGTCTTCACCGACCAGATCAAACGCCATCACGGTCCTCCGTACAGCTTCGAACAGGCAAGTCGAGAAATGCTCGGGGTCCTTGCCGAACCTGACCCCGAACTGGCTCATGCGTCAAGTCGCCCGCGGGCGCTGGTGATGATTTGTCTGGCTTTCTCACCATGAACGGCCAGACCGAAAAGACGCTCCCAGGCCGCCACATAATCGGCGATCTCGGCCGGCTGGGACACCGACAAGAATCCCGATACCAACTCCACCGTGACCAGCTCGGTGTTGCTGATGACGAAGGTGTGCTCCGGCCACACACGATGTCCGGCATGGGAACGGTCGGCGTCCAAGGGAATGATCCCGAGCGACACCGACGGCAGCCGAGCCATCATCAGCAGATGCGACAGTTGGTCTGCGTGCACATGGGCAGGGGCGACACGGTGATGAAGGACCTGCTCCTCCAGCAGGAACACGAACCGTGCGTCGGGACGCCGCAGCACACGTTGCCGATCCATGCGCTCGTCCACTGCCTCGGCGACATCGTCCACCTCGACGTGCTGCTCGATGCGCACCGACTCCAGCGCCGCAGCGGTATAGGCCCTGGTTTGCAGCAGCCCCGGGATCACATGGGTGCAGTAGGTGCGCATGAGCCTGACGCGCTCATACCTGTCTCGAACAGATTCCTGGGCGCCCTTGAGGCCCCCGCGGTTGAGCTGCCGGTAGGTAAGCCACATCCGCTCGACGCTGGCCTGCTCGGCCAGCAGCTCGCGTGTGCGCTGCTCAGAAGCTCCACAAATCCGGCACCACAGCCGCACATGCTCGGCCGACGCCGGGCGGACGGCCCGCTCGATCTTGGAGATGTTCGTCGAGTTCCGCCATCCGGCCCTGCGCGCGAACTCCACACCGGTGATCCCCGCGGTCGTGCGGAGTTCGCGGAGCTGATCGGCCAGCCGCTGCCGGGCGGCTTGCGCGCTGGACGAAGACGACGAGGGCATCGTCCCCATCCAAGCGCAGCGACACCAGCTACCTGCAACTCAACGGGGATGGGGCCGGGCCGCGGCTTTGGCCCCCTGGATGTCGCGTCGCGCCGCGGCTGCCAGGGCCGACCTGTACGCCACGCTGCTGTGGTGGCGGCTGCCGCAGGCCCCAGACCTGTTCTCGATCGCGGAAGCCCTCGCCGACGCCTTCGACAGCCGGGATCGTCTGACCGCCGAAGGCCGCGCCCTCCACGGTGCTCGCGACGCGCTCCAGGCGCCGACCGGACACAGCCACGTCATTCGCTGGCCGCAGGTCGGCGGGTGAAACGTGAACGCCTCACCGATCCAAGAGGACCGCGAGGCATCGCGTTGGTGCACGGAGGTACGCTCCCCTGTCATGGCGGACACTCAGCATTCGACGGTCGTTTCTGAAGATCCTGTCGATTTGACGCCGCACGTTCTCGACGGGGTGGTTAACGCCATCACCATTGCAGGAGAAAAGGTGATAGTGGGCGGAGAGTTCACGCAAGTTCAGAATTCCGCCGCCGGAAGTCCAGCAATTGAACGTGTCAACATCTTCGCCTACGACCGGGCCACGGGACTTATTGAGGAAGGTTTCGCGCCTCAGATTGATGGTGCCGTAGCTTCACTGGAAACTGGTGAGGACGGGACTGTCTACGTGGGCGGCCTCTTCAACACTGTGAGCGGGCAGGTCGCGAAGAGACTTGCCCGGGTCAACGTTGCGGACGGGAGTCTGCACCCGGACTTCACCCGAGCCCAGGTCAACTGGGGAACTATTAACGCGATAGTTCGGCGGGGGCAGCACCTGTACATCGGTGGACGGTTCGACACGGTAAGCGACCCGGTGACCGGGGTTGAACGCCACGTGCTGGCCAGGCTCGACTCCGCAACAGGGGCTGTCGACCCTGCCTTCGATATTACCCTCTCGGAAGCGCGGCGCGGTGAATTGTTGGTAAAAGGCA
Source organism: Spirillospora sp. NPDC048819 (assembly GCF_040650055.1). Taxonomy (NCBI): domain Bacteria; kingdom Bacillati; phylum Actinomycetota; class Actinomycetes; order Streptosporangiales; family Thermomonosporaceae; genus Spirillospora; species Spirillospora sp. NPDC048819. The sequence continues at coordinate 28,264 of NZ_JBEZGN010000051.1, read as the reverse complement.
TGGCGGTGAATCCGGCAGGGACCAAGCTCGTAATCAACGGCACATTCACAAAGGTCAACTGCGAGAACCGATATCAGATCGCCATGATCGACCTAGGGCAGACGGTAACGCTGTCCACCTGGGAGACCCACAAGTACGGTAACTCCTGCCTCGAAGAGTACGACACGTATATGCGAGGCATGGACTTCTCCCCCGACGGGTCGTACTTCGTCGTCGTGACGGCAGGCGGTGCCGGCTTCGCAACCGTAGCGATGTGTGATAGTGCAGCGCGCTGGGAGACGGACCGTACCGGACGGCATCAGGAGCCGACCTGGATCAACTACACCGGCGGAGACACCCTCCTGTCGGTCTCGGTTACCGGCGCTGCAATCTATGTCGGCGGCCACCAACGCTGGATGGACAACCCCTACGGTTACAACAGCGCTGGCCCGGGAGCCGTTGAGCGGCAAGGCATCGCAGCCATCGACCCCACCACCGGCAAGTCCGCCGACATCCCCTGGAATCCCACTCGCACTCTCGGGCAAGGTGCCGGGGCGCTTGTCGCCACCCCCGACGGGCTCTTGGTGGGCAGCGATACCGATCAACTAGGTGGGGAGTTCCATGGCCGCATCGGCGAGTTCCCCCTTCCATAGGGCAACGGACGCTCAAGGATTCCTCTGCCTTGCCTGGCCGAGGCAGCCATCGTTACGCCCCGGTCCTGCCCTCCCGGCGGCGTACTTCGGCGGGCGGTCGGCTGACAGGTGCGCCTGGCCCTCGCGGTCCTCGCCTCCGGTGGACGACCTGTGGTGCGGTCTCTTCGGCGGTGTCGGTGAGCGTCGCCTTGCCGATACCGCCGAAACCCTCCTTCCGTTGGGTCAAGAAGGCGTGCGTCAGCAGGCTTGCCCACTCACGGACGCATCCGCTCTATCCGACCGAAATGTCTGAACCGGTTTGGCCTCGTGGGCGGTCACGATCGACGACCTGCCCTGCGTCATGGTGGTGCGTGCTCTCAGCGGCGCCGCTTCGCGCAGAGCAGGTAGAGCATCCCGGTCGCGGTGGTGGAGGAGACGATTTCCCCCTTGTCGATCAGGCCCGACGCGTCTTCCAAGGGGATCCACGCGATCCGCGCGGACTCGAACCCGTCGGCGGGGTCACCGACCCGAGTCGCGCCGTCCGCAACGAAGACGTGGTGCGCAGCGTCCAAGATCCCGCTGGTCGGCTGTAGGTACGCCAAGGGCCGCAACTGGTGCGGCCGCCACCCGGTCTCCTCCTCGACTTCGCGGGCCGCCGCCTCGACTGGGGCCTCCCCGTCGGCAATGCCGCCCATCGGGATCTCCCAGCCCCACCGGTCGGTGATGAACCGGTGCCGCCAGATCAGCAGCACCCGGTCACGGTCGTCTACCACCAGAGCGCCCGCAGAAGGCGCCATGCGAATCAGCCGGTGATCGAGGTGACGTCCGTCCGGCAGCTCAACATCGGCCAAGCGCAGATCAAGCCACTGGTCGCTGTACAGCGACCGATCGGATCGGACCGTCCACTGCATACTTACTCCAACTCGTGAGACAGATCGGTGCGCACACGATCACGCAACTCCTGAACTGCTGGCAGACCGCCATAGCGGGCCCGCCCGAGGCGGATCGTGCGGTGAAGGTTATGCTGCGCTCGCGCCGAGGTGACCGGCACGGCAAGATCCAGCGCCCGATCCAGCGCCGCGGCCGCCTCTCCAGGTTCCCCCATGAGGAAGTTCGCGACAGCGAGTCCGTCAAAATCGAGGACCTGGCTGCGCCGATAGTCGCGGGACCGCCCCTCCGCCGCGTCGGTGATGTCGGGGCGAGCTTCGGCCGCATACATGCGGGCTCGATCTTCATCGCCCATCCGCAAGTGGCGCAGCGAAAGGTCCCGGAGCGCCGCACCGCTGACGCCCTGCAGTTCCGTCCGCGGTTATGTCCCTGCAGCCCGTCGTGGATCAGCGTCAGCGCAGTGATCAGTTCAGCGGTGCCCGCGATCTGATCCCCGCCGACGCGATGCAGTTGGCCGAGCAGGTGGCCCAGCGCGTCCGGGACGGTTGGTTGACATCGCGTCCTCCAGAGGGGGTGGGGAATCGTTAGCGTGTTGGCTTGAGTGGCAGCGGCAGCATTAGGACGTCGAACATGGGGGCGTCCGGCCAGCCGGGGCGCAACTGGGCGACGCGGTGCCAGCCCCATGCGGTATAGGCGCGGTACGCGGTCTCGTTATCGGTCTCGACCAGCAGCGTCGCGCGGACCTCGGTCCTATCTCCGAGCAGGGCGTCATGGAGAGCGTGGGCGAAACCACGACCGGTCCGATGGCGTCGCACCATGATCTCCGACAGGGCGAATGTCCTGGTGCCGTCTTCCTCGGTGAATCCCGGTTCTGGCTCGGAGACCAGTCCCCTCCACCACGCCGTGCTCGACCCTAGGGGCCATCCCCACGTCTGTCCGACCGGCTCACCGTCCAGGTAGGCGACCACCATGTCGAAGCCCCTACCCGAGCCGGTGTAGGCGTCGAATCGTGTCATGAACTGTTCGGGCGAGTCGAAGGGGTCTCCGCTGGCGATAGCGGTGCTGTAGGCGTCGCGGTACACCATTTCGACGGTGGTGCGGATGGCCCGGGCCTGCTCGGCGTCGTATCGGCGGAACTCAAGATCATCAGTCATGGAAGAGACGTCACTTTCGTGGAAAGGCCGTCGGCAACGACGCGGTAGCGGTCATGGAACGCGGGGTCGTGCTGCGTGAGCGGTTGCAGCGTTTTGAGGGTGCGTACCGACCCGACCAAATCCAGGTCGCCGAGGGCCTGCTGGCCGGCGTCCAAAGCCGAGGTCACGTGGCCGTCGGCGAGCCATGTCTCGGCGAGAGTCGCCTGGTAGTAGACGCGGTTGCGGGGGGCGAGTGACTTGTCTTCGAGGACGCGTTGCAGAATGCCTGCCGCAGTGGCCTTGTCCCCAAGGAGAGCCGCGACGCGGGCCTCATGGCCGCGCACTTCGGATCGGTCGACGAATCCGAGAGCCTGCCGGTCCTCGGGATGGTCGCCACGGTCCAGTTCGCGGTGCGCTTCGACGATCGACGTTCGCGCCGCCGCCGGGTCGCCGAGCAGAGCACTGACCGGCGCGGATCTCATGGCGATCAGCGCGTGAAGCTTGGGGGATGGCTGGTGTTTGGCGGCCTGGGCCGCGACACGCAGGGCTCGCATGGCCTCACGTGCGGGGCCACGCTGCCCGCTGATGCGGGCCAGGGCCGTCGACTGCATCGCCATGGTCGCGTAAATGTGGGCGCGAAGTACCGGGTCCTCGCCGCTGTCTGCGAGCATCGCGGCCTCTTGTGAGAACCGGCGGGCGAGGGCGAGTTCGCCGGCGTCAAAGGCAAGGAAACTCGTGCAGTTGGCCAGGTCCGCAGCCGCTCGGAGTAGATCCCGGCCAATGCGGTCGCTGTAGTCGCTTTCATCCAGCATCGACTTGGTGCGGCCGAACAGCTGAATCGAGTCCCTGATGAGGTTGGCGCCGCCAACGGCCCAATCGCGCTCCCACAGTTCATCGACACAAGTTTGCAGGTAGCGCACATGAGAGAGACTGATGCGCTCGGGGGGAGGGAAGCCCTCCGGTAGCAGCGCTGACGAGGTCAACGCTATGAGCCCCGCATTGAAGACGCGACGATCCATTTCCCCCCCTTTCGGATGATCACAGAGACCCGGGGTTGTTTCGGTTCTACCAATGATGAGCGGGAGCAAGGCCTCGCGCGGCATGCACACCGCGTCGGCCAAGGCCAGTAATTCCCGGATGTCGTAGAGCGTGGCCCGCTCACCAGACTCGGCCCGCGTCACCTTGGTCTTGGTCCACCCCGGCACCAGGTCAGCAAGCTGCTGCTGTGTGAGGCCGGTGGCCGAGCGCAAGAGCGCGAGAACGCCGCTGAAGTTCAGCTCGGCCAACGCGTGGCGCATCGGCAGGGAGTCCCATAGCCATAGCGGCGTAGCAGCGGCAGAACGACGTGAATCTCTTTGGCACAGGCCGCAGACGGCTTCCTTGTTGTACCGGGACAGCAGCGTGGAACGGCACGCGGGGCAGAGCTTCTGCTCTGGCAGCTGCTCGGGCATGCGGAGCCCTTCCCGGCCGGTGATCATTATGTCCTTTCTCAAAGGTAGAAGGTGCTGCGCCCGACCGCCAGCGAGCCTTGTTGCCAATGTGGCACCACCTGGCCGCGGCGCTTGGTGTCCATCTGGTGATTGTCGGCCACCCCCGGCGGCTGGCTAGCTGATGTTCCCAGCCGCAAACCCAGGAGGCCCCACAGTGTCCGCCGCATCGAACGAAGCGATCTGGCACCTGCGTGCTCTGGCCGAAAAGGTGACCGGGGTGGAGAACCTGCGAGTCGACAGGCTCTTCGAGGACATCCCTCCACGATTGTCGCTGCGGAACACCAGCATGCGTGACGGCCGCGGCTGGGAACTGCTGTCCGGATCGATCCTCGTCGTGACCGATCGAGACAGGGACTGGTTCATCTGGGATCACGGAGACCGACTTGCCCTCGCTGACGCCGTCGACGACGCCGCCAAGCGGGTGCTGCAGGTCTTGACGTTCGAAGAACCGCTCACTCGTGAAGCCAGCAGGGTGAGGGGTCGGCTGGGCGCGCTGTCATGACGGATCTCAGCCCCGTGACGGCGAGACTGCAGGATCCCCGCCTCGTACTCGCCGCCCTTCCCGAAAACCGGATCGTAAGTGCGGGTGCAGGCCGCGCATCCCAGCGGCGCAACCCCGAACGCTGGCCGCTTATGGGCCGCGCAGCCTCGCCCTCACCGCAGTGGTGGGAAGAGCGACCCACGCCGGGATCTCCACCGCCACATTCAGTCCCGATTTCCCCCAGGAAGACCATGATGACCACTACGACTCACGCCCACGCCGAGGCCAAAGTTGAGCTGAAGAGAGAGTTCCCCGGCTGGAACATCATCTGTTCCGCCGATGGCCGTTGGTGGGGCCAGCGCTTCCCGGTGCCTAGGGAAGCGTTCGACCAGCCGAACATGGTCGACGCCGACAGCGCCGCGGGGCTGCGCGCCAAGCTGGCGGAGGCGACGTCGTGACCGCAGACAACGGCCTCAACCGGGACCGGGGCCGGGCTTCCACCGCCCGCATCTACAACTACCTGCTCGGCGGCAAGGACAATTACGAGGCAGACCGGGAGGCGGCCGAGGAGATCATCCGGTCGGCGCCGGACGCGCCTGCGGTTGCGCGGGAGAACTTGCGGTTCGCTGGCCGTGCGGCCTCATGGGCCGTCGCTGCCCACGGGATCAAGCGGGTGGTCGACATCGGAGTCGGGATCTCCCACGGTGTCCCCATCCCCTCGGTGGAGACCTGCGTCCACAACGTCGCCCCTGGTGCAAGGGTTGTCGCGTTCGACCACGACGAGGTTGTGCTGGCCCACGCGCGGGCATGCCGCCCCGGATACGGCGGTGTCCTGCACGGCGACGTCACCGACCTCGACGGCATCTTCGACCATCCCGCCGCCGGTCTCATCGACACGAACCGGCCGATGGTCGTGGTCTTGGCGGCCGTCCTCCATTTCATCGGTGACGCCACCGCCGTCATGGACGGGCTGCGGGAACGCCTGGCGCCGGGGAGCGTCGTCGTGCTCTCCCACGCCACCTCGACCGACACCAGCGAGGACCGCGTCGGCGGGATGACCAAGGCGTACGAGGGGGCGTCCAGCCCGATCAACTTCCGCAGCGAGGGTGAGATCCGGGCGCTCGCGCTCGGGTGGGACATCGTCACTCCACCCGGCTTGGTCGACGTGCAGCTCTGGTCCGTCGACGGCAGTTATCGAGGTGAGCTGTATGAGACGGTTCGCGTCGTCGGGATGGCCGCCGTGCTCCCCGGCCGCCAGCAGGGGCAGGGCCACATGCCGGGTGGTGCCCGGTGAGCGGCGGAGACATGGCGTTCGATTGGCGCGCCGCCGAGCGTGACCTGAGCGTCTACGACCCCTCCCGGCCTGCGATAGCGCGGCTGTGGGCGTTGTGGGGCGGCGGGAAGGACTACAACCTCGCCGATCGTGTTCTCGGTGACGAGGTCAAGGAGCAGTTCCCGCAGATCACCTCGATCGCACGGCACCGGCTGGCGTTCCGCAGCCGGGTGGTGCGGGCCCTGGCCGGCGAGTATGGCATCGACCAGTTCCTGGTGGCCGGCGTCGACATGCCGATGCACGACGAGGTCCACACCCTCGCCCAGTTGATCAATCCGAGCGCCCGTGTGGTGTACGCCGACGCCGACGAGCTGGTGATGGCTTACGCCGCAGCCTTGTTCGGTAGTGAGCCCACTGGCGGCTGCGGGTTCGTGCAGGCGGGGCTGGACGATCCCCGCGCGGTGCTGGAGGGCGCCGCCGCGACCTTGGATTTCGGTCGGCCGGTGGCCGTGCTGCTGATCAACAGCCTGGACGTCCACGGCGATCCCCAGGCCGTTGCGGCCATGGCCGCCTTCCGGGCCGGTCTGCCGACCGGTAGCTATATCGCGTTCTGTCACCTGATGGCCGAGCATGACCGCCGCCTGGTCGCGCTGGGCCGCATGTGCGCCGACACCGCACCCGGCCCGCCGGGCATCCGTAGCCCCGCCGAGCTTGAGGCGTTCTGCATCGGAATGGCGCCGGTCGCGCCGGGGCTGGTGCCCGCACCGGCGTGGCGCCCGGACCCTGGCCCGTGGCCGGTCCCCACTGAGGTGGATCTGTGGTGCGGCGTCGGCCGGATCTGCGGCGCGCGACCGGGGCGGGGGCGGCGGTGAGCTCGACGGCGGGTCCTCGACACCGTAGTTCACGGCGCGTACATGGCCCAGGTGCCTCATCCGGCGACGCCGGAGCGTCTTCTTCCCATTCTTCTCGTTGTGGTGAAGGACGAGATATGACCTCCTCGAACTCTGCTGCGTCTGGGCCGGCGCACGCGTCGCCCCCCGCTCCGAGCGGGTGGCCGTGGCTGATCGGGTCGCTGCTGCTCGCCTGCATGGTCGTCTACCCCGTCGTCATCTACGCCCTCAACGATCGCTCCGATGCGCGGGGCCTGCGGCTGACCGTCGTGGCGGTGTTGCTGGCCGGGGCGGTGATGCTGGTGACGGCGACCCTGATGCGTCACCACGAGGCTGACCGGTACCACCGGCACCGCCAGGACGTCGAGCGCCAGTTGCTGCAGCATCAAGTCACCGGTCACACCACTGCGCTCCAGCAGATGGCCTCATGGCATCGGCGCATCGATACCGAGTTCGCCCGGGTGAACGGCTATCTGGAGGGCTCTGCCGCTGCCCCGGGTACCGGTGAGGTGGCCCGATACGTGGGCCGCAACGGCGAGCACTTGGCCGCCATCGCCGGGCACCTGGAGCGGCTGACACTCCTGCAGCCCGCGCTGTCGCCGGGCGGCGCAGACACTCGTGAGCGGGCGGCCGGTGACGAGCCCGATCGGGAGGTGCTGGTCTACGTCGGGCATCGCATGCATTCGCTGGTGAGCCGGATGCTGGAGCGGCTCAAGACCACCGAGCGGGAGCAGGAGGACCCCGATCTCCTCGATGACCTGTACCGGGCCGACCACCTGGCCACCCAGTTGCGCCGCGCGGCCGAACGGCTGGCGGTGCTCGCCGGCCACACCGCCCGCCGGGCCCACTCGCCGGTACCGGTCTCCACTGTGCTCCGCCAGGCGGTGGCCGAAGTCGAGGACTACTCCCGTATCCAGCTGACGCTCCCCGACGACGATCCCCATGTCCCGGGGTACGCGGGCCCAGAAGTCATACACCTGGTGGCCGAACTGCTGGAGAACGCGACCAAGTTCTCCCGCCCGGACACCACAGTGCTGGTGTCCACGCGGGCGATGCCCGAAGGGTTGGGCGTGGAGATCCACGACGAGGGCCTCCCGCTGACGGCGCAGAAGTTGGAGGACCTGCGGCGGATCCTGGCCGACCCGCACCGGGTCAGCCCGCGTGAGCAGGTCCGGCAGGGCCAGATCGGCATGCTGGTCGCCGCGCGGCTGGCCACCCGGCACCGTCTGCGGATCGAGCTTCATCCCCAGGTATCCGGGACGCGGGCTCTGGTCGTCGTGCCGAACACGCTGCTGATAGCCACGGCCCAGGGCGCATCCGCGGCCCCGGCGCCCGATCTGCCGCAGCGCAGCGCAGCGTCCCCGGCCGCCGCGCCAGCCGGTGCCCAGGCTGCAGCCATGCCGAACGGGACGGTCTTCGACACCTCTGGCCTTAACGGTTCCGGTGCAGCCGACACTCCCTCAACTCCGCCGCCGAACGCATCATCGGTGTCCACCGGGCCAGCCACGCCGCCACCAGGCGGAAGGCCGGAGCTTCCGCTCCGCAGCCAGGCCGCGTCATCACAGCCCCCGGCCACCAGACCGGCGAGCCCGCCGCCGGAGCCGGGCCAGCCGCCGACACCCGGTCTGATGTCGGCGTTCACCGCTGGTATTCGCAGCGCACAGCACGACCCACAGCAGGACCACACCGGCCCGGATCCCATCGGCCAGGACCGCGCCCATGACCCCGCGACGGGCTGACCTCAGCCCGGCCCGGACGATCTCGCACGTACGGAGAGAGACAGACATGACCAACCCCACGCCCTCTTTCCCGGTCACGCCGGGACCGGCCGACGAGACGCTGAGCTGGCTCCTGGACAAATTCGTGGAGAAGACGACCGGTGTCACGGGCGCCCTGTTGGTGTCGCGGGACGGCCTGAAGACGGCGGTCTCGGGTCTGGACACCGACCAGGCGGACAAGGCGGCCGCGTGGGTGTCCAGCCTGCACTCGCTGGCCCGGTCCGCCGGTTCGATCATCGGTTCGACGCCTGGCGGGTTCCGGCAGGGCATCGTTGAGAACGATGGCTTCCTGATGTTTGTGACCAGCGCCGACCACGCTGCGGCGGGACAAGCAGGAGCCGGGTCCCGTCTGGTCGGCAGCGTGCTGGGCGTCCTGGCCCAGCCGGGCGCAAACCCAGACACCATCGGGTTCGAGATGGGCCTGCTGGTCAAAAGCGTCGCCGACCACCTGCGCACCGCGACGCGCGGCGGCCGGTGACATGGCGGGCACGCAAGGCCGGGACCCGTGGTGGCTGCCGGTTGGCGCGGCAGAAGATCCGGCAGATCACCCCAGCCGGGCGTGGTCGACCTACGACGCCGAGGAGATCCGCCCCTACGCGATCACCGGGGGCCGGACCCGCCCGCAGCATCCGATGCGGCTCGTCACCCTGCTAGAGGCCGCCGACACCGCCCGCGTCCAAGGCGCGGCACCCGAGGCCGCCCAGGCCGTCGAGGCGTGCCGCGTCCAGCCGTGCTCGGTCGCCGAGATCGCCGCGCTGATCGGCCTCCCCGTCCAAGTCACCAAGATCATCCTGAGTGATCTGATCGACTGCGGCGCGCTGGTGGTGGCGCTGCCCGGTCCCAGCGACCGCCCCGACCACCTGCAACTGCTGGAAGCGCTGCGGTCCGGGATAGAAACGAGGCTGTCTGATGTCGCCTGACCCCCCCCAGCTCTCCGCCCTGACCGCCCAAGAGGCGTGTGGCAGACGCAAATCCGCTCCTATCCCGGTGAAGATCATCGTCAGTGGCGGCTTCGGCGTCGGCAAGACCACGCTGATCGGCGCGGCCAGCGAGATCGAGCCGCTGACCACCGAGGAATACCTGACCGAGGTCAGCGACGGGATCGACTTCCTGACGGGTGTGGAACGCAAGACCACCACCACCGTCGCGCTGGACTTCGGCCGCTTGACCTTCCCCCGGCAGCAGATGGTGCTGTACCTGTTCGGCACGCCCGGCCAGGACCGGTTCTGGTTCACCTGGGACGACCTGACCTGCGGCGCGGTCGGTGCCGTGGTGCTGGTCGACACCCGCCGCCTGGCCGACGCCTTCGCCGCGGTCGGCTACTTCGAGCAGGCCCAGATCCCGTTCGTCGTGGCGATCAACGAGTTCGACCACGCCCCCTACCGCTACACACCCACCGAGGTCCGCGCCGCCCTCGAAGTCCCCGACCACATGCCGGTCGTGCGCTGCGACGCCCGCGACGAGCGCTCGGTCATCACCGTGTTGCTCGAAGTGGTCGACCACGCGCTGGTTCGCGAACGTGAACAGCCCCGCCCGCCCAACTCCCCGCAAGCACGCGCCTACGGTGCATCCGCATGAGGTACGACACCGACTCCGGCCTGCACGTCGACAACTGGCACGACACCGCCGAGCAGCGCCTGAAACTGCTGGCCGAATTCGGGATCGACGGCACCCCCGACGCCGAGTTCGACCGGTTCGCCGCCCAGGTGTCCGCCACGTTCGCCGCCGAACTCGGCGACGCCGGGCAAGGGCTGTACGCGATGGTGAACCCATTCCTGCGCGATGAGCAGACGTTCGTCGGCCTGTACATCCCGCCGGGGGCCCGGCCGGTTGACCGGACCATGCCACCCGACCACGGGTTCTGCCCGGAGATGCTCGACCGAACCAAGGCGCTGGTCCTGGCCGACGTGTGCGCCAAACCGCAGTTCGCCTCCAACCCGGTGGTCGACAAGCTCGGGGTCCGCACCTACGCCGGTGCCCCGCTCATCCTCGGGCCCACCGGCACCGTGGTTGGCAGCGTGTGCGTGGTCGGGACCAGACCCATGCCTAAACAGACCCGCCAAACCTCGCTCGCACTCATCAAACAGCACCGTGACGCGCTCTTGGAACTGCTCGGCCAGCGTGGCGGCGCGGGCGGCCGTCACAGCGCCGGCTACCACGGCGGCTGACCAGGCGGCCGACACAAGGCCGCGGCGAAGACGTCTGCCGGACCGACCACCGGCAGTAGCTCCACGAGGGAAAGGGGATGGTGTCCGTGTTCGAGACCGACGACCACCAGCGCCTAGGCCAGGAAGCCATCGACTTCGCCCGCGCTGAGATCGAGCCACACGTGGCCCGCATGGAAGCCCACCCCGGCCAGGTCGAGGAGGAGATCGTCCGGAGAATGGCCCGGCTGGGCTGGATGACGGTGGCCGTCCCCCGCGCGTGGGGTGGGATGGGGCTCGGGCACATCGCAAAAACGCTCCTGCTGGAGAAGATCTCCCAGGTGAGTCCCGCGATGGGCGCTGCGCTGCAGGCATCCCAGCTCGGCGCGGCGACGTTCTACCGCTACGGGAGCGCCGACCTGCTGCGGGCCTGGATGCCGCAGGTCGCCGAAGGCGCATGCCTGCCGACGATCGCGGTCACCGAGCACGAGTCCGGCGGGCACGTGCTGGGAATGCAAGCCACCGGGCACCGTGACGGCGACGGCTGGGTGCTGAACGGCCGCAAAGCGTTCGTCGGCAACAGCCACATCGCCGATGCGCACTGTGTGGTGGTCCGCACAGGCCCCCGATCGGCCGGAAGCCGGAAGTTGTCGGCGTTCCTGGTCGAGAAGAGCAGGCCCGGTGTCCGGCTGGTCCCGTACCAGACCGCGATCGGCCTGCACGGCTTCAGCTTCGGTGACATCGTGTTCGAGGATGTCCGGGTCCCGGCCGCGAACATGATCGGCGCCGAGGGCGACGGCAAGGACGTCGCCTACGCCGCGTCCATCCTGGCGGGCCGCCTGAACCTGACCGGTGTCGTGCTCGGCATCCAGCAGGCGCTCTTCGACGACACCGTCGCCTACGCGCAGACGTGCCACCGCTACGGCGCCCCGCTGGCCGACCATCCCGTCATCCGGCAGCGGCTCGGGCAGATGAACGCCCGGCTGATGACCACCAGGACCAACGCCTACACCGCCGCGCGTCTACTCGACCAGGGCCGGGCCTGCGACGAGCAGCTGATTCTCGCCAAGTTCCAAGCCGTCACGTCAGCGCTGGACTCGGCCAAGGACGCGATGGACACCCACGGCGCGGCCGGGCTCCGCACGGACCGCCGCGTCGGGCAGCTCGTCCAGGACGCGCGGTGCATCGACCCGCCCGCCGGCACCAACGACATCCAGCTCCTGCGGCTGGGTGAGAACGCCGCCGGAGTCGACCGCCAGCCGTACTCGGTGCGGCTGGCGCACCTGACCGCCCTGGACCCGCCATCAGCCACCCCCTCAGCCACCCCCTCAGCCACCTCCGCACCCACCAAGGAGCACGCCGCATAAACCCACCCTGCGGTCCGCCTTCGCTCACTGCACCCTGCCCCCGGACCAGCCAACCGCATTCCGCCGCTGAACCGCCGTGCGGCCCGCAGGACCTTCCAAGCCCCACCGGTCCCGGCCGCACGACACCTCACCCACCCGACATGAAACCTACGGACATGACTGCACCTGACGAACTGCTCACCCCGGCCGAGGTCGCCGCACTTTTCAGGGTCGACCCCAAAACCGTCACACGCTGGGCAAAGGATGCCAGGTTGACCTCGGTTCGCACATTGGGCGGTCACCGCCGCTACCGCGCCGCCGAGGTCTACGCGCTCCTGAACAGCGAACGGTGGTCCGGTCGGCGCACCCCGGTGGAGACCCTGGTCAACGACCACTACGACGGTGACCCCGCCCCCGCGCTCAGGGATCTGGCCCGCCGGTACGGCATCGCGATCGCCATCCTGGACCGCGACTGGTTCACCCAGGTCACCGGGCGCGACCTCACTGACGACGAGTGGGAACCCATCGCCGCCGAACTCGCCACGTCCAGCAACGCCCCGCACGACGCATGCGCCCACCAATTGTTCGACTACGCCGGCACGGTGCTGAGCACAGCAGGCATCGCCGCCCAGGACACCGGATCCCAGCCGGAGCCACCACCAGGTGCGATACGGCGGCCAGTCGCCCGCGGGTAGCGCCGGCCCGCGCCTCCAGCCCTCGGGACGCGGCATGCCCGCTCAGCCCACGCCGATGCAGCGACGGAGACCGAACCCGCTGGCCAGGCGCTGGGCAGAGAGCCGTGACGCGTGAGCGGCCGATGGCCCTAGGCGAACACGGTGTTCGGTGTCGCTCTCAACCCGTCGCCCTGCCACGAACCGGCCGGGTGAGAACAGCCCCACCTCGACATGAAGGGCCCACAACGATGACCCGTCTTCGTCTCAGCTACGTCAACATCGAACACGGCGGCCGGACCGACGCCGGCTACTCGGCCTACTCCGGAGACGGCGGCCCCTACGATTTCGCCCGGGTCACCGGGATGCTGCACGACGGGGACTGGCCAGACATCCTGGTCATCGGCGAGGGCGACCGGTACGAGCTGAATGGGATGGAGGGGGCGTTTGAGGCCGCCGCCGCGATGCGGGAGGCGGGCGGCCCGGCCTACGTCCCGCACCCGTGCTCGCTGCCCCGCGAGGCCGGCTTGTTCGCCCCCGTCATCTACATCGACCCGCACAAGGTTGTGGTCCGGCGGTTCTACAGCCACCGGCTCCCGGACTTCGCTTCCCGCAACCGCAACTTGATGCTTTTCACCCTCCCCGGCCGTGACGACCCGTTCCGGGTCGTGGCCTGGCACGGCGACATACATAGCGGCGACACCCGGCTGGCCGACGCGCGCAGGTTCGACCGGCTGGCAGACCCGGCGATCCCCTGCGCGCTCCTGGGAGACTGGAACACCGTCCCCAGCGGCCCCTTCTTTGAGCCGACCGACATGAACAAGCCCGGCGTCCACAACCCGCGCGGGATCAACTACCGCGTCAAGTGGGAAGGCGGCGCCCGGCAGGCGGGCCCGCACGTCTACGACACCCGCGCCCTGGACGCCCTTATCGGATGGTGGAACCCCGACACGGGAACGCGGGAGGGCGGCGTCGGCTTCCATCATGTCGCCGATATGGAGAAGGACTACACCCCGACGCAGATCGAACGGCCCAACGGCCGCCAATGCCTCGCGGTCGACGGCATCCTGCTCAACGACCCGCTTCGTGACGCCTACCTGCCCGGAAGTTACCGCGTCCACGACTTCCGCGACCCCCAGGACCCCGACTCCGACCACAAGCGCATCAGCGTGACGGTCGACGTCTAGTCGAGAACATCTTGGTCTTCGGGCACGAGCTGGCTCACACGAACGAATCCGGGCGTCCGCAGCAGCAGCCCCTGGGACCCACTGATCGGGTTCGTACTTGTGGACACTGGGGACCCGACCGCCTTTCATGCGCTTAGCTGTCACCTTATCTCTGGCCCTTCACTCGGCGGTACGCCCCACGACACCCAAGATTTTCGGTCGGGCGGGCGAGGGTAGCCCGTTACAACACGTGACAGACATGATGGCCTGGTCGCGCTACGCAACAGCGCACGCCAGCGCACTGTGGGATGAGACGATGAGCGACGCCCAGGCGGCGGAAGATCACCAGGATGGGGAGGGGCAGTGGTCGGGGACGGGAACCATGGGCTGGCGGATGCCATTTGGTCTGTGGCAGATCTGCTGAGGAGCCAGATCAGGACGAGCGAGTACGGCAGCGTAATCCTGCCTTTCACGGTATTGCGCCGGGTGGACTGTCTTCGCCAGCAGGGGACAACGCCCAGGCCGATCGATGAAGGTGCCACAAGTTGCCAGGACGGTCCCGGTGACTCAAGTGCCGTTGGGTTGCGTCCACGGAGGTGGTGTACGAGTTTGACCTGGTCAGAGGGCGTGGCGTCGTGACGTGAGACGGCCATCGCGTGATCCTTCGAATCGACCAAGACCGAAGGAGAGGAAACGCGATGGCCGTGGACAACAGTGTGGACCCTGCGGGGTGGCTGGCCGAGCAGATCGGGGCGTGTGAGCCCGATGTGTTGCGGTCGATGGTCAAGACGATGGCCGAGGCGCTCATGTCAGCGGAGGCCGACTCGGTCTGCGGCGCCGGCTACGGGCAGCGATCCGATGAGCGGGTCAACCGCCGCAACGGCTACCGGCTGCGGGACTGGGACACCCGGGCCGGCACCGTGGAGCTGGCGATCCCGAAGCTGCGGTCGGGCTCGTACTTCCCCGAGTGGCTGCTGGAGCGCCGTCGCCGGGCCGAGCAGGCACTGGTGTCGGTGGTGGCCACCTCGTATCTGCTGGGCGTCTCGACGCGGCGGGTGGACAAGCTGGTGGAGCAGATGGGTATCAAGGGCATCTCCAAAAGCCAGGTCTCGGAGATGTCCAAGGTGCTGGACGCGCAGGTGGCCGCGTTCCGCAACCGTCCTTTGGAGGGCGGCCCGTATGCGTTCGTGTGGGTGGACGCCCTGACCCAGAAGGTCCGTGAGGGCGGCCGCATCGTCAACGTGCACGTGTTGGTGGCCACCGGAGTCAACGCCGACGGGCACCGCGAGATCCTCGGCGTCGAGGTCACCTCGGCCGAAGACGGCGCCGGCTGGGTGGCGTTCCTGCGCGGCCTGGTCGCCCGCGGCCTGTCCGGGGTGCAGCTGGTCATCTCCGACGCCCACCGCGGCCTGGTGGAGGCGATCGCCGCCACGCTGCCGGGCGCGGGCTGGCAGCGGTGCCGCACCCACTACCTGCGCAACCTGCTCACCAAAGTGCCCAAGAGCGCGCAGCCGTGGGTGGCGACACTGGTGCGCACCATCTTCGACCAGCCCGCCGCCGAAGAAGTGGCCGCCCAGCACGCCCGGGTCGTGGACTCCCTGGCGGCCAAGCATCCCGACGCCGCCGAACACCTGGACCGGGCCAGACCCGATCTGCTGGCCTTCACCGCCTTCCCACGCCAGCTGTGGCGGCAGATCTGGTCCAACAATCCCCAGGAGCGTCTGAACAAGGAGATCCGGCGCCGCACCGACGTGGTCGGGATCTTCCCCGACCGGACCGCGATCGTCCGCCTCGTCGGCGCGGTGCTGATGGAACAGACCGACGAATGGACCGAAGCCCGCCGCTACATGGGCCTGGAATTCCTGGCCAAAGCCCGCCTGCGCGTCATCGACGGAGCGACACCCGACCCCACGATCGACAACCGAGAACTCACCGCTTAACCTGCAGAAACAGGATCACGCGAAGATCAACTCTTACACCACTCCGCTGGACGTGACCTGCCGTTGAAGGTCTCGGTGGGCTGCTGCGGGGTTCTGAGGCTGGTACAGCACAAGATGCCGAGACGTTTCTCGCCGACGAGATAGACCGTCTCGCACGGGGTTTCCCCGAAGACGTTGTGGACGTGCTGGATTCTTTCCACTTCGCGGCGACGATCCGTCGCCTGGCGAACGTGCGATTGTTGCGGCAGGTAGTGTCGCGGTTCGCCGCACTCGATCTGAGTCATGCAGCCGTCCCCGAGCGGCAGATGGACCGGGCATTCGAGGAGGTGCTGCGGCGTTTCACCAAGATGTTGGACGTCTCGGGCGAGCACACAAGCCCGCAGGATGTGACCACGTTGGCCGCTCAGCTCGTGATTGGCCCGGATGTCGCGGCGCTGACCCGTACTTCTGCCCCGATTCGCGTGTACGACCCGTGCTGCGGCACCGGCGGCATGTTCTCGGCCGTCGAGGTCCTCGTTCGGGATCTGGATACGCCCTCCGAATTGGTCGTCGCCGGCCAGGAAGTGAATCAACTGGCATATGCTACGGCGCGCTCTGTGCAGCTGATGAAGGGCTTGGATCCAGGTGGTCTTGTATACGGTGATGTCCTTGTAGACGACCGGTACAGCGGCGAGACGTTCGACTACCTACTGGCGGCTCCGCCGTTCGGCGCCTCCTGGAAGCGCCAGCAGGAGGCGGTGATGCAGGAGGCTCGGGAATTGGGGTTCGCCGGACGCTTCGGAGCGGGGTTGCCGAGCGTGAGCGACAGTTCCCTGTTGTTCGTCCAGAACCTGGTTGCTCATATGCGGCCTGCCGAGCAGGGCGGTGCTCGCGCCGCCGTCCTACTCAACGCCTCACCCCTCTACCGGGGCGGTGCGGGTTCCGGTGAGTCGGAGATCCGGCGATGGCTGCTGGAGCGGGACCTCTTGGAGGCTGTAATCGCTCTGCCCGGGCACCTCTTGCCGAACACGGGGATTTCCACGTACATCTGGCTGCTATCGAACCGTAAGCCGTCTTGGCTGCGCGGCAAGGTCATCGTCCTGGACGCACGCAGACGGTACGCGACGAAGCGTGGATTAGTGGGAAACAAGCGCAACTACCTTACCGACCAGGACATCACCGAGATAGTGCGGCGGTACGAGAAGGCGCGCGGTGGCGCATCGAGCGGAGACCCAACCGCCGACAGCGAGGACACCGCGCTGCTGCTCGATGCCAGTGACGCCGGCTATCGCGAGGTCACCATTGACCAACCGCTGCGGCAACACTTTACAGTCAACGCTACCGCCCTCGCAGCCGTGGAGTCGGCGAAGCCGCTGACCCGTTTCGACGGGGCGGATTTCCTGGTGCGCGCACTGCGCTCACTAAACGGCCAGACCTGGACGACCTGGGCCGCCTTCGAGAGCGCCCTTTCGACGGCCCTCAAAGATGCAGGCCTACCGGGCGAGCTCACCAATCTGCTGTGGCGCCTCGTCCGCAAAGCAGTCGCAGTCTCGAATCCCGCCGGGGAAGTCCAAAGGGACGAGCGGGGGCGGATCCTTCCGGACCTTACATTGCGTGTCCGCCAGCGGGTGCCCCTGCACCAGGATGTGCAAGAGTTCCTGCAACGCGAGGTAGCTGCCCAGTACCCGGACGCGCATGCCAACCTCGATACGGTCAAGACCGGATACTCGCTGCCTCAGGCTCCCTTCCTCACCAGCCGGCCTGGTACTGGCTTCGGACCGCTGTCCAAGGTAGCGCGGCAGATACGGAGCCGTTCGCTCACCCAGCGGGACAGGCAGGGCAAGCCCCTGCTTCGCGGTCACGACCTCCACACGGCCAACACTGCGGCAGATCTTTCGGACGCCACCGAGACGGAACAACCGCTGACTGCATGCACCGGGGGCGACGTAGTGGGACAGTTCGGCAACTGGCGCCTGCTCCCGCCCGAGTTCGGGGACGCGCTGACACCGCTGACCGTGTTGCGCCCGACCGGCGACTGCGGGCGCGCCCTCTGCGAGTGGCTACGCACCCGGATGGGCGAGGAAGGCGCCGTAATTCCCCGTCTGTCCATCCACGCGCTCGCGCCAGTCGCGCTCATCAAGGACAGCACATTCAACGGGCTCCTAGAGGATCTCGAGGCGGGTAGGGCGGCCCTCGCTGCCACCACGTCTCGGGTCCTACCGAATGTTTTCCGTGACCCGCGCGCAAGCGTCGGTGAAATGCGCCGCACCGCCCGCGCCGCCGCATCCGACGCGCGCATCATCGGAGAACTCGTCTCCCCGCTGGAAGACCCCGTATGGCGAGCCGAGTGGAGCTATCCATACCACGTGGCAGCACTGGCACGGCAATATCGCACCACCGCTCCTCTCGCCCAGCGCAAGGACGCCCTGCTTAAACTCGGAGAGAGCGTGGCACGCTGTGTCGGCATCCTCGCCCTCGCGGTCCTGATTCGCCGTCAGCATGCCTTCACTAGAAGGCTGCGCGATCCCTTCACACGGGGTGATGGAGCCACCTTCGGAATGTGGCACAAGCGGATCACGACGCTAGTCGAGGCTGGCCCCGTTCCCGAACTTCCTGAGTTGGAGGGTGCGCTAGACATCGTTGGAGAACTCGGACCGCTGAGCCAACTGCTCGCGGTGAGGAATCACTCCGGGCACAAGACCAGGGTGCAACCGGAGCACGAGCTGGAGCGCGAGGTCAACGCTCTCGAGCCTGTGGTCGTGGCCGCTCTGGAGGCAGTGGGGTGGCTCTCCGGTCTCCACTGGGACCTAGTCGACACGTGCGCATACACCGGCAACGGAGGATTCACGCTATTTGGGCGACGTTTGCGAGGAAGCCACCCAGACTGGGAGCCCTTCGAGCGTCCAAGCGCTGGCACCGTGGAACCAAACCGTATCTATGTGCAGGGTCCCTCATCTGCGGAGTCGCTGGAACTATGGCCCATCGCAAGGGTCGAGGTGTGTACGGGTTGCGACGCGCGGGAGCTGTTCCTGCTGCACAAGATCGAGGAGAAGGAGCGACTGATGACCCTGCGCTGTGGCAGGGACCATGAGGTCAAGCGGGCAATCGGCTAGGTGATTGTATTCGATCGGGTGAGCATCCCCAGGGCCCTGTGGCGGCGTCGGCGGTTGTGGAAGATCTCAGGTACTCGAAGATCGCGTGCGCCCCGACCAGCTCCTGCGCCGCCTGGCCGGCGACCGTGACGCGGCCCGCATCACCCGGCACCGCCGCCCGCGCGATCTGCGCATCCGACAGGTAGCCCCGCTCAAACAGCCCGGCCGCCTCCAGCCGCAGCGCCTCCCGCCGCGCCCGCTCCACAGCGGTCAACCTGCCGCCCTCGCCAATACCGCATCCATCAGAGGTAACCCGGCCACAACCGGCAGGCCACTAACCAAGGAGGCCGCACTCGGTAACTCTAACTATTGAAGTTCTCTAGCCCCGCATCGTCGGCACGAAACCGACAACGCGGACCAGACTTGGCCACTGGCGTTAAAGTCACCGCCCGGCGCGACGAGACCCGCCCGGACCGGAACCAAGATGCGGCTGTACGTCGGGGCTGAGTCCAAAAGGGTCCCTAAGCCGCGTCTGCGCTATCGGGAACGGGAGTGGCCAAGCCAACGCCCCCCGGCAGAGCTGAGACAATCACCGGGGGCGTTGCCGTCGCTCTACCGGGCGAGCCCAGCACCGCAAGGGCGCGATGGGCCCGGAAGTATGCCTGCGTGCGGGCCGGTTTGTACCTCTTGGGCTCCAGCGACTTCAGGGACCCGCCCTTCGGCCGCCAATGCCATGCGATCGGGTGCTGCCCTGCGCGTACGCTGAGCACGGCCGGATCCGGGAGGTCGAGATCGACCTGACTGATCCAGTGTGGGTGGCAGTCGAAGCGGCTGCCTCCGCGATCACGTCTGGGGCTTGGCCGTCGGTGTGGCAGGCATGCTCCGTCCGATGGCACTCACCGTCGCGCACATCAGCGCATAAAGGGTTTTCTGGTGAGGGAAATAGAGGTCGGTGCGGGAGAGTGCCGCAGGGTGGACGAGTGTGGATCTTCAACGCGGTTGGTGGCGGAGGTCGGGAACTCGTCGGCGGCCAGGGAAGCCTGGGTTTGTTCGTTGGTGACGGCTCGGCAGATTATGAGGCGTACATCGTCGGGGTGGGCTTGGGGATCTGGGGTTAGGGCTTGGGTTGCTTGGCCGAGTGTGGTTATCGCTTGGCGTCCTACGGCTTCTGCTGCGTCGTAGGACTTGGATAGTTGGCGTGCTGATGCTGGGACGCGTGGCATGTGGGTTGGGTGTTCGCGCTGTTTATGGAGGATTCCTAGTACTGCTGCGTCGTTGATGGCGGCGCGGTGGTTGGCTGCGAGGGTGTTGCAGACCTCGATGGTTTTCAGGGCGACGGTGGCGATGCGGGCGGCTTGGGTGAGGGTTGGGGCTATTTCTTCGGGTGGCTTCATTCGGTAGGAGGCGCGGGGGGTTGGTGTCCAGGCGGGGTCGGCGTGGATGAGGCGGCCGAGGCGGATGATGAGGTCGCCTGCGTCGGTTGCTGGGCCGTTGGCGGGATAACCGTGGTGGTTTGTTTGTTCGTCCCAGCGCCGAACGATCTCCTTCCATTTCTTTTTCATCCGTTTTGTGGCTGTGGCTGCTTCTTGAAGAGCTGATCGGTGATCGGGCTCGTCTATCTCTTTCATGCGGTAGATGAGTTGTTGGATGGTTTTGACGTTGAGGTCGCAGGTGATGGCTGCTGCCCTGGCGAGGTAGCGCCAGGTCGTGACCGAGGTCAGGGAACTGGGGTTGCTGAGGCGGCGAATGCTCGCGTCGATTCCGGCCAGTGCTTGAGTGTCGTTTTCGCTGATCACGGGTGGGATGCGAGGGGGTGTGTGGCGGATTGGGATGGCGGTGATGGGCAGTGGTGCTTGGTTCTCGCTGTAGATGCGGGCAAGGACTGCAGCCTTCAGCAGGAGTGTGCCGGCCTGGTCGGAGGGCGGCGTGGTGTGCCTGGAGAGGTGACCGATGGTGGCGGTGTGGGTGCTGAGCTGGAGCAGCAGGGAACGGGCGGTGTCGGGGGCCGCGATCACGACGGCGTCGGCTGACGTTGCCTCGTCGGGGGCGGCGGGGAAGTGGGTGGACAGGAGGTCGAGTCCGCAGCCGAGGGCGATGGAGGTGGCGCGGAGTTTCTGGGCCAAGGCGGATTTTGGTGTTTCCGTGTCGGCGGGCGGGCCGAGAAGGTGTTCGGCTTGCCTGATGAGGGCGCCGGCGCGGCGCGCGCCGTCCCGCACGTCGGCGGAGGCGGGGTGCGGGACGCCGAAGCCGTCGGCGATCTGGTCGTGGTAGCGGGCCAGGACGCGGGTGAGGCGGGCGAGTTCGGGTGGGGTGGTGCGGCTGCGCAGGTCGCGGGCGAGGCGTTTGGTGTGGAGTTGGTGTTGGAGGTCGGTGAGGTGTTCGTTGGCGAGTGCGGTCAACTCCCCGAAGGTGGCCACGGGCGGCTACCGAAGGGTGTCGCGGAGGCGTCCGGCGTGCAGGGCCGCTTGCAGGCAGGCCATCTTGTCGTCGGGATCGGCGGCCAGTTCGGCGGCTCGGACGAGGTTTTGGGAGATCTTGCGAGCAAGGTCGAAGAGGGCGTCGGCGGTGGAGTTGAGGTCGGTGTGGCCGGTGGGCGGTGCGGAGCGCAGGGATGGGGCTTGGCGTAGGGCTTGGTGGGCTTGGACGGCTTCGCCTTCGGCCATGCCCCAGGCGATGAAGCCGTCGGGCTGCTGGGCGGCGTAGGAGGTAAGGACGCGTTCGGCGTGGGCAAGGTCGTTGAGGGCGTTGTCGAGGATTTCGGTGAACCATGTGTGCCGGACGTCGGCGTGCTGGTGTTCGTGGGTCATCGCGGTGTCCTCCAGGGGACGGGTGGATGGTGGTTGTCGCTGACCAGCACAGGTTGGCGCGGGTCGGGGTGCGGTGGCCGCAGGTCGCGCGGGTTGTGGATAGTGCGGGCAGTCGGTCAGGTGGCGGATGTCGGGCCTGGCGCGGGAGATGGCATCGGCTAATCGCGGTTGCGGTGCGGCGGTGGCGCGGGGAGGTGGTTGATGGCGGTGGGAAACTTTGCGGCTGCGGCGCTGGTGCTGGTGCTGGTGCTGGACGGTTGATGCCTGTTGGCGCGAGGGCGCGGGGCGAGTTCGTTGTGCAGGCGGGTTTCGGTGATACCGCTCCACGAACTCAGCGCGGCCAGGAGCCGCCTGCGGTCGCTTTCGAGGGTGTGCCGGGTGGAGTCTGGTGTGTCGGCGAGCCGGGCGGTGATGGTGATGTAGAGCTGTTCGGCCTGGTCGGCATGGTGAATGGTGCCCAGGATCGTCTGCGTGGCCGGGAAGTCGGGTGCGGGCGCGAGGTGGGCGGCGGGTTCGGCGTAGACGTAGGGGATGCCGGGGACGGCGACGAGGAAGGACGTTTCGCTGTCGGGACTGGTGGTCTGCCAGCCGATGACGGTGCCGCACCGGTCGTGCTGGCGGGTGAGGCGCGCCTGGTCGCCGATCTTGTACGGGGCGTCCTCGGCGACTTCTGAGGCGTTGATGGCGCGGCCGGTGCTGAGCACGCCGGAGAAGTCGATGCCGTGGTGGCTGGCGTAGTGCTCCAGGTCGCAGAGCAGCGCGGCGAGCAGGGCTTCGGCGTAGAACGCGTCGTGTTGCAGGAGCGAGGGTTTGCCGGGGAAGGCATCGTGTTCGTAGGCGGTCAGGGCGTGGGTGGCGCGGTCGATGCGCTTGGTGGTGTGGGTCATTCGCGCCTACCTCATGGCCGCGTGGACGTGGCCGGCGTGGTGGGCGGCTCTCAGGCAGGCCACCCGGTCGGCTGGCTCGGTGGTCTTGGAGGCGACGTTGAGGATCGCTTCGGCGACGACCATCACCAGGGCGGCGATGGCCTCGGCGAACTTGTCCGCGTCGGCGTCGGTCATGGAGCGTTCGGGCCAGGCGAGGGTGGGCGCCTCGGCCAGCGCCCACCAGGCGTCGGTCGCCTCGGCGAGCGCGGTCTGGTAGGCGTCCTCGGGATCGCTCTGGGCGAGAACGGTGGTGGCGCGTTCGATGAGTTGCAGGCCCATGAAGGCGGCGGTGAGGAGCGCGGGCAGGGAGTCGGCGGTCTTGATCTGCTGGGCGGCGTAGTCGAAGAAGTGCTTCAGCGGAACCTCCAGGTGTCGCGGCGTCCGAGCTCCGATGAGTGATGCGGACGCAGGATAATGCTTAAAGTTGATGAGTGTGAGTTTGGTTGCTCATGGGATGCGGATCAACTGTGGTGATGTGGGTGTCGTGGTGAGTTCGGGCAGGTGGAGCTGGATTATCGGTGGCGGTGGTTGCGCGTGTCGGCAGGGGCTGCAGGGCGCGGTGGCGGTGCAGGAGTGGGGTGGTGTCCGGCGAGTCCCTGGGCCAATGGGATGGGGAAGTCCTGTGCGGCGAGCTGGGCGGGGCTCAGCGGTGTGTCCGTGACCGGGGTCTTGGGAGGCGTGGCGGCGAGGCGTGGTTCGATCTTGGCCAGGAGCAGGTCGGTGACGCTGCGCTTGTCCATGCCGTTCCAGGCCACCAGGGCGTCGAGCAGGATGTGGTGATCGTCGAGGTCGTCCTGCCGGGGCCGGAGGCCGCTGAGGTCGGCGTCCCCGATCCGGCCCATGGCCGCGACGAGGGTCTCCTCGGCCCGCAGCGGGTCGTTGATGACCCCTTGGGTAGTGGACGTGGCGGGAAACGGCGAGGCTGGTTCCAGGTCGGCGCCGATGATGGTGCGGCTGGTGGTCTCGCCGAGGAATTGGACGTCGTACTCGGTCGGGCCGTCGTGAGGGACCAGGAGCCCGGTGACGGTGCCGCGGGTCGGCTGGCCCAGCAGGATCGCTTCGTCGGCGGCCGGACCGTCGAGTTGGACGGTCGAGCCGATGGCGAAGACGTCCGGGCTGTTGCGCTCGCTGAGGTAGTAGCCGTTGGCCTGGGCGAGGATGTCGTTGAATTCCAGGCCGCGGTGCTCGGCGTAGTGCATGAGGTCGATCAGCAGATCGCCGAGGAGTTCGCGGGCGTGGGCACCGTTGCTGCGGTGGTCGAGGTGTTCGGTCTCCTCGAAGAGCGCCTGGAAGGAGTCCAAGGCGGCGGCTCCGAACTCGGCGAACTCTGCGGCGCCGGCTTCGGCCATACAACCTCCAAAAGGGTTCGACGGACGGTCAAAGGCGGTGCTTGCGCTGCTTAGGCGGGTGGTCCGGCTTGGGCCTGGTCGTTGGCGGCGGTTCGTCGGACGGGAGGGGATCCGGCCGCTGGGGGAACTCGGTTGCCGCCAGCCGGGCTGCGGCGTCCGGTCCGGGACGTCCCCTCGCCGTTCTCTGGGCGGCGTTCATGACGCGGTCGTAGAGGTGATGCATGATCGCCTCAGGCTGGCCACCGGACCAGCGCCCCAGCCTCATGGTCAGTTGCGCGAGGTCGGTGAGCGCCTGCTCGTCGGCGACCAGGCCGTTGTTAGCTGCGCGCTTGAGCCGGACGGCGATGGCGATGATCAGCGATTCGGCGTCGCGGGCGTGGGAGACGGCTCCGGCCGTCCGAGTGGGAAGGGGCAGTATTGAATCGGCCGGTTCCAGTTCGGACGCGGCGACGTGCAGGCCCTGGTTGATGCCGGGGACGCGCACCGTGCATTGCGGTTCGCCGTTGGGTGCGGTGGCGAGGGCGGTGATGAAGCCGCGCCATAGCGGGTAGCGCGGCTTGGCGCCCGTGGCGGTGCGTTGCTGCCGGAACTGGACCTCGGCGCCGAGCCGGAAGCTGTGGCTCGGGTCGTGGTCGTGCCCGCCGCGGTCGAGGTGCTGCTGGTGAAGCTCGGCGAACGTGTCGTGCACGTCCAGGCCGCGGCGGCTGGCGTAGCGGGCGAGTTGCTCGATGAGGGACTCGATGAGCGGCTCGGCCAATAGCGGGTCGGTGCGGTGGCCATCGCTTTCATCGGGCAGAAGCTGCTGCTGGTAGGCGTCGAGCGCGGCGGCGACGGCCTCATCAGGGTCGGCCATTCAAGATCTCCAAGGTCGAAGATGTGCGGGTTCGGGTGTCACGGCAGCCGGGGACGCGGGCGGGTCTCCGGGTGCTCGGGATGCCTGGGCGGTGCCGCGGCGGGTTGCTCACCGGCCAACAGGGCGGCGATGTCGTTGGGGAAGGAGGCGGCGGCGCGCCGGGCGGGAGACAGTCCGTCCGGCAGCGGGTGGATCTCACCGGCCCGGTAGCGGAGATGGCGCAACACCCACTCGGGTTTGGTGCCCGCCCAGGCGGCCAGCGCGGCCGACAGTTCGGCCAGGTCCGCCAGCACCAGCGGGTCGGTATCGGGTTGCTGTTGCGGCAGGCGCTTGATGATCTCGGTGGTGGTGTCCTCGGCCTCTAGGGCGGAGTAGGCGATCCCGCAGGTACGGGTGAGGAGAGGAACCATTTGGGTGGCCGGTTCCAGCTGCGATGTGGTGGTGTGCTGAGGATCGATGACCCCAGGGATGCGCAGCACGCATTCGGCGTCCTGGCCGGGGCCGGAGGACTTCAGTTCGGTGATGAACCCCCGGTAGGGCTCGGCCCTGTGGTCGCGGAACTGGACCTCGGTATTGAGGCGGAAGCTGTAGCGGGGGTTGGTCAGGGCGCCGCCGCGGTCGATGCGGGCCTGGACGAGCGCGTCCAGCAGGTCGGCCACGTCCAGGTGGTTGCCTTCGCCGTAGTTGATGAGGTCGACGACCAGGGAGTGCAGGAGTCCTTCGGCTTCGGCTCGGTCGGTGCGGTGACCGTTGGCCAGGTCGCCGAACAGGTGCTGTTGGTAGGCGTCCAGGGCAAGCGCGGCGGCGTTCATGCGTTCGGTCATGCGTGCACCGCAACCGGGTCGCCGGAGCCGGCCCCGAGCCACCCGGCGGGGACGGCCACCGTGCGGGCCTCGTGCGGGGTCAGGTGCTCGTTCTCGGTGCATTGGTAGAAGGGGCCGCGCGGTCCGAGCAGGACAGGGAGTTGGTGGTCGAGGTGGTCGCGGTACCACAGCGCCATGCCGGTGGCGCCCTGCAGGCGCATTGCTTCCCAGGCGAACCACAGGGCGGTGAGCCGGGAGATGGCCTCGCCGTGGCGCCACCATTGGGCGCACCAGCGGAATTCGCCGCCGAGGGTGCGCCGGTACATCGGGACGAAGTGCTGGGTTACCCAGGCGGTGACGTCCGGGTACAGCGACTCGGGACGATTGCTGTGCGCAGCTGGCGTGTTGGGGTTGGGCATCGAGCCTCCATAGCTGTGGATTGGTGCATGTGAAGGCCCCTTTCTCGTGGACGTGGGTTACGGCGTGGATGGGCTGTCTGGGTGGTTGTAGTGGCGGCGGGCGGCGTCGGCGATGGCGTTGTCGGCGGTCGTGATGGCCTGGGTGATGGGGGCGGCGTGGGGCCCGGTGTACCAGGGGCGTAGCCGGATGAGTGCGGGTTTGGTGCCGGTGGCCAGGAGGAGGGCGGTGCCGGTGGGCAGGGCGCGGATGTCGGCGGCTTCGAGGATTTCCTGGCGGCGCAGGGAGATCTGTTCGCTGGCGCGTCCGTCGTTGTAGGTGATGGAGCGGACGGGGACGTCGTGCTGGCCGATGAGGGTGGCCAGGTCGCGGACCAGGCGGGGTGAGTCGATGCCGGCGCCGATGAGTTTGCGGGTGGCGGCGCCCCAGAGCGCGGCCATGCCGGGTTCGCCCCAGACGGTGACGCCTTGTTCGTAGCTTTGCAGGATGGTGACGGGGATGATGCCGCGGGAGCCGAGGTGGGAGTACAGCTGGGGCAGGTCGGCGATGCGGCAGATGTTGGCGGCCTCGTCCAGCGCGACGATCAGCGGCGGGTCGAGGCGTCCGCCGGCTTGTTCGGCGCGGCGTTCGGCGGCGCGCATGGTGGTGTCGGTGAGCGCGGCGATCAGCGGCGCGGCGGCCGACAGCGATTTGGACAGCAGGTAGAGGGTGTCGCGGGAGGCGGCGAACGCGTCGGGGTCGAGGGCGGGCAGGTCGCGGTCCGGGGTGACCCAGGCGAGGATTTCCTGGTCGCGGAGTGCTTTGGCGGCGGTGCGGGCGGTCTGGTAGATCCCGTCGCGGGTTTCGACGGCGCCGTTCTGGGTGCCTTTGAGCGAGGAGGCCATCAACTGGAACCCGGCCTGCTGGAGCAGTTCGATCGGGGTGGGGACGGCGGGCTCGTCCAGCCATCGGGCGACGTGATGCAGTGAGCGGCCGGAGGTCGCGGCGGCGAGGAACAGTGCGGACAGTAGGTCTTGTGCGGCCGGTCCCCACAGGTCCTTCTTTTGGCCGTCGTCGACGGTGAGGACGAAGTGCCCGGCGAGGCGGTGCGCGTCCTCGACGGTGGACAGTCCGGCGAGCGGGTTCCACCACCAGTTTTGCGGTTGGTAGGTGATGTGCTGCGGGTCGAACAGCCAGGTCTGTCCGCCGGTGCGGTCGGCGCGGACGGTGGCGATCGCCGACCACAGGTCGGCCTTGTTGCTGGTGGCGATGACCGGCCCGGGCGCGGACAGTACGTGCGGGATCGACTGGGTGGTCGTCTTGCCCGAGCGCGGTGCCATGAACGCCACGACCGTGTCCTCGAACGAGGCGAACAACGTCGGGCCGCTACGGTCACCCGGGAGCAGGACGTCTCCCAGGACGAGGCCGATGTCGCCGCGCTCCAGATCCTGGGTGGCGGACTTGGCGAGTGAGCGGCGCAGCGCGATCGCCTTCTCGGCAGTCGCCTCGGGCTGAAGCGCCGTGAGGCCGGGGTTGTCGGCGAGTGCGGCGACGGGATCCCCAGGCTGTGGAAAACGTTTCGCGATGCGCAACCACACCGCCCAGATCCCGTACACCAGCGCGGCGATGAACAGCACGAGGATGAGCAGGACCAGCGGTGTAGGTGTTCCCGGCCAGGCCACATCGGTGTCTCCCCGGATGAGGGCGGCGGCGAAGTCGGACCCGAAGGGCATGACCGTCCCGCCGGTGGCGGTGGCGCAGAGCTTCGCGGCGGCCCACACCACCCACAGCCCGACGATGGGCGTCCAGCAGACGGCGAGCACAAGCCACCCGGCCCCCGCATTGGAATGCCACAGCGACGCCTTGGGGCCCAGCGCCCGCGTCATGCGCCGCCCCTGATCGCCTGGGCGGTGTCCTCAGCCCGTAGCCGCGTGTGTGGCAGGATCCCGCCATGAGCCAGGGGCCCCAGCGCGACGAGGGCAATGAAGAACCGATTCGCCGCTACGTCCACGCACTCTCGGACCCGGAGGAGCCTCGTTGGCGGGAACTTCTTCACGGCAACTTCGAGAGTCAGCCTGAGACCGAACGCAGGCCCTTCCTTCACACTCTGGCGAGAGACGCCCGACAGATCACCGACACCGACCTTGAGTTCCTGCTGTATCCAGGGCAGCTCGCCGGCTGGCGTGAGCGGCTCACGGCTGCCTGGCTCATTGGGCTGAGCCGACGCACCCGATTCCGCGAATCCCTT
>NZ_JBEZGN010000050.1:0-56587 GCF_040650055.1 Spirillospora sp. NPDC048819 | reverse complement strand
CTGGGGTTGCTGGACCGGCTGGTCGACTCGGGCAAGTCGGTGATCGTGATCGAGCATCACCAGGCGGTGATGGCGCACGCGGACTGGATCATCGACCTGGGCCCCGGCGCCGGCCACGACGGCGGCCAGATCGTCTTCCAGGGCACTCCCGCCGACCTGGTCGCCGACCGCACCACCCTCACCGGCCAGCACCTCGCCGACTACATCGTCACCACGTAAGGTCGGGCAGTGCCTTCGACGCTGCGGACCGACCGGCTACTCCTGCGTCGCTGGAAAGACGGCGACCGGGAGCCTTTCGCCGCGCTCAACGCCGATCCCGAGGTCATGGAGCATTTTCCGGCTCCATTGACCCGCCGTGAAAGCGACGCGCTCATCGACCGGATCGAGACCGATTTCGAAGAGGACGGTTTCGGTCTCTGGGCCCTGGAGGTCGCGCAGACGGGCCGGTTCATCGGATTCACCGGCCTGACCGTTGTGCGTTTCCAGGCGCCCTTCGTCCCCGCCGTGGAGATCGGCTGGCGGCTCGCCCGCTCCGCCTGGGGCCACGGCTACGCCACCGAGGCGGCCCGCCGCGCCCTGCGCGCCGGGTTCGACGACTTCCATCTCGACGAGGTGGTCTCGTTCACCAGCACCGCCAATCTGAAATCACAGGCCGTCATGAAACGCATCGGCATGACTCACGATCCCGCCGGCGACTTCGACCATCCCCTCGTCGACGACGGACACCGCCTGAAACGCCACGTCCTGTGGCGCACAACCGCCACCGCCCTCACCGACCCGGCCCGTTTCACCGCCATTTGAGCCGTCTACCGTCGCGGGTCACATCGTGTCG
Organism: Spirillospora sp. NPDC048819; assembly: GCF_040650055.1. Lineage (NCBI taxonomy): Bacteria > Bacillati > Actinomycetota > Actinomycetes > Streptosporangiales > Thermomonosporaceae > Spirillospora > Spirillospora sp. NPDC048819. Next base: position 55,755 of record NZ_JBEZGN010000050.1, on the reverse strand, counting down.
AACAGGTTGGGCCGGCCCTCGCGGAAGCGGCGGGCGTCGAGTTCCTTGAGGCCGTCCAGCTCCGGCGGCTGGTACAGCGGCCACACCCGAACCGGCTCGGCGGGGGAGTCGGCCGCGTCCAGCAGCGCGTTGACCGCGGCCCGCCCGGACTCGTTGGCGCCCTCCATGGTGGCGAGGTCGACGCCGGTCCGGACATAGTCGCCCGCCATGAACAGGTTCGGGATCCTCGTGCGGGGATGCGGCCGCTTCGCCCAGCTCCCGACCGTGTTGACCATGAGGGGCTCGTCGTTGGCGTTGCGCCCGGCGGAGCGGTCCCAGCTGATCGCCGGGTCGAGGAACCACGAGTGCACGAGGTCGCCGGGCAGGACGGAGCGGCCCGTGTCCTCAAGGTGGTCCTTCATCTGCGCCCACGCCTCCTCGGCGATCTGGGCGGGGGTGCACCTCTTGGCGGGCTTGCCGTGGACGATGCCCGGGGTGTCCCAGTCGGAGATGTCCAGGGACAGGCAGTCGGCGACGTTCCCGTCGCCGTACTCGCCCGGGATGTCGCGGTCCCACAGGCGGCTCTGCAGGACGGCGGTGAGCTGCCACGGCGAGTCCATGAAGTTGACCTCCTGCGGGATGCCGTCGGGGGTGCGGCGCAGGAAGAACTGCAGGCCGTTCATCCACTCGGTGTGCAGGTCCTTCAACGACTCCAGACCCGGGTCCAGGGCCAGGACGGCGGGGGACAGCAGCGCCCGCGCCCGCTCGACCGGCATCGCGCTGACGAACCAGTCGGCTTCGTGGACGCGGCGGCGGCCCGCGGCGTCCACCAGCCGGACGGACTGGACCCGCCCGGACGCGATCTCCAGGGCCTCGGCCGTCTGCCCGACCTCGAACCGCACCCCGCGGTCACGCAGGTGACGCACCCAGGGGTCGATCCACGCCTCGTTCGTCGGCGCGTTGAGCATCCGGGCCAGGCCGCCGTCGGCGCCGAGGCCGATGCCCGACAGCAGGAACGCCTGGCCCATGGCGCCGACCGTCCTGGTGCTGGCGACCTTCTCCTTGACGGCGACGAGACCGCGCGTCAGGAACCGCGCCACGATCGCCCGGTAGTCCTCGGACTTGCCCTCCGCTCGCACGTAGTCCCACCACGTGACGTGTTCCCACTGCCCCAGGCGCCGCTCGTCGCTGCTGGTCGCGTAGACGATGAAGCGGTTGACGAACAGGGCGATCTCGTCCGGGGGGAGGGCGGCCGCCTGCTCCATGAGGCCCTTCAGCGTCTCCGTGAGCAGGCCGAGGTCCAGGCCGCCGCCGTCCGGGGCGGTGAACTCGGGAACGATGATGTCGGAGCGGCCGCCGTTGCGGGAGATCCGCGTCGACGACAGCGGGAACATGTTGTCGTGGACGCCGTTCGCGTTGCCCGGGAACGGGATCCGCCGCATCGAGTCGGGGACGTTGCGGTAGAAGCCGGGGAAGAACCGGAAACCGTGCTCGCCCTGCAGATCCTTCCGGCCGCCCTTGCCGGTGCCCTCGACCGGGATGCTCCGCGCCTTCCCTCCGAGCGCCTTGCGTTCGAAGACGGTGACGTCGAAGCCCCGTTCCACCAGTTCCTGCGCGGCGGCCAGGCCGGACATGCCGCCGCCCAGCACCGCCACCGTCCGCTTCCGCCCCGGCGCCGCGTGCGCCGACGCGGCGGGCAGCAGCGTCGCCGCGCCCACGGCGGCCGTTCCGTACAGCATCCGCCGCCGCGAGATCGCCGCGTCGCCGCCATGTGTCGGGTGCTCATCGGGCATGGTCGCCGTCCTCTGGGGTGATGGAGTGCGAGCGGGGGGTCAGGAGCGCGGGAGCCGCGCCTTCAGCGTCCGGATGTGCTCGATGAGGCCGATCGAGCCGGGGACGGTGCGGCCGACCGACTCGGGCAGCGCGAGCAGGCCGACGTCCAGGATGAACGGGTCGACGACGTGGAAGCTGCGCTTGAGCCCCGGCCGTTTCCCGATGAGGCCCTCCGGCGTCGCGAGCAGGGACGATTCGCAGGTCAGCGTGGTCGTCTCCGGATAGGAGAACAGGCCGGACACCCGCCAGTCCGACAGCTTGATCGTGCTCATGCAGCCGTAGGTCTCGCGGTGCGTCACCCGGCCCACCACGCCCTGCCACGTCCCGTCGCCCTTCACCACGCCGCCGAGCAGGGTGGCCGTGCCGTCCGGCTCGTGGGAGACGCCCCATTCCCAGCCGGAGTAGCGCTGGTCGAGCACGTTGAAGTCGCCCCAGTTGTGGTCGTGGTAGCCGCGCCACCCGTCCACGTTGATGGGGGACGACGCCCCGGGAGGCTGGAGCCAACCGTCCACATGGCTCGTGGCCACGGGCGACGTCCAGTACATCGTCTGGCCGCCGTCATAGCGGATCGGGCCCCCGGTCACCCCTGGCAGCGCGTTGTCGAACCAGATGTCGGCCTTGGCGAAGAGGCCGTGCCACGTCAGGTGGTAGGCGCCGCGCTCCTCGTCGTAGACGAGGTCGCCGGCGCTGCTGCGCACGACCGGGCCGTCGGCGGCCGTCACGTCGAAGGCCGGCTCCGGCAGCACCGTCTTCCGCCCGTTCTCCGGGTACCAGAAGATCACCGCTATGGGGACCGGCGCGGTGAAGAGCATCGCGATGAACGTCCGTCCGGTCGCGGGGTCCATGACGTGCGTGTACCACCACTCGGTGGCGGACCCGGGATGCGGCCCGTCGTCGCTCGGCTCGGCGAGCTTGCCGGGCACCTGCGTCAGGTCCGAGCGCGTGATGTCGGTGCGCGGGATCCAGGAGCCGGGATCGTCCCCGGTCCCGGCGCGCGTGGGACTGGCTGTGACCGCGACCAGCGCCGTGACGGCCAGCACCAGTGCGAACAGGACGGCGAGGTGCCGGCGGGGGGTGCCGTGACGTACCACGTTGAGCCTCCTTGGCCGAGCCCCCCGTGACGTCCGGCCCCTGGTGTGGAGCCGTGGACCGAGTGTGATTCGGTCGCCGGACGCTGTCAAGCACTGTGTCGACACACTGTCCGATGGCGGCCGGTGCAGGGTACGCTGCCGCCATGGCATCCACCACGCGGCCGCGCCGGAAGGTCCGTGAACGGCGCGAGGACGTCCGGCAGCGCGTGCTGCGGACCGCCGCGGAGATGATGGCCGACGGGACCCCGTACACCGAACTGCCCGTCCAGCGCATCGCCGAGCGCGCCGACGTGGCCAGGTCCACCTTCTACCTGCACTTCCCCGACAAGAGCCTGCTGCTCATCGCGCTCGCGGAGCAGGCGGTCGAGGCGCTGTTCGGCGAGGCCGTGATCTGGTGGCGGGCCGACCACTCCGGGGGCGTCGACGGCGTCGCGCACGCCATGCGGCAGATGATCGCCGCCTACCGCGAGCACCGCCGCGTCCTGGACGCCCTGTCCGAGGTCGCCGGGTACGACCCCGACGTCGCGGCCTTCTGGCGCGACCGGATGCGGCGGTTCACCGAGGTCGTGCAGGACCGGCTCGACGCCGAGCGGCGCGCCGGCACCGTCGACCCCGGCATGGACGTCCCGACCACCGCGCTGGTGCTGATCTGGATGGTGGAACGGACCATTCAGGCGCACTGCCGCCATGACGAGGGCCCGGGCGACGAGCGGATCGCCCGCACCCTGGCCCGCTCGATCTGGCTCACGGTCTACGGCGCGCCCCCGCCCCCACCTTGATCTGGACAACTGTCCAGACTAAAGTCCGCTTATTCGCGAAGCGGCCGGGCCGACGCCCCCTGATCCAAGGAACAGCCCATGGACGACCTTCCTGAACTGGGCTTCTACGGTCTGGCCGGGCATTCGGCCACACCCCGCGACCTGCTCGCCGAGGTCGCCGAGGGCGAACGCCTGGGCCTCGGCTCGGTCTTCCTCTCCGAGCGGTTCGCGACCAAGGAGGCGGCCGCCCTGTCCGGCGCGGCGGCCGCCGTCAGCGAGCGGATCGGCATCGCGACCGCCGCCACCAACCACAACACCCGGCACCCACTGCTGACCGCCACCTTCGCGACGACCATGCACCGCCTGTCCGGCGGCCGCTTCGCGCTCGGCCTCGGCCGCGGCTTCGACATGCTCTTCGACGTCATGGGCCTGCCCCGCGTCACCACCGCGCAGCTTGAAGACGTCACCGGCATCCTGCGCCGCCTGTGGCGCGGCGAGGCGGTGGCCGGGCACGACGGCCCCGCCGGGAACTTCCCCTACCTCCTCCAGGACCCGTCCTTCGACGAGGACATCCCGATCATCCTGACCGCGATGGGGGAGCGGACCCTGGAGTTCGCCGGCCGCGTCGCCGACGGCGTCGTCCTGCACACCTTCTTCACCGACGAGACCCTCGCCAAGTCCGTCGCGACCATCCGCCGCGGGGCGCTCGAAGCCGGCCGCGACCCCGCGTCCGTCCGCGTCTGGTCCGTCCTGGCCACGGTCGGCGACCACCTCGACGAGGAGCTGCGCCTGCGCAAACTCGTCGGCCGCCTCGCCACCTACCTGCAGGGGTACGGCGACCTCCTGGTACGCGTCAACGGCTGGGACCCCGGCGTCCTGGCCCGCTTCCGCGCCGACGACCTCGTCACCGGCTACCCCGGCGCCTTCGACGCGATCGGCACGACCGAGGACCTGCTCAACGTGGCCGGCCTGATCCCGGACGAATGGCTCACCGCGTCCGCGACCGGGACCCCCGACCGGTGCGCCGCCCGCGTCGTCGACCAGTTCACCGCGGGCGCCGACGGCGTCATCCTGCACGGCGCGACCCCCGCCGAACTCGCCCCGATCCTCGACGCCTACCGCCGCGTCCGCCCACCCGGCCGCGCCGCCCACCCCCGCAACCCGGGCCGCTCGTGAAGATCATCGCCGGCCCGGAGGACCTGACCCCGGCGTGGCTCACCGAAGTCCTGAACACGAGAATCGACCGGGTCGACCTGGAGCCCGTCGGCACCGGCCAGATCGGCTCCTGCTTCCGCGTCACCCTGACCGGCGAGGCCCCCGCCCGCCTGATCGCCAAACTCCCCGCCGCCGACCCCGCCGCCCGCGCCCTCCTCGGCGGCGCCTACCGCACCGAACTGCTCTTCTACCGCGAGATCGCCGAAACGGTCACGATCCGCACCCCGCACTGCCACCACGCCGCCATCGACCCCGAGACCTCCAACTTCGTCCTCCTCCTGGAGGATCTCTCCCCGGCCGCCCAAGGCGACCAGCTGACCGGCTGCTCACCCCGGCAGGCCCACACGTGCATGCGCGCCCTGGCCGGCCTCCACGGTCCCCGCTGGTGCGACGAAACCCTCCTGGCCATCGACGGCCTGCACCACAACACCGAGACCGACGCCTCCACCCTCGCCGAGGTCTACGCCCCCGCCGTCGAAACGTTCATCGACCGCTTCGCCGACCGCCTCCACCCCGCCGACCGGGACACCCTGCGCCGGACCACCGAGACCATCGGCCCCTGGCTCCTGGCCCGCCCCGAACGCTTCGGCCTCGTCCACGGCGACTACCGCCTGGACAACCTGCTGTTCCCCCCGGACGACACCACCGCGACCACCGTCGACTGGCAGACCCTCACCATCGGCCTCCCCGCCCGCGACCTGTCGTACTTCCTGGCCACCAGCCTCACCACCGAGGACCGCCGCACCCACGAACGCGACCTGGTCGCCCGCTACCACGACGCCCTCCTCACCCACGGCGTCACCGACTACCCCCTGGGCCTCTGCTGGGACGACTACCGCTTCGCCCTCCTGCAGGCCCCCCTCATCACCGTCCTGGGCTGCGCCTACGGCACCCCCACCGAACGCGGCGACGCCATGTTCCTCACCATGGCCACCCGAGCCTGCACCACGATCCGCGACCTCGACACCTTGAACTAGAGCCCCTGCGCCACCGGGCCAGCGCCCAGAAACGGCCCGCCGGTGCCGGGCCGTGTCTCGGTGAAGCCTGGCGGTGGCTGGCGGATTGTGGTCTTCGTGAAGGTTCTCCGGTGGTCGGAGGGTGTGTATAGCCTGCGGTGAGCTGGTGGGATTCATGTGGTCTGGGTGGGGTGTATGGGTGAAACCGCTGAGCGCGGGCCGGTCGTCGGGCGGGTGCTGGGGACGCAGTCGGCGACGCCGCTGTCGTTCTGGGTGGGGCTGGAGCCCGGGACGGTCGTCCAGTTGGACGAGGTGATCGCCGCGCGGCGGGAGGTGCCGGGGCGGGGCGAGGTGCTGATCGCCGGGGTCGTCACGAACGTGGAGGCCAGGCATGAGGGCGCCGCCTACGACTCGGACGTGTTCCTCATCGCCCAGGGGGTGCTGCCCGCGGCGGTGGTCGAGTCGGCCGAGGTCACGGTGACGCGGGTCGAGCCCGAGGTGTACGTGCCGCCGCTGCCCGGCACCGAGGCGCGGCGGGCGGGCGCGCTGGACCGGGAGCGGGCGCTGTACTTCGACGTGATGGAGCGGCGGATCCCGGTCGGGCTCGGGCGCGACGGGGAGCCCATCCACGTGAACCTGGAGTTCCTGGACGGGACGCGCGGCGCGCACGTCTCCATCTCCGGGATCTCGGGCGTGGCGACCAAGACGTCGTTCGCCACGTTCCTGCTCTACTCGATCTTCAATTCGGGGGCGCTCGGCGCGGAGGCGCACAACACGAAGGCGCTGATCTTCTCGGTGAAGGGCGAGGATCTGCTCTTCCTCGACCACGCCAACAACCGCCTGGACGAGAACGCGCGGGCCGCGTACCGGCGGCTGGGGTTGCAGCCGGGGCCGTTCGGCAGCGTGCACGTGTTCGCGCCGCCCAGGCCGGGCGACCCCAACGGGACGCCCCACGTCACGGCCCGCACCCAGGACGTCAGCCCCTTCTACTGGACGCTCGCCGAGTTCTGCGAAGAGGAACTGCTGCGTTACGTGTTCGCCGACACCGAGGACGAGCGGGCGCAGTACACGATCCTGATCGGGCAGGTCGCCGCGAGGCTCGCCCGGGACGCCGAGCCCGTCGGAGGCGGCGGGGCGGTCCGGCTGGGGGACGGCGGCCAGGTCTGCCGCACCTATGAGGATCTGGTGCGGTTCATCGAGGAGACGCTGACGGACGAGGACACCCGCCGCGCCTGGGGCGCGCAGCTGATGGGGCTCGGCACCGTCAACGCGTTCCTGCGGCGGCTCCGTTCGTCGGTGCGTCCGCTGTCGCCGATCGTGCGGGGCGACCTGCCGGCGAGGAGCGGCCGGTCGATCGAGACCGATGCGCAGGTCACCGTGGTGGACCTGCACAACCTGCCCGAGCGCGCCCAGCGGTTCGTCGTCGGGGTGGTGCTGCGCGGCGAGTTCGCGCGCAAGGAGAGCACCGGCAGCGCGAGGCCGCTGCTGTTCGTGGTCCTGGACGAGCTGAACAAGTACGCGCCGCGCGAGGGCGACTCCCCGATCAAGGAGATCCTGCTGGACGTCGCCGAGCGGGGCCGTTCGCTCGGGGTGATCCTCATCGGGGCGCAGCAGACGGCGTCGGAGGTCGAGCGCCGCATCGTCGCGAACTGCGCGGTGCGGGTGGCGGGCAGGCTGGACGCGGCGGAGGCGACGCGGGGCGAGTACGGCTGGCTGCCGCCGGCCGCGCGGGCGCGGGCCACGATCGCCAAGCCCGGGACGATGTTCGTGGGGCAGCCGGAGCTGCCGGTGCCGCTGGCCGTGGAGTTCCCGTTCCCCGCCTGGGCGACGCGTCCCGCCGAGGCGGTCCCGCGTGCCGCGGCGCGTTCCGGGCCGTCCCGCGACCCGTTCGAGGGCCTCGGCGAGGACGACGACGAAGTACCCCCCTTCTGATCCACCGGGAGCGAACGATGAAGTTCCTGCACACCGCCGACTGGCACGTCGGCAAGGTGCTCCGGGGCCGGTCGCGGTTCGAGGAGCACGCGTCGGTGCTGGGCGAGCTGGTCGACGTCGCGCGGGAGGAGGATGTCGACGCGGTCATCGTCGCGGGGGACGTCTTCGACGGCGCGGTCCCGACGCCGCCGTCGCAGGCCCTGGTGATGAAGACGCTGCTGGCGCTCCAGGAGGGCGGCCGCGAGGTCGTCGTCCTCGCGGGCAACCACGACGATCCGCGCCTGCTGGACGACGTGTACCGGCCGGTGCTGCGGCAGCTCGGCATCCGCGTCGTCGGGAGGTTCCGGCGCCCGGGCGCGGGCGGGCTGCTGTCGTGGACGGCCCGCACCGGGGAGCCGGTCAGGCTCGCCGCCATGCCGTTCCTGTCGCAGCGTTACGTCGTCCGGGCCCTGGAGGCGCTGACCGGCACGCCCGACCAGCACAACCGCGACTACGCCCACCGGTTCGGGCAGCTCGCCGCGGCGCTCACCGAAGGGTTCAGCGCCGACACCGTGAACCTGATCGCGGCGCACGGGACGCTGCCGGGCGGCAGGCTCGGCGGCGGCGAACGCGAGGCGCAGACGATCTTCTCCTACTACTTCGAGTCGTCGGCGTTCCCGCCGACCGCCCACTACGCCGCGCTCGGCCACCTGCACCGGCGGCAGCGGATGCCGGGCCCCTGCCCCATCTGGTACAGCGGCTCCCCGATCGCCGTCGACTTCGGGGAGGAGCAGAACACGCCGGGCGCGCTGGTCGTCGACGTCGCGCCGGGACGTCCCGCCGACGTGCGGGAGGTGACGCTGAAGGGCGCCCGCATCCTGCGCACGGTCACCGGCTCCCTCGGCGCGCTGGAGGCGATGGCGGACGGTCTCGGGGACGCGTGGCTGCGCGTCGTGGTCGCGGAGAAGCCGCGCGCCGGGCTCGCCGACGACGTGCGGGAGCTACTCCCGAACGCGCTGACCGTCGACATCGACGAGGCGTTCCGCCCCACCTCCGCGCCGCGGAGCATGACCGTCGCGGGGCAGGACGCCCCGACGCCGCGCCGGCTGTTCCGCACCTACCTCGAGCAGCAGGGCCACGAGGACGAGAAGGTCGAGGCGTTGTTCGACCGGCTGTACGACGAAATCGACGGGCAAGAAGGGGACGGCTGATGCGGCCGCTGTGCGTCCACATGGACAACTTCTGCAGCTACCGGACGCCGACCTCGGTCGCCATGCACGACGTCGACTACTTCGTCCTGGTCGGCCCCACCGGATCGGGCAAGAGCACCGTCATCGACGCGATCTGCTTCGCGCTGTACGGGTCGGTGCCGCGCTGGGGCAAGGAGAACGTGATCCGGCTGGCGCTGGCGCCGTCGGTCAACTCCGGCAAGGTCGCGCTCGTCTTCGAGTCGGCGGGCCGCCGCTACGGGGTCGTCCGCGCGCTGGCCCGCGGCGCCCGCGGCGCGGTGACGACGAAGGAGGCGCGGCTGGACGAGCTCGACCCGTCCGTCGACCCCGCAGGCGGCATCGAGGAACTCCTGGCGGCCCAGGTCCGGACGGTCGCCGACGGCGACGGGGTGACGGCCGCCGTGCAGCGCATCACCGGGCTCGAGTACAAGTTCTTCACGCAGTGCGTCGTCCTCCCGCAGGGACGCTTCGCGGACTTCCTGCAAGCCGAACCGAGCAAGCGGCAGGACCTCCTCGTCCAGCTCCTCGACGCGAAGACCTTCGAGGTCATCATGCGGCGGGCGAACGATGAGGCCAAGGCCGCCGCGGCCCACGCGCAGGCGGCGCAGGTCCAGCGCGACAAGCTCACCGAGGCCGACGAGGCCGCCGAGAACGAGGCCGCGCGGCGGCTGGAGCGCCTGCACGCCCTCGCCGAGGAGGCCCGTTCGGCACTCGACGATCTCCACCGCATCGACGCGGGCATTCGGGAACGGGAGGCCGAGGCCACCGAGGCGGCACGTTCGCTCGCCGCCCTGACCGCGCTCGCCATGCCCGAGGACGTCCCCACCCTCGCCGACGACCTGAAGGCCGCGAAGGACGCGGCCGAGCGGCTCGCCCAGGAGGTGACCCGGCACGAAGAGGCCGAGTCCGAAGCCCGCGACAGGCTCGCCGACCTCGGCGACAAGACCGTCCTCGACCTGGCGATCAGCGCCCATCGCGAGCACGCCCGCCTCACCGGCGAGATCGCGACCGCCCGGACCGGTGTGGAGGAGGCGCGCCGAGAGGTGGACGACACCGGCGCGGACCTCGCCGTCGCCCGCGCGAACCTCGAACAGGCCGAGGCCGAGCGGCAGCGCGTCCGCGACGCCGACACCGCCGCCGATCTCGCCCGGCGGCTCTCCGTCGGCGAACCCTGCCCGGTCTGCCGGCGGGACGTCACCCACCTGCCCGAGCACCACGCCCCGCCCGCACTCGGCGCGGCGGACCGGAACGTTCAGGCCCGCAAGCGGGAACTCGACGACGCACAGGCGAGACTTCAAGAGTCGGAGCGGCAACTGTCGAGGCGGGAAGCAGACCTCGCCGCTCTCGGGCGGCAACGCGACGCCGAGGCCGAGCGCATCCGCGCCCACCCCGACCTCGACGACGCGCAGCGCCGCCGCGACGCCATCGACCTGGCAGGCCAAGAAGCGACCAGAGCACGGCAGGCCCTGCTCACCGCCCGAGCCGAACTGGCCAAGGCAGAAGACGGGCGCGCCGAACTGAACCGCGAGGCCGACAGGGCGCTCACCGAGCTGGACCGCGCCCGCGACACCGTGGTCGCGCTCGGCGCCCCGTCGGTCGACCGCACCGACCTGCACGCCGCCTGGACGGCCCTCCTCGCCTGGCGCGACGTGGAGACGGGCCGCCGGAGACGGGCCGCCGAGGCGATGAAGACCATGCTGAGCGACCTGCGCCGGCGGAGGGACGAGGGACACGAGGCGCTCGCCGCCGAACTGGACGCCCACGCGATCGCCGTGCCCGCGCCCATCGAGCCCGACACGGTCCGCGAAGCCGTCCTGAACGCCCGCAACCAGGCCGGGAACCGGCTGGAGCGCATCCGCCGGGACCGCAGGCTGGCCGCCGAACTGGGCGAGGAGATCCGCCGCCGAGGGCAGGACGCCCGGGTCGCGGGCGAACTGGCCCGGCACCTGCGGGCCAACAACTTCGAGAACTGGCTGTGCGGCGAGGCCCTGGCGCTGCTCGTCGACACCGCGTCCGGGACGCTGCGGGAACTGTCGGACGGCCAGTTCGAACTCGTCCTCGACGGCAAGAACGCCATCGAGGTGATCGACTACGCGGAGGCGGGGCTGCGGCGCAGCGTCCGGACGCTGTCGGGCGGCGAGACGTTCCAGGCGTCGCTCGCGCTCGCCCTGGCGCTGTCGGACCAGGTCGCGCGGTTCGGCGGCGGCGCGGCCCGGAGCCTGGACTCGATCTTCCTGGACGAGGGCTTCGGCACCCTCGACCCCGTCACCCTCGACACGGTCGCGACGACGCTCGAACGCCTGACGTCAGGGGGCGATCGTATGGTCGGCATCGTGACCCACGTTCCGGCGCTCGCCGAGCGCGTCCCCGTCCGCTTCGACGTGTCCCGCGACAACACCGGCTCGCATCTGGAGAAGAAGGCCACGTGACCACGGCACCGCCGGCCGCGACCGCCGCCATCACCGTCGACCCCTGGGACCCGGGGTACGCCACCTCGCTGACCGCCGAGGCGATCGGCGAGCTGGACCCCTCGTCCGTCAAGCTCGACCTCGAGGTGGAGCTGCCGCCGGACCGCTGGCGGCCGGTGTCCCCGGCCGCGGCGGGGCCGCCGCCCGGCGGGCTGATCGTGGCGGACGGGGTCCGCCGCGTCGAGGCGCGGGTGTGGGTCGGCGACCCGTCCGGGGGCATGCCCGCCCCCGGCATCGCCGCGTCCTGCGCCGCCGGCCTGGTGCGCTGCGCGCCCGGCGGGCTCGCCGAACTCGCCGAGGTGGACGTGCGCCGCTCGCTGTTCACCCCGTCTCCGCACGCCGCCGACCTGGCCACCTGGGCGGGCACGTACGTCGCGGCGCGGGCCCGCGGCGGCACCGCCGAGCAGCTGTCCCTCGCGCTCCAGGGGCAGCTCAGCGACCTGGAGGTGACCCTCGCCACCCGGTACCGGACGGCGTCCGGCCCCGACGACCTGCTCATCGTGGACGGCCCCCTGCGCGGCCGCGCCCACCTGCCGCGCACCATCGGCTACGTCAAGACCCACCATGCCGCCTACCTGGCCGACCCGCAGACGGCCGTCCTCACGGCGCTGCGGCCGGGCCAGCGCACGCCCGTCTTCCTCATGACGACGAGCTGGGCGCGGCACTCCTGGTATCTGCGGCTGCCGACCCCGTCCACCGCACCATGGGCGGGCATCGCCCGCTGCGAGGCCGCCGCCGACCTGTCCCGGGACGCGGTGACCGAGCTCGCCGACCACAGCGCGGCGATCATCCCGGGGCTGGCCGGGATCGGCTACAAGGATCCGCGCGCCCCGCAGAACCTCGTCCCGATCGGCGGCCTGGAGAAGGTTCTCCGGCACCGGCTGGGCGACCCCGGCCTGCTCTACCGCGCGCTCCGGACGGCCACGCGGCCCCGCGGCGGCTGATCCACCGGACGCGGCCGCGATATTCGGCTGGCTCTGACCTGTGACGACAAACTGTGACGACCCACGCCGCCGCCGAGGCCGCTTCGGGCGACGGGTTCAGTACCGGGCGTCGAGGACGCGTCCGTCCGCGGTGCCGATGAGGACACGGCCGTCCTCCGGTATCGCCAGCGATGTCCCGGACGCGGGCATGCCGTGGACGGTGAGCGACCGTCTCCAGCGGGGCCTGCCGTCCGCGGCGCCCAAGGCGACGACCTCGCCCGAGTCCAGCGCCGCCAGGACGGTGTCCCCGGCGGCGTCCATCGCCGTGATGACGGCTTCGCATGCGAAGACCCATCCGGGCTCGCCGTCCGCCTGCCGCCGCGCCACGAACGCCTCGACCCGCGGGTGCGGACCTGGGCGGCGGACGGCGCCGGCATGGACCAGCGCGTCCTGCAGCCGGACGCCGGGTCCGCCGGAGAACCGGGTACCGCGTCCGGTGTCCCAGTCCAGGGGGAACAGCGGCTGGACCGCGCCGGAAGGCTCCACGGCCGCGATCCACGCGCCGTGCGGTGTGGGCTGCAGGAACAGCAGCTCCGGGCTTCGGCGGATGACGAAGGTGGTGTTGTCGAACTCGTACCCTCCCAGGTCGAGGGGCGCCGACTCCTGCTGGTCAGGGGACACCAGGGTGGTGGCGGCCTCGGTGGGGGCGTGCCGGGTGTCCAGCAGCATCACCCAGCCGTCCTGCCTCCCGGTCACCGCGACAGGGGTCTGCGAACCGGCGGGACGCAGGACCTCGCCGTTCTGGAGCGACAGGCGTTCGGCGCCGTTCGGCCGGTACCGCACCCGGGGCCCGTCCCAGCCGGGCGCCCACTGGACCTCCACCCAGGCGGCCCGCTGGTCCGGGGTGACCACGATCCGCCTGCCACCGCCACCGGGCACCGGCGCCGCCCACTCCCGCCGGCCGGACGGCAGCCACGACTCCAGCCGCACGCCGTCCAGCGCGGCCAGGACCCGGCCGTCGCGCAGCGGCTCCACCGCCCGGACCTGGCGGCGCGGCGTGAATGTCACGTTCCGGCACGCGGCGCTGAGCGATTCCAGGGTGCGCAGTGCCGCCTCCGGAGCGCCCGGGGGCACCGACGGCACGCGGTCTCCGGCCAGCTCGGCCGGGCCGACCGCCTTCGCGGGCGTGGCCGCCCAGTCGTCACGGGCGATGGACGGAGCGAAACCCCAGGTGTCGTGCTCGCCGCTCTCATCGTCGACCGCGGCGAGGACGAGGTCGAGGCGGTGTTCGTTCCGCCACCGCGCGGACCGGACCTCCCTCTCCGAGGCGAAGGCGGAGACGGCCTCACCCGAGAGCAGGTCGAGCAGGAGCAGCTCGCCTTTGTAGAAGAAGCCGCCGTCGTAGTCTCCGGTACCGATGGCCGCCAGCGGCAGCACCGGATGGAACGCGATGGTGTTGACCGGCCACCGCGACGGCAGGAGGAACCGGCAGCGCAGGTCGTCCAGGCCGTAGACCCCGATGCGGTGGGTACTCCGCCCGCTGGTGAGGACGCCGGGCTGCCACCCGGGAGGGCCGACCGCGCCGCCGGCGACGACGAGCCCCCTCCGCTCGCCGACGGCCGCCACCGACGGAAAACCGATCTCGGCGAAGGGACGGTCGCCGAGAACGCGATCGACGATCAGCGAATCCGGCACGGGGCGCCCTCCGGGGGTCGGCGAGTCGGGCCCATCCTCGCAGGTGTGCCTCGAAGCCGGGGCCGCTTGAGACATGCCCCGGCTAGGGCCGGAGGCCGCCGGTCCAGGTGCTTTCGAGGTGTCCGCCGTCGACCGGGGCCATCCGGCGCAGGGCGGCGCGGGCGCCGTCGCCGCCGGTGGCGAGGCGCACGGCGATCTCGTCCTCGATGTCCTTCGGCGCCCCTCCGGAGTAGCCGTTGAAGACGCTGGAGAAGATCAGCATGCGGCCGCGGGGGTCCGTCACGTAGCCGGACAGGGCGGTGACGCCGGTCAGCGTCCCGGTCTTGGCGTGCACGTTCCCGGCCGCGGCGGTACCCCGCATGCGGTTCGCGAGCGTCCCGCCGGTCAGCGGGTCCGGCTGCCCGGCGACGGGCAGCGCCGAGTACCAGGCGGGGAACCACGGCCGCTTCCGGACGTTCCTCAGCAGCGTGCTGAGCTGCACGGCCGTCGTGCGGTTGCCGCGCGACAGGCCCGAGCCGTCCGTCATGGTCACCTGGGAGGTGTCGACGCCGAGGCGCCGGATGTGGGCGGTGACGGCGGGCAGCCCCGCCGCCCAGGTGCCTTCGCCCCGCACCTTGCGGCCGATCGCCTTGACGAGGGTCTCGGCCATGACGTTGTTGCTGAGCTTCAGGAACGGCTTGGCGAGCCGCGACAGCGGCATCGACGTCCGGGTGGCGACCGTCCGGGCGCCCGGCGGCGTCCTGCCGCGCTCGGTCGTGCCGGACACCCGGACGCCGTGCGCCTTCAGCGCCCTGCGGAACACGTCCGCCGCGTACAGCGTGGGCCCCTCGACCGTCCGCAGGACGCTGGTGGGCGCCGCGCCCGCCGGGTGGGAGCCGGTGATGACGATGGTGTTGGCGCCGTTGCTCCGGTCGACCGCGAGGGTGGACGGCGATCCGGGCGGGCCGGTGACCGCCCTGTTGTCGATCTTCACGACGCCGGTGCCGGGGGTCAGCCCGGCCCGGACGGGGTCCCCTTCGCGGGCGGCGGGGGAGAGGGAGATCTCGATCGAGCCCGCGTCGAAGTCGTCGTTGGGCGAGACGGTGAGCGCGGACGTCTGCCCGGCGTAGGCGTACTGGAGGTCCGCGGGATCCCAGTCGTCGGGGGTCCGCTTGGCGCCGAACCACGTGTCGTCGGCGACGAGGTCGCCCTTGATCTCGGTGATGCCCGCGGCGGCGACGGCCGCGGCGAGGCGGTCGTATTCGGCGGCCCGCATGGTGGTGTCGCCGGTGCCCTTGAGGTAGAGGTTTCCGCCCTTGACGCTCACCGTCGTGCGGAACCGGTAGCCGGGGCCGAGAATGCCGAAGGCCGCCGCCGCGGTCTGCAGCTTGTTGTTGGACGCCGGGGTGACCTGCCCGCCGCCGTCGCGGTCGTAGAGGAACTCGCCGGTCCTGGCGTCGCGTACGACCACGTCGACGGCCGCGCCCTGGAGGCGCCCGTCGCGGAGTACGGCGTCCAGGTCCTCCGCCAGGCCATCGGCGGGGGCGGCGTGGGCGGGGACGGCGGCGGCGCCGCCCAGGACCGTGCTTCCGCCCAGCAGCAGGGCGACCCCGACGTTTCTGATCATGACATCCGAGTCTAGGAAGGCGGCGCCGGGCCCCCAAGCACCTCCGCGACCCCGGGGCGTCCGCGCAGGTGGCCGCTAGAGTGATCTTAATCACATTAATATACAAACAACCCTTGACGCGCGACACTACTTTGTCTAGCGTTCCTCGCGGTCGAGGTAAGCGTCCCGATTTCCCCGCGTGGAGGGAAGGCCTCATGCCCACCAAGTCCGAACCTGATCGGGACACCGTCGCCGTCCCCGACGATCCGCTGCTCGCCGTCGAGGGTCTCGACGTCGGCTACGACGGTGCCGTGCGCGCTCTGCGCGGAGTGTCCCTGCAGGTCCCGAGGGGCGGCGTCGTCGCCGTGCTCGGCGGCAACGGCGCCGGGAAGACCACCCTCCTGCGCGCCGTCTCCGGATCGCTGGGCTCCGTCGGCGGCGGCATCACCGCGGGGACCGTCCGCCTCGACGGACGCGACATCGGCGGCCTGCCGACCGCGGAGATCGTGCGGGCGGGCGTGGCGCAGGTCCCCGAGGGGCGGCGGGTGTTCCGCGACCTGACGGTGGAGGAGAACCTGCGGGCCGGCGGGTTCACCGCGGCGGAACGCGCCAAGCGCGAGGCCCTCGACCGGGTCTTCGAGCTGTTCCCCGATCTGGCCGGTCGGCGCCGGCAGCGGGCGGGGCTGCTGTCCGGGGGCCAGCAGCAGATGCTCGCCATCGGCCGCGGGCTGATGAGCCGGCCCCGGCTGCTGCTCCTGGACGAGCCGTCGCTCGGCCTGGCGCCGCAGCTGGTCACCCAGATCGGCGAGATCATCACGGAGATCAACCGGCAGGGCACGGCGGTGCTGCTGATCGAGCAGAACGCCGTGATGGGGCTGCGGGTCGCGGGCAGCGCCTACGTGCTGGAGGTGGGGAAGGTCGCCGCGTCCGGCCCCGCCGAGGTGCTGGCCGGCACCGACGAGATCCGCAGCCGCTACCTCGGCGGCGGCACGACCGAAGCCGCCGACACCGACACCGGCACCGAGGCCGAGGCCGACACCGAATCGGACGCCGCCGGCACCGGGGACGGCGGGCTGACCGGGCTGACCGGCCTGGCCAAGGCCATGCGCGCCGGCGCGGGCGACCGCGCCGTGCGCGCGGAGGCGCTGCGCGTGGACGGGGTGACGGTCCGGTTCGGCGGCGTCACCGCGCTCATGGACGTGTCCTTCGAGATCGCGCCCGGCACGGTGCACGCCCTCATCGGCCCGAACGGGGCCGGCAAGTCGACCTGCATCAACGTCCTCGGCGGCGCGTACAAGGTCGCCGAGGGCACCGTCCGGTACGGCGACCGGGTCCTCACCGGGCTGCGGGCGGACCAGATCGCCGGGCTCGGCGTCGCGCGGACCTTCCAGAACATCTCGCTGTCCCTGGACGCGACGGTCGCCGACAACCTGCTCACCGGACGGCACCGGCTGATGCGGTCCGGCGTCCTCGGCGGCGCGCTCGGCCTGCCGCGCGCCCGCCGCGAGGACCGCGAGCACCGCGCCCAGATCGGCCGGGTCGCCGACCTGCTCGGCATCGCCGGGCTGCTCGGCCGGGCCGTGCACACCCTCTCCTACGGCGACCGCAAGCGGGTCGAGCTGGGACGCGCGCTGTGCGCCGAGCCGACCCTGCTGCTCCTGGACGAGCCGGTCGCCGGGATGAACCACGGCGAGTCCGCCGAGATGGCCGAGACGATCATGGCGGTCCAGCGCGAGCTCGGGATCTCCATCCTGCTCGTCGAGCACGACATGCCGTTCGTGATGGGCCTGGCCGAGCGCGTCACCGTGCTCGACTTCGGCCGCCTCATCGCCGACGGCACGCCCGCCGAGGTCCAGCGCGACCCCGAAGTCCTGCGGGCCTACCTCGGGTCGGAGGCGGCATGAGTTATCTGCTGACACAGCTGGTCAACGGCGTGTCGCTCGGGCTGGTCCTCGGGCTGATCGCGGTCGGCTTCGTGGTCGTGTTCAAGTCGACCGGGGTGCTGAACTTCGCGCACGGCTCGGTGCTGCTGCTCGGCGCCTACCTGGTGGCGCGGCTGCAGTCGCCGCTCGGGTTCTGGCTCGCGCTCGCGGCCGGGGTCCTGGGCGCCGCCCTGGTCGCGGCGCTGATCAACGCGCTGCTGGTCCGGAACGTCGCCGAACGCGACCCCGGGGTGTTCGCGATCTTGACGATCGGCGTGGACATCCTGCTGCTCACCGAGCTGACCAGGCAGATCGGCAACGACGTCCTCAGCAACGGCGCGCCGTGGGGCGCGTCGGTGGTCACGGTGGCCGGGGTCAGCCTGCCGGCGTCCCGGGCGATCGCGGCCGGGGCGGCGCTGGTGCTGTTCGGCACCCTCGGGGTGCTGGCGGCCCGCACCGACTGGGGCGTCGCGATGCGCGCGGCGGCGGCCGACCCCGACACCGCGTCGCTGATGGGCATCCGGCTCAGCCGCACCAGCGCGATCGGGTGGGGGATCGCCGGTGCGCTCGCGGCCGTCGCCGGGGTGTTCCTCACCTCCTACCCGACGCCCGGCGTGGAGCCCGGCATCTCCGTCATCGCCTTCGCCGCCATCCCCGCCTGGGTGCTGGGCGGCTTCGACTCCGTCCCGGGCGCCGTCGTCGGCGGGCTCGTCATCGGCGTCGCGCAGGCGCTCGCGGTGGGTTACGAGTCCGATCTGCACTTCCTCGGCAGCGGCTTCGGCGAGGTCGTCCCGTACGCGGTGATGGTCCTGGTCCTGCTGCTGCGCCCGCACGGGCTGTTCGGCCAGAAGGAGGCCATTCGTGTCTGATCGGCCGCACGCTCTCGGGCTCGCCCGGTTCCAGCGGGTCACGCCGTCCCGGGCCGTCGGCGGCGCCCTGCTGCTCGCCGCCGTCGCCGGGCCGCTGTGGCTCACCGACTTCTGGCTCCAGGCCGGGCTGTTCGCGATGGCGGCGGTGGTCGGGGCCATCGGCCTCACCCTGCTGGTCGGCGTCGCGGGCCAGCTCTCGCTCGGGCACGCGTTCTTCCTCGGCGTCGGCGCCTACACCTACACCCTCCTCGCCGGCGCGCAGGAGGACGACATGTCCGGCTTCGGGTTGCCGCCGGTGCTGGCCCTGATCGCCGCCGCGGTGGTCTCGGGCGCGGCGGGCGCCCTGTTCAGCCCCATCGCGGGACGGCTGCGCGGCATCTACCTCGGCCTGGCCTCCCTCGGGCTGGTGTTCCTCGGCCGGCACGTCTGGCTCAACGCCGACGACGTCACCGGCGGGTACAACGGCCGCACCGTCGAGGCGTTCGCGGTGCCCGGCTTCAGCTTCAGCGACGAGAACCCCGAGTACCTCGCGGTGCTCGGGACGCCGTTCGGGGAGCTGCACCGCCTCTGGTACCTGTTCCTGGTCATCGCGCTGCTGGCGGCGCTCCTCGGCCGGGGCATCAAGGCCGGGCGGGCGGGACGGGCGATGGCCGGCGTCCGCGACGGCGAGACCGCAGCCGCGTCCGTCGGGATCCAGGTCGCCCGGGTCAAGGCCACCGCGTTCACCGTCTCCTCGGTCTACGCCGGGATCGCCGGCGCGCTGACGGCGCTGGCGTTCGGCCGGATCGCGCCGGACTCGTTCGCGCTGACGGTGTCCATCGACTACCTGGTGATGATCGTGCTCGGCGGGGCCGGCTCGATCGCGGGCGCCTCCGCCGGGGCGGTGTTCGTCTCGGTGCTGCCGCTGCTGCTCGTCCAGTACAGCTCGCAGCTGCCCTTCCTCTCCGCGCCCGGCTCCGGCGGCCTCGACGCCGCCACGCTGAGCCGGTTCGTCTACGGCGTCGCGATCATCGCCGTCCTGATCTTCCTGCGCGGCGGGCTCTCCGGGGCCCTGCGCCGTGCGGGGGTCCGCACCGAACGGACCGGGGGGCCGGCCCGGTCCACGCGTCCTGCCGAACGTTCCAGCCTGAAGGAGACCACCCCATGACATTCCGTCCCCTCGCAGCGGCGGCCGTGTGCCTGGTCGCGCTAGCGGCATGCAGCACCACCGACCCCAACGCCGGATCCGGAGGAGACGACAAGGGCGTCCGCACCGGCAACGGCGTCACCGACTCCGAGATCAAGATCGGCGTCCTCACCGACCTGTCCGGGCCGTTCAAGGCCGGCGCCGCCGTCCAGGTCGCGGAGAAGAAGGCGTACTGGGCGGCCAAGAGCGCCGAGGGCGGCATCTGCGGCCGCAAGATCACGGTCGACGTGCGCGACCACGGCTACAACCCGCAGCGCGCCGTGTCGCTCTACCGGAGCATGTCGCCGGACGTCGTGGCGCTCCAGCAGGTGCTCGGCTCGCCCGTCGTCGCGGCCATCCTCCCGCTCGCGGAGAAGGACGACCTCTACGTCGGCGGCATGGGCTGGGCCAGCGTCGCCCTCAAGTACAAGGTGGCGCAGGTCCCCGGCACCACCTACAGCATCGAGGCCGCCAACGCCATCGACTACCTCGTCGACACCCTGAAGGTCCCCGAGGGCAGCACGATCGGGCACGTCTACTTCGAGGGCGACTTCGGCGGCGACTCCCTCGCCGGCGCTCAGCACGCCGCCAAGGAGCGCGGGCTGAAGATCCACCCGATCAAGATCACCCCGCAGGACTCCGACATGTCCGCCCAGGCGACCGCGCTGGAGCGGGCCGGCGTCAAGGGCGTCATCCTGGGCGCCGCCCCGTCGCAGCTGTCCTCGCTGGCCAGCGTCCTCGCCTCCAACGGGGTGAACGTCCCCCTCATCGGGAACACGCCCACGTTCAACCCGGCGCTGCTCGACACCCCCGCCAGGGAAGGGCTGATCAAGAACTTCTACACGGTGACCAGCGTCGCGCCGTACAGCGGCGAGGGCGCCGGGGTGAAGAAGTCCACCGCGATGTTCGAGAAGGCCGCGCCGGACGGCGCCAAGGGCTGGGAGGTCCCGCTCGCCTACGGGCAGGCGGAGCTGCTCGCCGCGGCGCTGGAGGCGGCGTGCAAGAGCGGTGACCTCACGCCCAAGGGCGTCGTCGAGGCGATGCGCAAGACGTCCGACCTGGACACCCAGGGCCTGTTCGCCGGGAAGCTGAACTTCACCGAGGTGGGCAAGCCCCCGACGCGCACGGTGTTCGTCTCCAAGGTCGACGCGAAGGCGCCGGGCGGGCTGAAGGTGCTGGACACCATCGAGGGCCCGAGCGCCCTCAGCTACAAGTTCGACTGAGCGGACGGCACCATGACGGACACGCTCCGGCGGTCGGAAATCCGCGGCGCGCCGAGCCCGCGGCTCGAGGAGGCGGTGGTCGGCGACGTGCTCCGCCGGGCCGCCCGGCTGGGACCGGACGACGTCGTCCTGACCGTCCCGGCCGGGCGGGGCCCGGGGAGCCGGCCGGCGGAGAGCTGGACGGCGGCGGAGCTGCTGGCCGACGCCACCGCCGTGGCGGCGTCGCTGCTGCTCCGCCATCCGCCCGGCACGCGCGTCGCCACGTACCTGGCCAACGGGCCCGAGGCGGTCCTTCTGCAGTTCGGCGTGGCGCTGGCCGGCATGGTGCTGGTACCGGTCAACCCGAAGGCCCGGCCGGACGAGCTGGCGCACGCGCTCGGCCTGTCGGAGGCCGCGCGACTGTACGTCCGCGAGGAGGACGCGGACGTGGCCGGCGAGGCCGCGTCCAGGGCGGCGCGGCTCGAAACGGTGGTGCGCCTCGGCGGGGACTGGCGGGAACTGCGGGCGGAAGGGCCGGCGCCGGTCCTCCCGCCGGTCGCCCCGGACTCGCCGGCGCAGATCCAGTTCACCTCAGGGACGAGCGGACGGCCCAAGGGCGTACTGATCCACCACCAGGGCATGGTGCTCACCTCCCATGCGTTCGCCGGGCGCATCGGCTTGCCGCCGGGGGGTGTGTGGGTCAACCCGATGCCGCTGTTCCACACCGCGGGCAACGTCCTCGGGACGATGGGCGCGCTGTGGCAGCGCGCCGAGCACGTCGTGCTGCGGTTCGAGCCCGCCGCCGTGCTGGAGGCCGTGGCCGCCCGGCGGGCGACACTGCTGTCCGCCGCGCCGACGCTGCTGCACCTGCTGATGGACCATCCGGACTTCGCCGGCACCGACACGCGCGACCTGCGGGTGGTGTTCACCGGCGGGATGCCCCTGACGCCCGCGATGGTCGACACGATCGAGGCGCGCTTCGGCGCGCCGCTGTCGGTCACGTTCGGCATGACGGAGACGTGCGGCTGCGCCTTGCAGACGGCGCCCCTGGCCGATGGCGCCGAGGTCCGCCGCACCACGGTCGGCACCCCTATCGAGGGCACCGACGTGCGGGTGGTGGACCCCGCCGGCGAGGTCGTCCCGATCGGCCGGGCCGGGGAGCTGCTGCTCCGCGGCGCACGGCTGACCCGCGGCTACCACGGCGACCCGGAGGCGACCGCCCGCGCCATCGATGCCGGCGGCTGGCTGCACACCGGCGACCTCGCCGTGATGGACGCCGGGGGACGCCTGCGCATCGCCGGGCGGCTCAAGGACATGATCAAGACCGGGGGCGAGAACGTCGCCCCCGAGGAGGTCGAGGAGGTCCTCACCGGCCACCCCGCCGTGGCGCGCGCGGCGGTCGTGGGCGTTCCGGACACCCGGTGGGGTGAGCTGGTGGTCGCCTTCGTCGTCCCCGAGCCCGGCGTGGACTTCGACGCGGACGCGGTCACCGCGCACTGTCGTGAGCGGCTCAGCCCGTTCAAGGTGCCCCGCCGCTGGACCGTCGTCGACGAACTGCCGCTGACCGCCTCGGCCAAGGTCAGGCGCGCGGAACTGCGCCGCCGCGCCGCGGCCGGCGCGGGCCGGGGCCGCGGCTAGCGCGGGCCGGGCTCCGTAGGCGGCAGCGGGGTCTCCTTGGTCGGCTCAAGGTAGTTGTGCGCCGCCGCGGCGAGGACGGCGCCGGTCATCGGGGCCACGATGAACAGCCAGACCCCTTCCAGGGCCGAGCCGCCGGTGATCAGGGCCGGGCCCAGGCTCCGCGCCGGGTTGACCGACGTTCCCGTCATCGGGACCCCGATCAGGTGGACGAGGGTGAGCGCCAGCCCGATGGCCACGCCGCTGACGGAGGGGATGGCGGTCGAGCTCGTCATGGACAGGACGACGAACACGAACAGCGCGGTCAGGATCGCCTCGGCGAGGAACGCGCCGCCCGCGTTGATCTGGATGAGGCTGTCCTCGCCCCACCCGTTCGCCCCCAGGCCGGTCGTGGACCGGCTGTAGATCGCGGAGCCGGAGAAGGTGAGCCAGAGCAGGAGGGCGCCGAGGATCCCGCCGACGAACTGGGCGATCCAGTAGCCGCCCGCGTCCCCGGGCGAGATCCGGCGGGCGAGCAGCACGCCCAGCGTGACCGCCGGATTGATGTGGCAGCCCGAAACCGGGCCGATCGCGTAGACCAGGACCAGCAGCACCAAGCCGAACGCCAGTGCCGTGGCCACGACCCCCGCGGAGGGGCTGTTGCCCGCCACGCCGAATCCGAACGACAGGGTCGCCACCCCCACCGCGAAATAGACGAGGAGCAGGGTGCCCACGAGTTCCGCCGCGACTCTTCTGACCACGCGTCCCCCTCTTCGATCAGCCGGTTCGCTCCACCTATCCCCGGGAGACGCGGGACATCCGCGCCGAATGATCATTTCTGCCGGAGATTTGGCGTCCGGTTGACCTTCCGTGAGGGCGCCGGGACCTTCGCCTCTTCTGGAGCGCGCCCGATGAGCGCAGACTGGACGGAGGAGGGCAGGCACATGGACGGCTCAGAGGGGATTCGAAGACCGCACGTCCTGTTCGGCTACGACGGGACGCTGGAGAACGACGACGCGCTGCGCTGGGCGGTGGAGGAGGCGCGGCGACGCGACCTCGACCTGGTGATCTGCCACTGCTGGCACTGGCCGTACGCGAGCGGCCACGAGGACCCGGACGCCGAAGCGATCATGAAGCGGGCGGGGGAGAACCTGCTGGAGCGGGGCGTGCGCCGCGCGCGGAGGCTGGGCGCGCCGGGCACGGTGCGCCGGCGCCTGATGCGGGGGCCGGTGACCGAGGCGCTGCTGCACGCGTCCGGCGCGGCGGAACTCCTCGTGATCGGCTCGAACGATCGGCTGGAGGAGGGGGCGACGGCGCTCGAGGTGCCGGCGCGGTCGGAGCGGCCGGTGATCGTGGTCGCCGGCGGACGGTCCCGGCCCCGCCTGGTGGTGGTGGGCACGGACGGGACGGCGGGCTGCGACTCCGCGCTCGGCTTCGCCTTCGTGGAGGCGGCGTTGCGCGGCTGGGGCCTGCACGTCGTCTACGGATGCTGGGAGCCGGCGGCGGTGAGCGAACCGGAGCTGGCGCTGTTCAACGACAGGGAACTGCTGGAGAAGACGCGCGCCGCCGAACTGGAGGAGGCCGTCGCGCCGTGGCGGGAACGCCGCCCGGAGGTCGACGTGACGGTCTCCCTGCTGCTGGAACGCCCGAGCGAGGTGCTGCGGGACGCGGCGGACGGCGCCGGGCTCCTCGTGCTGGGCGACCGCGGAACCGGCTCCGAGCGGCTGGGCGCGACGAGTTCCGGGATGCTCCGCGAGGCGCGGTGCCCCGTCGCGGTCGTCCCGGGCCGGCACTCCCGGGACGCCTGGGCCCACACCTTCGACCGGGACACCGCACCCGACGACTGGCCCGTCCAATAACCGGCCCCGCTGATGGCCGGCCGCGGCCGGCGGCTACGACTTGCGGAGGATGCCGCCGTACTCGGTGAGGTCGCGTCCCACCTTGGAGGCCCCGGCGTACGGCAGCAGCTCGTCCGGGACGGGAGCGAGCGGCGGCTGGTCGGGGTCGGGGCGCCAGTTCACGACGTCCACCAGGCCCGGTTCGACGGGCTCCAGGTAGTTCCGGAAGAGCGCGTCGACCTCCGCGCGGTTGCGGCCGCGCCACGGCATTCCGGCGTTGTTCGCGTTGGCCTCCACCTCGGCGCCGCGTACGGGGTCGTCGCAGACGACCTGGCTGAAGGCCAGGTGGCTGCCGGGGACGGCGCGGTCGATCGCGTGGTGCAGGACGCCGGGCGGGTCGTCGGCGTCGAGCAGATGGTGGCCGATGGACAGGAACAGCACGGCGACGGGCTCGTCGAAGTCGATGAGGCGCCTGGTCTCCTCGTGCTCCAGGACGGCCGTCTGGTCGCGCATGTCGGCCGTGATCACGACCGTGGAGCCGTCGCCGGCCAGCAGCGCGCGGGCGTGCGCGAGCACGATGGGGTCGATGTCGACGTAGACGACGCGGGCGTCGGGCGCGAACTTCTGCGCGACCTGGTGGACGTTGTCGTCGGTGGGCAGCCCGCAGCCCATGTCGATGAACTGCCTGATCCCCGCCTCCTCCGTCAGGTACCGGACGGCCCGGTACAGGAACAGGCGGTTCGCCCGCGTGATGTCGACGAACTCGGGGAACGAGGGCAGGCTGCGCAGCGCGAACTGCCGGTCGACCTCGTAGTTGTCCTTGCTGCCCAGCGACCACGCGTAGACGCGGGCGGACGTGGGGATGTCGTGGGGGATCTCGGCCGGGACTTCGTCTGTGCCCACCGTGCGCTCCTGACCGTCCGAAAGATGCGCTTATAGGGGCTTTCAGGCTAGTGGCCCCGTGCCCGTTCCGCCTCCGATCCGGCGAAGAACGATCATGGCTTCGCGACCAGCGCGGCGGTCGCGTCCAGCGCCGGGTCGGTCGGCAGGTCGGGGTCGAGGATCAGCTGGAGCAGCAGGCCGTCCAGGACGGCGGTGAACAGCATGGCGGTGCCCTCGCGGCGCTCGACCGGCCAGTCCGGGCACAGCTGCGCCAGCCGCTCGGCGATCCGGCTCCGCAGGGCGCGCGACCAGTCCCGGCGCTCGGCGCCCATCCGCGGGTCGCGCAGCGCCCTGACCAGCAGTTCGGCGGCCAGCCTGAGGTTGCGTTCGCCGGCCACCATGTCCGGGACGAGATCGCGCAGCGCCCGCACCGCGGCCGGGGTGTCCGGCGCCGCCAGCAGTGCGTCCACCACCGGATCGACGATCATTTCGCTGGCCCGCTGCGCGACGGCGACGTGCAGCCCCGGCAGCCCGTTGAAGTAGTGGTGGAGCAGGCCCGGACGGGTGCGGGCGCGGTCCGCGACGGCCCGGGCCGTGATCGCCGCCCAGCCGCCCTCGGCGAGCAGATCGAGGCCGATCCGCACGAGCTGTTCCCGGCGCGCCCGCCCGCGAGGAGTCGACGCGCGATGGTCCTCGTGGGTCATGCCGCCAAGCTATCCCAACGGTTGCATCGTGCAAAGATCATCAGCGCGGACTTCGGGCGTTGCGGTTCCGGCCATCCTTGCACTGTGCAAGGATGAAACGTCCCAAGATGGAACGCGGTGGTCCGCTCGGAGGCGTGCTGTGAGCGACGACGCCGCGACCGCCTTGCCGCTGTCGATCGACATCACCATCGAGCGGCGCTGCATCGTCGTCCGGCTCGGCGGGCACCTGGTCATCGGCAACGTCCCCAGGCTGAACCGCTGGATCGACCGCATCGGGAGACTGGAGGGCCGCGTCCTGGTCGCCATGGACCTCCAGGGCGTCGTCGGCTGCGACTCCGTCGGCGTCGACGCGCTGGCCGACGGCGCGGGCCGCATCCGCCGCGCGGGCGGCCACGTCATCGCCGCGCACTACCCCGGAACCTGCGCGGACCTCCGGGGACGGGCCGTCCTGGAGACCCGCCCCACCGTCCAGGACGCCATCGACGAACTCCACGACCGGCGCCCGTAGCGCCGGACGGGAGCCCCCGGCCCCTTCGGCCGAGCGGCTCCCGTCCCTGAGCGGGCTCCCGTCCTCGCCGCTACGAGGCGCGCTCGCGTTCGGCGGCGAGCTGCAGCGCAACGTCGATGATCATGTCTTCCTGGCCGCCGACGTAACCGGCCTCGCCGACCTTCTGCAGGATCTCGTGCGCCGGGACGCCGTAGCGTTCGGCGGCGCGCTCGGCGTGCAGCAGGAAGCTGGAGTACACGCCCGCGTACCCCTGCGTGATCGCGCCCCGGTCCGCGAACGGCAGCCGGTGCAGGAACGGCTTCACCACGTCGTCGGCGGCGGCCATCACGCCCTGCACGTCCACTCCCGTCGGGACGCCGAGCCGCTCGAACGTCGGGACGAGCACCTCGGTGGGGGAGTTGCCCGCCCCCGCGCCCAGCGCGCACAGCGCCCCGTCGATCTGCAGGGCGCCGTTCTGCTGCGCCAGCACCGAGTTCGCGACGCCCAGCGACAGGTTCTGGTGGCCGTGGAACCCGACCTGCGCCTCCCGCCCGATCTCCTTGACGAGCGCGCTGATCCGCTCCTGCGCCTCGCCGAGGACGAGGGCGCCCGCGGAGTCGACGACGTAGACGCACTGCGCGCCGCCGTCCACCATGATCCGGGCCTGCTTCGCCAGCTCCTCCGGTTCGACGCGGTGCGCCATCATCAGGAACCCGACGGTCTCCATGCCGAGGTCGCGCGCGGCGGCGAAGTGCTGGAGCGACACGTCCGCCTCGGTGCAGTGCGTCGCGATCCGGGCGACGGCCGCGCCGGCGTCGTGGGCCAGCTTCAGGTCCTCGACCGTGCCGACGCCCGGCAGCATCAGCACGGCGATCTTGGCGCGGGCCGCCTCGTCCACGGCGGCGGCGACGAGCTTGACGTCGTCCTCCAGCGAGAAGCCGTAGTTGAACGACGAGCCGCCGAGGCCGTCGCCGTGCGTGACCTCGATGACCTCCACCCCGGCGCCGTCGAGGGCGTGCACGACCCCGCGGACCTGCTCCTCGGTGAAGCGGTGCGCCATCGCGTGGCTGCCGTCCCGCAGCGTCGAGTCGGTGATCCTGATCTTCTGGGCGTCGCTCATGAGGTGGCCTTCCTGCGTGCGAGCTGCTCACCGACGCGGGCGGCGGCCGCGGTCATGATGTCGAGGTTGCCGGCCCAGGGCGGCAGGTAGTCGCCGTTGCCGCGGACCTCCAGGAACACCGCGACGCGGGCCATCCCGTTCCAGATTTCGCGGGGCTCGTCGAACTGCGGCTCGGCGCGCAGCGTGTAGCCGGGCACGTAGGCGGCGACCTCGGCGACCATCTTCTCGACCGAGTCGGTGATCGCCTTGGTGTCGGCGTCCGCCGGGATCGCGCAGAACACCGTGTCCCGCATGATCATCGGCGGGTCGACCGGGTTCAGGATGATGATCGCCTTGCCCCGGCCCGCGCCGCCGACCCGCTCGATGGCGTCGGCCGTGGTCACGGTGAACTCGTCGATGTTGGCGCGGGTGCCCGGCCCCGCCGAGCGGGACGCGATCGACGCGACGATCTCCGCGTACGGCACCGGGACCACCGAGGAGACGGCGTGCACGATCGGGATCGTCGCCTGCCCGCCGCACGTGATCATGTTGAGGTTGGGGGCGTCCGACAGCGTGTCCAGGTTCACCGGCGGGCACACCAGCGGCCCCGTCGCCGCGGGCGTCAGGTCGACCGCGGTGATCCCCGCCTCCTCGTAGCGCGGGGCGTTGGCCAGATGCGCCTTCGCGGACGTCGCCTCGAACACGATGTCCGGGAGGGACGGCTGCGCCAGCAGCCAGTCCACGCCCTCCGCCGACGCCGGGACGCCCAGCTTGCGGGCGCGCTCCAGGCCGTCCGAGCCCGGGATCACCCCCACCATCGAGTGGACGTCGATCAGCTCACTGCGCATCAGCTTGACCAGCAGGTCGGTGCCGATGTTGCCGGGACCGACGATCGCGGCGCTCAGCTTGCTCATGCCTGTGCCTCCTTTCCGAACCGGGCAGTCACAGAACCGATCCCGGCGAATGTGGCGGTGAGGGTCTCACCGGGTGCGACCGGCACCGCGGCGGTGATCGAGCCGGGCAGCACCACATGGCCCGCCTCCAGCGACACGCCGCGTTCACCGAGGACGTTGGCCAGCCAGACCAGCGCGTTGATCGGCGAGCCCAGCACCGCGCCGCCCGCGCCGGTGTCGATCAGGTCGCCGTCGCGGCGCAGCAGGCAGCCCATCAGCGACAGGTCCAGGCCGTCCAGCCGGACGGGGCGGGTGCCGAGCACGACACCGCCGCTGGAGGCGTTGTCGGCGATCGTGTCCGGGAGCGTGATCTTCCAGTCGGCGATCCGGGAGTCGATGACCTCCAGCGCCGGCAGCACGTACTCCACGGCGCCGACCGCGTCGGCGGCCGTCGCGCCCGGCCCGGCCAGCGGACGCCCCAGCACGAACGCGATCTCCGGCTCGATGCGGGGCTGCAGGAACCGGCCGGTGTCGATCGGGGCGCTGTCCTGGAAGAACATCGAGTCCAGCAGCACGCCGAAGTCCGGCTGGTCCACCCCCATCTGCCGCTGCATCGCCGCCGAGGTCAGCCCGACCTTGTGGCCCTTGATCCGCGCGCCCGCGCCCGTCCACGCCTCCACCTGCGCGAGCTGGACCGCGTACGCGTCGGCGACCGACATGTCCGGATGGTTCGCCGTCAGCGGCGAGATGGGAGTGCCGGTCGCGTACGCGTCGAGCAGCGCCGCCGCGGCCTTCTCCACCGAACCCGGGTCCATGGGCTGTCCTTTCCTCGTCTGCGCAGGTGGTCGTCCGCGCAGGGCGAGCCTCTCCCGCCCGGGGCGCCGCGGGCAACGCGGCCGTCCCGCGTGGTGGGACACCTCTTCTACATTGGGGCCATGCCGTCCGACGACACCTTCCTGCGCCGCGCCGTCGCGGTGCTGACCGCCTTCCGCGCGGACGACGACGGCCTCGGCGCCGCCGAACTCGCCCGCCGCAGCGGCCTGCCCCGGTCGACGGCGCACCGCATCGCCGCCGACCTCGTCGAGGCCGGGCTGCTGGAACGGCGGGGCACGCGCGTCCGGCTCGGCCTGAAGCTGTTCGAGATCGGGCAGCGGGTGCCGCGCCAGCGGGTCCTGCGGGACGCGGCCGTCCCGTACATGTCGGACCTGCGGGAGGCGACCCGGCAGACCGTCCACCTCGCGGTGCTGGAGGGCGGCGAGGTCGTCTACGTGGAGATCCTCGGCTCGTCCGGCGGGCCCCGGCTGCCGTCCCAGGTGGGCGGCCGGCTGCCCGCGCACGTCACCGGCGTCGGCAAGGCGATCCTGGCGTTCTCCCCGCCGGAGGTGGTGAAGGCCGTCCTGGACGCGGGGCTCGTCAAGACCAGCGAGCGCAGCGTCGTCGCGCCGGGGCTGCTGGCGAAGGAGCTGGAGACGATTCACCGCGAGGGCGTCGCCTACGACCGGGAGGAGTCCGGCCGCGGCATCGTCTGCGCGGCCAGCCCCGTCCTCGGCCCCGACGGCCTGGTCCTCGGCGCCCTGTCGGTGTCGGGATGGTCGAACCGGATGCGCCTCGCCGCGGTCGCCCCCGCCGTCCACACCGCCGCCCTCACCCTGTCCCGCACCCTCGGCCAGCGGCAGCGAGCCCGCTAGGGCAGATGCCGGGCCAGCAACTGCGCGAGGTGCTCGCCGTCACGGCCCGCCAGTTCGCGCAGCTGCGTGCGGCAGCTGAACCCGTCGGCCAGGACGACGTCGCCCTCGCCGGTTCTCCGCACGGCCGGGAGCAGCTGGTACTCGGCGACGGCGACGGACACGTCGTGATGGCCCTTCTCGACGCCGAAGTTGCCCGCGAGCCCGCAGCAGTTCCCGAGCCTGCCGACGTTGGCTCCCGCCTCCTTGAGCAGCGCGGCGTCCTTCGTCCAGCCCATGACGGCGTGGTGGTGGCAGTGCGGCTGCGCGATCCCGGTGACCTGTGACAGATCGGGCGGCGTCCAGTCATCGGTCTCGGCGAGCAGCTCGGCGAGGGTGCGGGTCGCGGCGGCCACCTCCCGCGCCGCGGCCGCGTCCACCCCGCTCAGCAGCTCCTCCGCGTCCGACCGCAGCACGCCCGTGCAGGACGGCTCCATCCCGACGACCTTCGCGCCGCGCCGGACGTGGGGGAGCAGCGCGTGCACGGTGCGGCGGGCCTGCGCGCGCGCCCCGTCCAGCTGCCCGGTCGAGATCCACGTGATCCCGCAGCACACGGGACGTTCGGTGACGGTGACGCGGTATCCGGCGTGTTCCAGCACCTTCACGGTCGCCTTGCCGACGTCGGGCGAGAACGCGTCGGTGAAGCTGTCCACGAACAGGACGACCTCGCCGTGGCGACCCAGCTCCTCGTCATCGGGCCCGGCGCTCGCATGCGACGCGAACCAGCGCCGGAACGTCACGGGGGCGAAGGCGGGCAGCGTCCGGCGCCGGTCGATGCCCGCGCTCCACGCGACCAGGGGCCTCAGCGCCCTCGACCGCATCCCGGCGTTCACGACCTTGATCATCGCGGGGGCCCGGCCGAGCAGCCGCGTCCAGCGGGGCAGCCAGCCCAGCGCGTAATGGGCGCGCGGCCTGACCCGCCGCCGGTACCTGCGGTGCAGCGCCTCCGCCTTGTAGGACGCCATGTCGACGCCGGTCGGGCAGTCGGACGCGCACCCCTTGCAGGAAAGGCACAGGTCGAGCACGTCGTGCAGGGCGTCGGACTTCCAGCCGTCCGGCCCGAGCTTCCCGCTGACGACCTCCTGCAGCACCCGGGACCGTCCGCGCGTGGAGTCCTTCTCCTCCCGGGTCGCCAGATACGACGGGCACATGACGCCGCCCGACGCGGTGTTGTCGGCGCGGCACTTGCCCACCCCGGTGCACCGGTGCACGGCCCGCGACAGGTCGCCGCGATCGTCGCGATGGGCGAGCTTCAGGCCGCGAGTGAGCGGGACGGCCTGCACCGCGCGCAGATCGGCGTCCACGGGCGCCGGACGGACGATGATGCCCGGATTGAGCACGTCATCGGGATCGAAGACGTCCTTGACGGCCGAGAACAGCGCCAGCGCCTCGGGGGAGTACATGTGCGGCAGCAGTTCACTCCGCGCACGCCCGTCGCCGTGCTCCCCGGACATGGTGCCGCCGTGCCGGGCCGCCAGCGCCGCCGCCTCGCCCAGGAAATCGCGGAAGACCCCGCGCCCGCCGGGCCGCCCGAGCGGGAAGTCGATGCGGACGTGGATGCAGCCGTCCCCGAAATGCCCGTACGGGACGCCGAAGAGCCCGTACCCGCCGAGCAGCGCCTCGAACTCGCGCAGGTAGACGCCCAGCCGCTCCGGCGGCACCGCGGCGTCCTCCCACCCGGCGTGGGCCTGCTCGCCGCCGGGCGTCCGCGCCACGAGACCCGACCCGTCCTCGCGGATCCGCCACAGCGCGTCGGCGAGCGCCATGTCCTCGACCAGCATCGAGTCGACGCAGCCGGACTCACCGGCGACCTTCCGCGCGGCCGCCCGCAGCGCCCCGGCCTCCGGCCCGGCGAGCTCCACGAGCAGCCATCCCGACCCGCGCGGCAGCGGCGGCACCGCGCCGGCTCCCCGCCGCTCCCGCACGACGCCGGTGATCCGGGAGTCGAGCCCCTCGCACGCCACCGGCCCGTGCGGCAGGATCGCCGGGACGGCGTCGGCGGCCTCCGCCATCGACCCGAACCCGAGGACGGCCAGCACCCGGCATCCGGGCTCGCGCACCATCCGCACCCGCGCCGCCAGCGTCAGCGCGAGCGTCCCCTCGCTGCCCACCAGCGCCCGCGCGACGTCGAAGCCCTTCTCCGGCAGCAGATGCTCGAGCGAGTAGCCGGAGACCTGCCGTCCGAACCGCCCGAATTCCGTCCGGACCAGGGCGAGGTTGTCACCCGCCAGCCCTCGCAGCCGTTCGAGCAGGGCGGAGCCTCCGCCGCCGCCGGGGACGTCCCCGAGCCGCAGCCGCTCTCCGGAACCGGTGACGACGTCCAGGCCGAGCACGTTGTCGCTCGTCCGCCCGTATCCGAGCGCCCGCGACCCGCACGCGTTGTTCCCGATCATGCCGCCGAGCGTGGCCCGCGTCCGCGTGGACGGATCGGGCCCGAACCGCAGCCCGTGCCGTGCCGCCTCCCGATGCAGCCGCGCCTGCACGATGCCCGGCTCGACCAGCGCCGTCCCCGCGTCCGGGTCGATCTCCAGCACCCGGTTCAGGTGCCGGCTCACGTCCGCCACCACACCGGCCCCGACCGCGTTGCCCGCGATGGACGTCCCGGCGCCCCGCATCGTCAGCGGCACCCCGAACTCCCGGCACACGCCGAGCACCGCCGGCAGCTCGTCCGCCTCCCGCGGCGTCACCACGACCTGCGGAGGCACCCGGTACAGCGAGGCGTCCGACGAGTACATCGACCGCGCGAGCGCGGAGTCGTCGACCCCGCTCACCCCGGCCCGCCGCAGCGCCCCCACCAGCTCGCGATGACCGCTCAAGCCCCCGCCTCCGTCTCCGGGGGCCGTGCTGCCCGGACCCCGCGATCGACTCATGATGGACGGTTATAACGGTAGGTCATGGCGGCGTGCGCCACGCGGCGGCCGTGCGGGCCCGCCGGCCGTCCGGCGGAGGTCATCCGGCGGGGTCGGCGAAGCGGTCGTTCAGCTCCGGCAGGCCCAGCAGGTCGTTGAGCTCCGTCCAGGTCATGGCGGGGGCGGGGGCGCGGCCGTCGCGCAGGATGGCGCGGTAGGCGGCGGCCATCGCGGCGGCGCCGTCCAATGCCGCCGTCACCGGGTACAGCACCAGCCGCGCACCGGCCTCGCCGAGGACGTCCAGGGGGTCGGCGGCGGGACCGGCCGCGGAGCAGTTGACGACCAGCGGCAGCCCGCCCGCCGCCTCGCGGACGCGGCCGACCGTCGCCGCGTCCACCGCCCCCTCGACCATGATCGCGTCGGCGCCGGCCGCGGCGAACGCGGCGACCCGGCGCAGCGCTTCGTTCGGCCCGGCCGCCGCGAGCGCGTCGGTGCGGGCGATCACGATCAGCCGGCGGCGGGCCGCGACGGCCGCGCGCAGCCGGGCGAGCGCGACGGGCAGGTCCACCAGCCGGACGCCGGGCGAGTGGCCGCAGCGCTTGGGCTGCACCTGGTCTTCGAGGTGCAGCGCCGCGGCGCCCTCCCGCTCGTAGCGGCGGACGGTCTCGGCGACCTGCGGCGGGTCCCCGTAGCCGGTGTCGGCGTCGGCGACGACGGGCAGTCCGGTGCCGGCGACGACGCGACGCAGCGCGTCCAGCATGTCGCCGGCTCCGGCGAAGCCGAGGTCGGGCAGGCCGAGCGCGGTGGCGCTGACCAGCGCGCCCGACAGGTGCACCGCGGTGAAACCGGCGGCCTCGGCCAGCCGTGCCGAGAGCGCGTCGTGGCAGCCGGCGACGGCGACGGGAGGTCCCGCGTGCAGTCTCGCCCGCAGCAGATCGGGCGCCGGGAGGTCGGGGGTCGGGAGGTCGGGCATCGATCCACCTTCCGTTTTCCGGGACGAAGGTCCCTGGCTGGGGACGAGTCCGTCCGCCAGGGTGATTATCGGTGGAAGCCGATCATGGTTACCCGGTCGGGGGCCGGGAAGATGCACTGGGAATTGGGCGGCTATGACGGAAGTGGTGCGGGACGTGACGGAGACGCGTCGGGACGCCGGTCCCGGTCCGGGCGGCCCGGGACGCGCCGCGGACGCCCGCCGGCCGATGCTCATGCTGGTGATGGCCACGCTCGGGTTCGCGGTGAACTTCTGGGCGTGGGCGCTGCTGAGCCCGCTCGCCCCCCGGTTCCAGGAGTCGCTGGGGCTGACGTCGTTCGAGCAGGCGCTGCTCGTCGCGGTCCCCGTGGTGGTCGGGTCGCTCGGGCGGATTCCGGTGGGGGCGCTGACCGACAGGTTCGGCGGGCGGGTGATGTTCCCCGCGCTGTCGGTCATCACGATCGCGCCCGTCCTGTATCTGGGGCTTCTCGGGCATTCGTCGCTCGGGGCGCTGCTGGCGGGCGGGTTCTTCCTCGGCGTCGGCGGCACCGTTTTCGCCGTGGGCGTGCCGTTCATCAGCGCGTGGTTCCCGCCGGAGCGGCGGGGCCTGGCGCTCGGGATCTTCGGCGCCGGGATGGGCGGCACGGCCGTCAGCGCGCTGACGACGGTCCCCGAGGTCGACGCCTACGGGATGGAGTTCCCGTTCGAGGTGATGGCCGTCCTGCTCGCCGTCTACGCGGTGGCGGCGTGGCTCGTCCTGCGGGAGGCGCCGGGACGCGCGGCGCCGGCCGCGTCGATGGCCGAGCGGCTGGCGGCCACGGCCCGGCTCGGCGTCACCTGGCAGATGTCGGCCCTGTACGCGGTGGCCTTCGGCGGCTACGTGGCCTTCTCGGTGTACCTGCCCACCTATCTGAAGGCGGAGTACGGGCTCGAGCAGGCGGACGCGGCGAGCCGGATGGGCGGGTTCGTGCTGCTGGCCGTGGTGATGCGCCCCCTCGGCGGCTGGCTGTCGGACCGGATCGGCGCGGTCACGGTGCTGACCGCCTCGCTGGGCCTGACGGCGGCGGGCGCGGCGGCCCAGTCGTTCGCCCCGGCGCTGATGCCGTGGGGGACGATCGCGTTCCTGACCATGGCCGCCGCGCTCGGCTCCGGCAGCGGTGCGACGTTCGCGCTGGTCGGGCGGCTCGCCCCGGGGAACATGGTCGGCGCGGTCACCGGTGTGGTCGGCGCCGCGGGCGGCCTCGGCGGGTTCGTCCCGCCGCTGGTGATGGGGGTGCTCTGGGGCAGCCTCGGGTCCTACCGGATCGGCCTGATGCTGCTCGCGCTCGTGGCGGCGTCGGCCGGACTGTTCACCGCGACGACCGTCCGCCGCGCCGTCGCGATGCAGCAGGACATCTGAATGCGCAGGTCCCGCCGGGGAAGAGGAGGCAAGGACGCGCCCTGCGGTGTTTCATCCCCGCTGATGTGGAAGAAGGGATTCGAGGGTGAGTTCGACCAAGGGGCGGCCCGGTCTGGACGGGCCGCTGGAAGAGGCACTGGTGGGGACCCGCAGGTTCTTCACCCGCGCCCGGGTGTCGCCCGACCTGCGGACGATGACGAAGACGGGCGGACGTGAGGCCGACTCGTTCTACCGGGACCGCTGGTCGCACGACAAGGTGGTGCGTTCCACGCACGGGGTGAACTGCACCGGGTCGTGCTCCTGGAAGGTGTACGTCAAGGACGGCATCATCACCTGGGAGGCGCAGCAGACCGACTACCCGTCGGTCGGCCCCGACCGGCCGGAGTACGAGCCGCGCGGTTGCCCGAGAGGCGCCGCATTCTCCTGGTACACCTATTCGCCCACGCGGGTGCGGTACCCGTACGTCCGCGGCGTCCTCCTGGAGATGTACCGGGAGGCCAAGGCCCGGACGGGCGACCCCGTGCAGGCGTGGCGGGAGATCGTCTCCGACCCGGAGAGGGCCCGCGCGTACAAGGCGGCGCGCGGCCGCGGCGGGCTGGTGCGCGCGACGTGGGACGAGGCGACGGAGATGATCGCCGCCGCGCACGTGCACACGATCGCCGAGCACGGCCCGGACCGCGTCGCCGGGTTCTCCCCCATCCCCGCGATGTCGATGGTGTCGCACGCGTCCGGTTCGCGGTTCATGTCGCTGATCGGCGGGACAATGCTGTCGTTCTACGACTGGTACGCCGACCTGCCCGTCGCGTCCCCGCAGGTGTTCGGCGACCAGACCGACGTCCCCGAGTCGGGGGACTGGTGGGACGCCGGGTACCTCATCATGTGGGGATCCAACCTGCCGGTCACGCGCACGCCCGACGCGCACTGGATGACCGAGGCCCGCTACCGCGGCCAGAAGGTCGTGGCGGTCTCCCCGGACTACGCCGACAACGTCAAGTTCGCCGACGAGTGGCTCGCCGCGCAGCCCGGCACGGACGGCGCCCTCGCGATGGCGATGGGGCACGTCGTCCTCAAGGAGTTCTTCGTCGACCGGCAGGTCCCGTACTTCACCGACTACGTCAAGCGCTACAGCGACCTGCCGTTCCTGGTGCGGGTCGAGAAGCGCGGCGACGGTTACGTGCCGTCCAAGTTCCTCACCGCGGCGGACCTGCCGGGCGCCGAGGCCGGCGCCGAGAACGCCGCGTTCAAGACCGTGATCCTGGACGCGAACACCGGCCGCCCCCTCGTCCCGAACGGGTCGCTGGGGTTCCGGTACGGCGAGTCGGGCGAGGGCAGGTGGAACCTCGACCTCGGGGACGCCGACCCGCTGCTGTCCGTCGAGGGCGGCGCCGGCCAAGGCGGCGGCGAGGGGGACGCCGTGGAGGTCGAACTGGCCCGCTTCGACGCCCCCGGCGGCTCACCGGGGACGCTGCGGCGCGGCGTGCCCGTCCGGAACGTGGGCGGTCACCTGGTCACGACCGTCTTCGACCTGCTGCTCGCCCAGTACGGGGTGGGACGCGACGGGCTGCCCGGTTCGTGGCCGTCCGGGTACGACGACGCGTCCGAGCCGTGCACCCCGGCGTGGCAGGAGGGCATCACGGGCGTCCCGGCGCAGGCGGCCGAGCGCATCGGGCGCGAGTTCGCCGCGAACGCCGAGGAGTCCCGCGGCCGCTCGATGATCATCATGGGGGCGGGCACCAACCACTGGTTCCACTCCGACACGATCTACCGGGCGTTCCTGGCGCTGACCACGCTGACCGGCTGCCAGGGCGTCAACGGCGGCGGCTGGGCGCACTACGTCGGGCAGGAGAAGGTCCGCCCGATCACCGGGTGGGCGCAGCTCGCGGGGGCGCTGGACTGGGGCCGGCCGCCCCGCCAGATGATCGGCACCGCGTACTGGTACCTGCACACCGACCAGTTCCGCTACGACCACTTCGGCGCCGACACCCTGTCCGCGGCCCGGCCGGCGGACGGCGCCGCCGGGCAGCTGGCGGGCCGGACCACCGCCGATGTGATCGCGCAGGCGGCGCGGCTCGGCTGGATGCCGTCCTACCCCACGTTCGACCGCAATCCCCTGGACCTCGCCGACGAGGCGGAGGCGGCCGGCAGGCAGGCCGGCGACCACGTCGTCGACGAGCTGAAGGCGGGACGGCTCAGGTTCGCCTGCCAGGACCCCGACGCCCCCGAGAACTTCCCCCGCGTCCTGACGGTCTGGCGGGCCAACCTGCTCGGCTCGTCCGCCAAGGGCAACGAGTACTTCCTCAAGCACCTGCTCGGCACCGACAACGCCGTCCGCGCGCAGGAGACACTGCCTCCCGACCGGCCCAAGGAGGTGGTCTGGCACGAGGAGGCCCCGGCCGGCAAGCTCGACCTGCTGCTGTCGCTGGACTTCCGGATGACCAGCACCACGATCTACTCCGACGTCGTGCTGCCGGCGGCGACCTGGTACGAGAAGCACGACCTCAACACCACCGACATGCACCCGTTCGTGCACTCGTTCAACCCGGCGATCTCGCCGCCCTGGCAGACCCGCAGCGACTGGCGGGCGTTCCAGGACATCGCGGACGCGTTCAGCCGGCTCGCCGGACGGCACCTGGGCGTCCGCAAGGACGTCGTCGCGGTGCCGCTGCTGCACGACACCCCGGACGAGATGGCCACGCCGCACGGCCGCGTCGCCGACTGGGCGAAGGGCGAGTGCGAGCCGGTGCCCGGCGTGACGATGCCGAAGCTCGTCACGGTGGAGCGCGACTACCCCGCGGTCGCCGCGAAGATGAAGGCGCTCGGCCCGCTCGCCGAGCGGCTCGGCGCCACCACCAAGGGCGTCACGTTCGACCTGGCGCGCGAGGTCGAGTACCTGCGGCACAAGAACGGCGTCGTGCGGGGCGGCCCGGCGGACGGCCGACCGTCGCTGGTACGGGACGTGCAGGCCTGCGAGACGATCCTCGCGCTGTCCGGCACGACGAACGGGCACCTGGCCACCCAGGGGTTCCGCACGGTGGAGAAACGCACCGGCACCCGGCTCGCCGACCTCGCCGCCGAGCACGAGGGCAAGCAGATCACGTTCGCCGACACCCAGGCCCGTCCCGTCCCGGTCATCACCTCGCCGGAGTGGTCCGGGTCGGAGAGCGGGGGACGCCGCTACTCGCCGTTCACCATCAACGTCGAGCGGCTCAAGCCGTGGCACACCCTCACCGGGCGGCAGCACTTCTACCTCGACCACGACTGGATGGAGGAGATCGGCGAGCAGATGCCGACGTTCCGGCCGCCGCTCAACATGACCGCGCTGTTCGGCGAGCCGGTGGTGGGGGAGACGGGCGAGCTGGGGCTGGCGGTCCGGTACCTCACCCCGCACAACAAATGGTCGATCCACTCCGAGTACCAGGACAACCTTTTCATGCTGTCGCTGTCGCGGGGCGGCCCGGTGATCTGGATGAGCGGCGTTGACGCGGCGAAGATCGGCGTCCGCGACAACGACTGGATCGAGGCCGTCAACCGCAACGGCGTCGTCGTCGCCCGCGCGATCGTGTCCCACCGGATGCCGGAGGGGACGGTGTACATGTACCACGCGCAGGACCGGCTGATCGACGTCCCGCGTTCGGAGACCTCCGGCCGCCGCGGCGGCATCCACAACTCCCTGACCCGGCTGATGATCAAGCCGAGCCATCTGATCGGCGGGTACGCGCAGCTGTCGTTCGCGTTCAACTATCTCGGCCCGACCGGCAACCAGCGCGACGAGGTCACCGTGATCCGCCGCCGTTCCCAGGAGGTGACCTACTAGGTGCGCGTCATGGCCCAGATGTCGATGGTGATGAACCTCGACAAGTGCATCGGCTGCCACACCTGCTCGGTCACCTGCAAGCAGGCGTGGACGAACCGCAGCGGCGTCGAGTACGTGTGGTTCAACAACGTCGAGACCCGCCCCGGGCAGGGCTACCCCCGCCGGTACGAGGACCAGGAGCGCTGGAAGGGCGGCTGGACGCTCAACCGGGCCGGCCGCCTCACGCTCAAGGGCGGCGGCCGGTTCCGCAAGCTGCTGACGATCTTCGCGAACCCGAAGCTGCCCGGCATCGACGACTACTACGAGCCCTGGACCTACGACTACGAGACCCTGACCGACGCCCCGCTCCAGGAGCACACCCCGGTGGCGCGGCCGAAGTCGCTGCTGTCCGGCAAGGACATGCGGATCTCGTGGTCGGCGAACTGGGACGACGACCTCGGCGGGTCGATCGAGCACGGCGACAAGGACGTCCTGCTCAAGGACATCTCCGACAAGGTGAAGATGGAGTTCGACCAGACCTTCATGTTCTACCTGCCGCGGATCTGCGAGCACTGCCTCAACCCGAGCTGCGCGGCGTCCTGCCCGTCCGGCGCGATCTACAAGCGGACCGAGGACGGCATCGTCCTCGTCGACCAGGACCGCTGCCGCGGCTGGCGGATGTGCGTGTCCGGCTGCCCGTACAAGAAGATGTACTTCAACCACCGGACCGGCAAGGCCGAGAAGTGCACGTTCTGCTTCCCGCGCATCGAGGTCGGCATCCCCACGGTGTGCGCGGAGACCTGCGTGGGCCGGCTCCGCTACATCGGCCTGATCCTCTACGACGCCGACAAGGTGCTGGAGGCCGCGTCCGTCCCCGACGACACCGACCTGTACGAGGCGCAGCGCGGCGTGTTCCTCGACCCGAACGACCCGCGGGTCGTCGCGGCCGCGGAGCGGGACGGCATCCCCGCCGACTGGATCGAGGCGGCGCAGCGGTCCCCGATCCACGCGCTGATCAACACCTACAAGGTGGCGCTGCCGCTGCACCCGGAGTACCGGACGATGCCGATGGTCTGGTACATCCCGCCGCTGTCGCCGGTCGTCGACGTCGTCCGCGACACCGGCCACGACGCCGAGGACCCCCGGAACCTGTTCGCGGCGATCGACGCGCTGCGCATCCCCGTCGAGTACCTGGCGGAGCTGTTCACCGCCGGGGACACCGCGCCGGTCGACGCCGTCCTGCGCCGGCTGGCCGCGATGCGGTCCTACATGCGCGACCTCAACCTGGGCCGCGACGCCGACGAGGCCATCCCCGAGAGCGTCGGGATGACGGGTGAGGACATGTACGACATGTACCGGCTGCTGGCCCTCGCCAAGTACGACGAGCGGTACGTGATCCCGACGGCGCACGCCGAGCAGGCGCACGGCCTGGAGGAGCTCGCCACCGACTGCAGCCTGAACTACGAGGGCGGGCCCGGCATGGGCGGCTCCGGCCTGGGCGGCGGCTCGGGCCCGTTCGGCGAAGGGTCCGGCGGCCCGAACCCGGTCGCCGTGGAGAACTTCCAGATGCTGCAGCAGCGCCAGACCGCCGACAGCCCCGTCGACCCGGCGGACAAGCACAAGCGCGTCAACCTGCTCAACTGGGACGGCAAGGGCGCCCCGGCCGGGTTGTTCCCCGAACGCGGGACGGAGGGCCCGGGACCGGACGGCACGAACCCGCCCGCCGACTCCGGCGACGCCGAAACGGAGCCCAAGCCGTGAGACTCAACCCCGCCAAGCTCAACCCGGCCAAGCTCAAGCCCACGAGGAGGCCGGGGCTCAGCGAGGCCGAGACGGCCACGGCCTGGCAGGTCGCGTCGCTGCTGCTCGGCTACCCCGACGCCGAGTTGCTGGAGCGGCGCCCGCTGCTGCGCCGGGCCGCCGGGGGATTGCCCGCGTCCGCCGGGGCGCCGCTGGGCGGCTTCCTCGACCATCTGGACGCGACGCCGCCGCCGGACCTGGAGGCCGACTACGTCGCCACGTTCGACCACCGCAGGCGCTGCTGCCTCTACCTGAGCTACTACGCCTACGGCGACACCCGCAAGCGGGGCATGGCCCTGCTGCGCTTCAAGCAGGCCTACGGGGCGGCCGGGCTCGTCCTGGACGAGGGGGAACTGCCCGACCATCTGGCCGTGGTGCTGGAGTTCGCCGCGACGGGAGACTTCAAGGAGGGGCGGCGCCTGCTGCTGGAGCACCGCGCCGGCCTGGAGCTGCTGCGGCTCGCGCTCACCGAGGCCGGGTCGCCGTGGCTGGCGGTCCTGGAGGCGGTCTCGGCGACGCTGCCGCCGCTGACCGGCCGCACCGAGGACGCCGTCGCCCGCCTCATCGCCGAGGGGCCGCCCGACGAGGAGGTCGGCCTCGCGCCGTACGGGAGCGACGCCGCGACCTCCGGTCCCGTCTTCCTGCCCGACCCGGTCCTGGAGGCCCGTTCATGACCAGTCACCTGCCCGTCCTCGCCGCGGAGAACGGCGGTGAACCGGGCGTCGCCGGCATCCTGCTGTGGGTGGCCCTGCCGTACGTCGCCATCGCGGTGTTCGTCCTCGGGCACATCTGGCGGTACCGCTACGACAAGTTCGGCTGGACGACGCGTTCGTCGCAGCTGTACGAGCGGCGGCTGCTGCGCATCGGGAGCCCGCTGTTCCATTTCGGGATCCTCGTCGTAGCGCTCGGCCACGTCGGCGGCCTGCTGATCCCCGACGGCTGGACGGAGGCCGTCGGCATCACCGAGCACATGTACCACATCGTCGCCGTGGTGCTCGGCACCATCGCCGGCTTCTGCACCCTCGCCGGCCTCGCGATCCTCATCTACCGGCGCCGGACGGTCGGCCCCGTGTTCGCCGCGACGACCCGCAACGACAAGATGATGTACGCGGTCCTCGCGCTGACGATCCTGCTCGGGCTGGCCGCGACCGTGGCCGCCAACATCGTCGGCGGGGGCTACAACTACCGGGAGACGGTGTCCCCCTGGTTCCGGTCGATCTTCTACCTGCGGCCGGACCCGGACCTGATGACCGGCGTGCCGATCCTGTTCCAGCTGCACGCCCTCAGCGCGCTGGCGCTGTTCTGCATCTGGCCGTTCACGCGGCTGGTGCACATGCTCACCGCCCCGCTCGGCTACCTGACCCGCCCCTACATCGTGTACCGCAGCCGCGACGAGCA
Source organism: Spirillospora sp. NPDC048819 (assembly GCF_040650055.1). NCBI lineage: Bacteria > Bacillati > Actinomycetota > Actinomycetes > Streptosporangiales > Thermomonosporaceae > Spirillospora > Spirillospora sp. NPDC048819. Next base: position 13,504 of record NZ_JBEZGN010000050.1, on the reverse strand, counting down.
GCTGGGCATGCACCAGCCCCGCCGCGGCTGGGAACGGACGGGCTGAGATCAGGGCGTGGCCGCCGGCCGGCGTCGCCGGACCGGCGGCGTCGCCTAGCGGGGGGCGCGGCCGATCCGGCGGCCGGTGATGAGCTCGGGGCGGATGCGGATGAAGTGGTCGCGTTCGCCCGGTGCCCAGGTGCGCAGCGGCAGGGCCTCCAGCGCGGCGACGGCGGCGGGATCCGCGACGTGCCGGGCGCGCCCGACGGCGACCACCGACCAGCCCGCCATCGCGTCGGCGTCGAACTCGTCGATCTCGAACGCGACGACGGTGCCGGCGGCGGCGCCGGCCAGCCTCGACCTCCCCGACGTCCTGATCACGATGGCACCGCCGCTGAACGCGAAGTTGACCGGCTGGATGGCCGGGAGCGCCTGATGGGTATAGACGATCCGCCCGATCGTGGCCTGGGCGAGAAGGTCGCGGCACTCGTCCTCGCCGAGGATCTCGAGGCCGCTCTGGTCGAGCTTCATCCGTCCAGCGTGCGGTACCCGCGGACGGAAGCGTAGGGACGAAGGTCCCCTTCGGGCGACGCGCGGGGTGGTGCGCGATCCGGCCGGGGCGGGCGGTAACGTCCCGGTGAACCGATCCCGGTCAACGTCCGGCCCGTCCAGGGAGGCACCCCCGTGCTCGAGGTCACCACCGCCGATGTGCGGCTCTTCCTTCACGTTCTCGCCGCCACGATCTGGGTCGGCGGGCAGATCACGCTCGGCGCGCTCGTCCCGGCGCTGCGCGGCTTCGAGGGCGTCACCAAGGTCGCCGCCCGCCGCTACAACATGGTCGCCTGGCCCGCGTTCGCCGTCCTGGTCCTCACGGGGGCCTGGAACATCACCGCGGGCGACATGGGCGACGCGGCGCAGCGCACCCTGGAGGTGAAGCTCGTCTTCGTCCTCCTGTCGGGCGTGGCGGCGTTCCTGCACACCAGGGCCCGCTCGAAGGCCGGTCTCGCCGTCTGGGGCGCCCTCGGTGCGGTGGGCGCGCTGGCCGCCCTGTTCTTCGGCGTCCAACTCGGCTGATCATGTGCCCGAAATATACTGAAGTATCCCGTTGTATCCAGGACGTCTGCCTCTGTTCATCCTGACCCGCTGACGCGCATGCTGGTGTTGTCGGGCCTCGCTCAATGGCGAGGGATGGGCGAGACCTTGCCCTGTTCTCCCTCGCGACTGCCCATCGGGGGACGACATGAGGCAGATCATCATCGTGGCGGCCGCCGCGCTGATCGCCGCGGTCCTGGCGATCGCCGGCGCCGTCGCGTTCATCGAGCTGAGCCCGGAGGAGTCGCGCGACGCCGGCCGGGTCGGCGAGACCCGGACGTCGGCGCCGCCCGCCCAGGAACCGGAGAGGCGGGCGCCGCCCGAGCCGCGGCCCACCGTCACCGTCACCGAACCCCGGAACCCGGCTCCGGCGCAGCCCGGCTACAGCACCGCCGACGCGAACTTCCTGGCGCTGATCGCCGCCGACGGCATCACCGCCCCGGACGACTGGGCGATCGAGGCGGGGCGGGCGACGTGCGGCCAGGACTACGCGTCCGCGCGTGAGTACCTCACCGACGGCGGCCTCTACGACCACCACGTCCAAGTGTTCCTGGACGACTGGATGATCACGCACGGCGGCTGCTGACGCCGGACGCGGCCTGGCCGGCGATCACGTCCAGGGCGTCCAGCAGCTCGGGCGGCCCGTCGACCTCGAAGCCGGCGTCGAGCATGAGCAGGTTCAGCGCCAGCCGGTACGGGGTGTCGCCGCCGGCGTGGACCACGCACGTGCCCTCGTCCACCGGCTCGACGAGAACGGACGCCGGGACGCGCTCCGCGATCTCCCCGGCCGGCGCGTGGACGGTGACGCGCGCCCGGTGACGGGCGAGCGCCGCGTCCACCCCGCGCGGAACCAGGTCGGCGGGCGGGTCGTCGCGCGGCGTGAAACGCGGCCCTTCCGGGGTGCGCGGGGTCAGCCGGTCGACGCGGAAGGTGCGCCAGCCGTCGCGGGAGACGTCCCATCCGACCAGGTACCAGCGGCGGCCGGTGTGCACCAGCCGGTAGGGCTCGACCTCGCGGACGGTCTCGGTGCCGTCATGGCGCCGGTAGCCGAACCTGAGCCGGCGGTGGTCGCGGCAGGCGGCGGCGATCGCGGCGAGGGTGCCCGCCGCCACCGTGGGGCCTCCGGGCGTCAGCGGGGTCGTGTATCCGTGCAGCGCGGAGACGCGGCGCCGCAGCCGGGACGGGAGAACCTGCTCCAGCTTGGCCAGCGCCCGGACGCAGGTCTCCTCGATCCCCGCGACCGTGCCGCCGGCCGCCGTGCGCAGGCTGACGGCGACGGCCACGGCCTCCTCGTCGTCCAGCAGCAGCGGCGGCAGGGCGGCACCCGCGCCGAGCCGGTACCCGCCCGCCGCCCCCGGCACGGCGTGCACCGGGTAGCCGAGGCCGCGCAGCTTGCCGATGTCGTAGCGGATGGTCCTCGGGCTGACCTGAAGGCGTTCGGCGAGCTCGGCGCCCGTCCAGTCCGCGCGGGTCTGCAGCAGCGACAGAAGGCGCAGCAGGCGGGCCGAAGTTTCCAGCATGCTCGCATTCTCCCGCGATCGCGGCAGGAATCTTGCCGCATTGGGAGAGAGGGTTCTTCCATGAGCGAAGACATCCGTCCCTTCCGCATCGAGATTCCGCAGGCCGACCTCGACGATCTCCGCGAGCGGCTCACCCGGACCCGGCTCCCCGGCCAGGTCCCCGGCACCGGCGCCGAACGCGGCGTCCCCGAGGACCGGGTGCGCGAGCTGACCGGCCACTGGGCCGCCGGCTACGACTGGCGCGAGCACGAGGCGCGGCTGAACGAGCACCCCCAGTTCGTCACCGCGATCGACGGGCAGCGGATCCACTTCCTGCACGTCCGCTCGCCCGAGCCGGACGCGACGCCGCTGATCCTCACGCACGGCTGGCCCGGCTCGGTCGTCGAGTTCCTCGACGTCATCGGCCCGCTGACCGACCCGGCCGCCCACGGCGGCGACCCCGCGGACGCGTTCCACCTCGTCATCCCGTCGCTGCCGGGATACGGGTTCTCGTCCCCGCTCGCCGGCGGAGGCTGGACGCTGCCGCGCATCGCCGGGGCGTGGGCCGAACTGATGGACCGCCTCGGCTACGACCGGTACGGCGCGCAGGGCGGCGACTGGGGGTCGGGCGTGTCCCGCGAGCTGGGCCGCCTCGCCCCCGACCGGGTGATCGGCGTGCACGTCAACTTCCTGCTCACCTTCGGCTCCCCCGAGGGCCTGGACGAGGCCGACCGGGAGCGCCTGGCCGGGATGGAGCGCTTCACCTCCGAGATGGGCGGCTACATGGCGATCCAGTCGACCCGCCCGCAGACCCTCGCCTACGGGCTCGCCGACTCCCCGGCCGGGCAGCTCGCGTGGATCGCCGAGAAGTTCTCCGAGTGGACCGAGAACGGCGTCGACCGCGACGCGCTCCTGACCAACGTCACCCTCTACTGGCTGACCAACACGGCGGGCTCGTCGGCGCAGCTCTACTACGAGTTCGCCCACGCCTGGGGGGAGAGCGAGCCGTCCCCGGTCCCGACGGGCGTCGCCGTGTTCCCCTTCGAGGCGGCCCTGCCGGTCCGCGCGCTGGCCGAGCGCACCGACAAGATCGTCCGGTGGACGGAGTTCGACCGCGGCGGCCACTTCGCCGCCATGGAGCAGCCCGGCCTGCTCGTAGCCGACATCAGGGACTTCTTCCGTGATCTGACCCGCGGGTAGATCGTCTAGGTTTGCCCCATGAGCGATTCTGTGGCGGTGGGGCTGGTCGGGGCGGGGCCCTGGGCCGGGATGGTGCACGCTCCGACGCTGGCGGCGGGGCCGTCCACCCGGCTCGCGGGGGTCTGGGCCCGGCGGCCGGAGGCGTCCGCGGAACTGGCCGGCAGGCACGGCGCGCCCTCGTTCGGGCGGATCGAGGAGCTGTTCGACGCCTGCGAGGCCGTGGCGTTCTCCGTCCCGCCGGACGTCCAGGCCGACCTCGCCGCGCGGGCCGCCCGCGCGGGCAAGGCCGTCCTGCTGGAAAAGCCCCTCGCCATGGACCTCGACGGCGCCCGCCGGGCGGCCGGCGCCATCGCCGAGGCGGGCGTCGTCTCCCAGATGGTCTTCACCCTGCGCTACTCGCGCGCCGCCCGCGCCTTCCTCGGCCGGGTCCGGGATCTCGACCCGTTCGGCGGCTACGGCTCGTTCGTCTCCTCGGTGCTGAGCGGCGGGCCGTTCGCCACGCCGTGGCGGCTGGAGAAGGGCGCGCTGCTCGACCTCGGCCCCCACATCGTCGACCTGCTGGACGCCTCGCTCGGCCGGGTCGCCGGCGTCCGCGCGCACGGCGACCCGCTCGGCTGGCTGGGGCTGACGCTGGAGCACGAGGGCGGCGCGGTCAGCCAGGCCTCGGTCTCGATGGCGGGGACGGGGGAGCTGCCGCCCGCCCACGTCGAGGTGTACGGGCGCAACGGGCACGCCCGGCTCGACTGGTCCGAACTCGGCGACGACGCGTTCGCGACCATGGTCGCGGAGTTCGCCGGTGCGGTGCGCGGCGAGCCCGGCGGCACGCTCGACGCCGCGCACGGCCTGCGCATCCAGGAGATCCTCGCCTCGGCCGAGGCGCAGCTCGCGGCGGAATGACGTCTGCCATGCTGGATCCCATGGCTCGTACGATCGATCAGATCCTCGCCGACGCGCGCGTCCGGCTGGAACGCCTCCACCCCGGCCAGGCCCACGCCGAGACGCGCGACGGCGCGCTGCTGGTCGACATCCGGCCCGCGGCCCAGCGCGCGGACGAGGGCGAGGTGCCCGGCGCGCTGATCGTGGAACGCAACGTCCTCGAATGGCGCCTCGACCCGGTCTCCGCCTCCCGGCTCCCCGTGGCCACCGGCCACGATCTGCGCGTCATCGTGTTCTGCTCGGAGGGCTACACCTCCAGCCTCGCCGCGGCGTCCCTGCACGACCTGGGCCTGACCCGCGCCACCGACGTCGTCGGCGGCTTCCGGGCGTGGCGGGCCGCGGGCCTGCCGACGACCGGGGGAGCGGGCGCGTGAGCACCGTCGTGCTCGCGGGCAACCCGCGGCCGAAGTCGCGCACCCTCGGCGCGGCGCTCCAGGCCGCCGAGGCGATCGACGAGCGGATCGGGGTCACCGCCGGCGCCGCGACCGTCGACCTGTCGGTGCTGGCGCCCGACCTGCTGAGCGCGGTGCCGCCGCCCGGTGTGCAGCACGCCCTCGACACCGTCGGCGGCGCGGACGTCCTCATCGTGGCGACCCCGACGTACAAGGCCACCTACACCGGGCTGCTGAAGGTGTTCCTCGACCGCTTCGGCGCGGGCTCGCTGGCGTCGGCGGCCGCCCTGCCCCTCATGGTGATGGGCGACCCCAGGCACTCCCTCGCCGTGGAGACGCATCTGCGTCCGCTCCTCGTCGAACTGGGCGCGAACGTCCCGACCCCCGGCCTGGCGCTGCTCGAAGCACAGCTCGCGGACGCCGAGGACGTCATCGGGGCCTGGGCCGACCGCGTCGCCCCGCAGGTCGCCGGCTTCCTCGCCAACAGATCCGCCGCCACCTGACCTGCCGCGGAGACCCGCAATTCCCTGGGCCATTCTCTTAGCGCGTACGGCCGATTTCACAGGGTGATTTCACGTTCAACTTAGTGATCTTCTCCGCCGTTTTAGCGGAATTCGATAAGACATGAACGTATTTCTGGTCGGGTCTTTGTTTTGTTGGATCACTCGGGTACAAACAAGTTGTATTCCGCGCGGTCATGGCTCCCCGCTCACCGCGCGAAGGGGGCCGTGTGCGGGCGTGCCGCACCCGGAAGCACAAAGGCCTCTCCGAGGAGGAGACCCCGTGAAAGCTCCCATCAGACTCGCCGCTCCGATGGTGGCCGCGTCCGCCGCGCTGGCCCTGGCGGCGGGCACCGCGTCCGCCGCCACCACCACCGTCCGCGAGGAGACCGCCACCGGAGCGCCCTACTCAGGAAACTGGCAGGTCTCCACGGTCGGGCCGCTCACCTTCTCCGTCGACTTCCTGGGCTCGGAGGTGACCGGGTCGTGTGAGAGCGCGACGCTGGAGGGCACCGTCGTGTCCACCGGCGCCGGCGAGCTGACCGCGGCGTCGATCGGCGCGTGCGAGACCTCCAACGGGCTCAGCTCGCCCGCCACCGACCTCGACCTGAGCGAAGTGCCCGACAAGAGCGGCCAGGTCGCCTACGACCCGGTCGCGGGCGGACGCGACGGCACGCTGACCATCAACGCCGGCCTCAGCTTCAAGATCGAAGGCAAGATCCTCGGCTTCACCGTCACCTGCTACTACGGCTTCCAGACCGGCGGCACCCCGGGGCTCGCCTTCGACGTCTACAACCGCGACAACCCGAACCGCCCGCTCCCCGGCCTCGACGACGCGCAGGGCGCATCCGACGACATCACGCTCGTCCGGCAGTCGGGAAGCAGCGGCCTGTGCCCGTCCAACGGCACCGGCAGCGGCGCCGCCACCGCCCGCGGCGAGACCACCCCCGGCTCAGGCGTCTTCGACCGCAAGCTCTACCTGACCTCGTAAACCGCGGAGGAACGGGAAAGACGGCCGGGCCCCGGGGCCGGTGCAAGGGAGTGGTCATCCTCCTCGGGGCCCGGCCGCCCCTCTGCCCTCGCGATGCTGGGTCGCCGCGTCGGAACGACCGGGGGCGTACGGCCGGAATCCTCCTGGGCGAACGCGAGGAGTTCGAGCGTAACTCCGCAGGTCAGCGCACGGTAATGACAGCTTGCTTACAGTTGTTTCCCACCGGTGTCCGGATCCCCGCGTGGCAAAATCACCCGGCCTCGCGCCGGGGATGTGGCCTGAATCACGTCCGGGTACGTCACGACCGGCGGCCCTGGCCCGTCCTGATGCAGAAACCGTCATGTCCCGGCGACGCGGCCGGGGCGCATCAGGGGAGGTCGTCATGCGAGTTCTCGTCGCCGGGTCCACCGGGGTCATCGGGCGCCGGCTCGTCCCGCTGCTGGAGGCCGTCGGGCACGAGGTGACCGGGCTGGCCCGCACCCGGCGCCCGGCCGCCGGGCGCACCGTGACCGCCGACGCGCTCGACCGGGACGCGCTCGCCCGCGCCGTCGCGGACGCCGCGCCGGACGCCGTCGTCAACCTGCTCACCGCGATCCCCGCCGCACCCGACCCGAGACGCCTGGCCCGCGACTTCGCCGCCACCAACCGGCTCCGCACCGAGGGCGCCCGCAACCTGTACGACGCGGCCGCGCAGGCCGGCGTCACCCGCGTCCTCGCGGAGGGACTCGCCTACGCCTACCAGCCGGGCGACGGCCTGGCCGACGAGGACGCCCCCCTCTGGACCGACCGGACGCCCGGGCAGTTCGCCCCCGTCCTCGCCGCCCTCATCGAACTCGAACGGCTGACCGCCGAGGCCGGGGGACTGGTCCTGCGGTTCGGCCACCTGTACGGGCCGGGCTCCGCCTTCGCCGGGGACGGGGCGTTCACCGGCCGGGTCCGCGCCGGCAAGGTCCCCGTGGTCGGCGGAGGCAACTCGACCCTGTCGTTCACCCACGCCGACGACGCCGCGACCGCCCTCGTCGCCGCGCTCGACAAGGAACTGACCGGCGTCCTGAACGTCGTGGACGACACGCCCGTCACCATGGCCGAGTTCCTGCCCGCGTTCGCGCAGGCGATCGACGCGCCCGCGCCCAAGCGCGTCCCCGCGGCCCTCGCCCGGCTCGCCGTCGGGGGCTGGGGCGTCGCGTACATGAACGGGCTGCGCGGCGCCCGCAACGCCCGCGCCCGCCTCCGCCTCGACTGGCGACCCAGGCACGCGTCCTGGGCGGACGGCCTCGCGGCGGGCCCCGGCCCGGCGGGCGGCGACCCCGCCCGCGCGGCATGATCGCCCCATGGACCCGACGACCGGGGCCGCCGAGGAGCCCGCGATCTTCGAGAGGCACCGGCCGCTGCTCCTCGGCCTCGCCTACCGCCTGCTCGGCAGCATGTGGGACGCCGAGGACGTCGTCCAGGAGGCCTACCTGCGCTGGACCCGGACCGGCGCCGCCGGCATCAGGGACCCGCGCGCCTTCCTCGTCACGATCGTGTCGCGGCTCGCCCTCGACCAGCTCCGCTCCGCCCGCGTCACCCGCGAGGCCTACACCGGGCCGTGGCTGCCCGAACCCGTCCCCGCCGGCGCGTTCGGGCCGCTGGAGACCGCAGAGATGACCGACACCCTCGCCTACGCGACCCTGCACATGATGGAGCGGCTGTCGCCGCCCGAACGCGCCGTGTTCGTCCTGCGCGAGGCGTTCGAGCTGCCCTACGAGCAGATCGCGGGCGTCCTCGGCGTCCCCGCCGCGACGTGCCGCCAGCACCACCACCGGGCCGCCGCACGCCTCGCGGAGGGCCGCGACAGGTTCCGCCCGGCCGCCGCCGACCACACCGAGCTGCTCGGACGGTTCCTGGACGCCGCGCGCGGCGGCGACCTCGGCGCCCTCACCGAACTGCTCGCCGACGACGTCGTCGCCTGGAACGACGGCGGCGGCCGCACCCGCGCTGCGCTGTACCCCGTCGAGGGCCCCGCGCGCGTCGCGGCGTTCATCGCGGGCCTCGCGTCCCGCTACGGGCTCGGCGCGACCGAGATCGTCGAGGCCAACGGCGGCCCCGCCGTGTGGACGCGCATCGACGGGCACGGGCAGCTCGCCGTGTTCGACATCCGGGACGGCCTGATCCACGCGATCTACGGCGTCCTCAACCCGGACAAGCTCAGCCGCGTCCGGCCGCCCGGATGACGGCCCGCGAAGCCGCCCGCCCGGCACATGCGGGACAATGGGAGGCGTGAGAGCGGTGGCCATCTCCGACACCCACGCGCCCCGGCGCTGGAAGGCGTGCCCGCCGCGGGTGGCCGCGCACCTGCGGGACGCCGACGTGATCCTGCACGCCGGCGACGTGTGCACCGCCTCCGTCCTCGACGAGCTGGCCGAGTACGCGCCCGTCCACGCCGTCCTCGGCAACAACGACGGACCGGACGTCGCCGCGTGGGGCGCCCCCGAACGCCTCGAACTCGACCTCGGCGGCCTCGCGGTCGCCATGGTCCACGACAGCGGCCAGGCCCGGGGCCGGACCGCCCGGATGCGCCGCTGGTTCCCAGCGGCCGACCTCGTCGTCTTCGGGCATTCGCACATCCCGCTGGACGAGACCGGCGACGGCATCCGCATTTTCAACCCGGGATCGCCCACCGACCGCCGCCGCCAGCCCCACGGCACCCTCGGCCTCCTGGACATCCAGGACGGGCGGCTCACCGGCGCGAAAATCGTTCCCGTCACCTGACCGCGGCCCACGAGAATGCGTGAATGGACGCCGCACCGCACGGACGCCTTCCCTGGGAAGGAACACCCGCGCATGTCCGCGCAGACGTAGAAGGGCTGCTCGGCGCCCGCGTCATCGACGCCGCAACCCAGCCCGGCGGTTTCTCCCCCGGCGTCGCCGCACGCCTACGGCTGGACGACGGAAGGCGCGCGTTCGTCAAAATCGCAGGCCCCGAACCCAACCCGGACACCTCCGCCCTGCATCGCGCCGAAGCCCGCATCTCCGCCGCCCTGCCCGCGTCCGCGCCGGTGCCCCGGCTGCTCGGCTCCTTCGACCGGGACGGCTGGGTGACCCTCGTCTTCGAAGACGTCGACGGCCGCCACCCACGCGAACCCTGGGACGCCGCCGAACTCGACCGTGTCCTGGGCGCGCTCGGCGAACTCGCGTCCGCCATGACCCCGGCGCCCATCGACGCGCCCACCGCCGCCGAACGGTTCGGCGCCGTGTTCCGGGGGTGGCGGCTCCTGACCGCCGGCGAGGACCTCACCGGCCTCGACCCGTGGGTCCGCCGCAACCTCACCCGGCTGGCCGCCCTGGAGGACGCCTGGGAAGAGGCGTCCGCTGGCCCGGCACTCGCCCACGCCGACCTCCGCGCCGACAACCTCCTCCTCACCGCCGACCGGGTCGTCGTCGTCGACTGGCCGTGGGCCTGCCTCGCGGCGCCGTGGTTCGACCTGGTCACGACGCTCCCGAGCATCCGCATGCAGGGCGGCCCTCCGCCCGCCGGCGTCTTCGCCGCCCATCCCGTCGCCCGGCACGCCGATGACGCCGCGGTGACGTCCGTTCTCGCCGCGCTGGCGGGATATTTCGTCCGGTCGGGCAGGCAGCCGCCGCCCCCGGGCCTGCCCACCCTCCGCGCGTTTCAGAAGGCCCAGGGCGACGCCGCCCTCGACTGGCTGCGGCGGCGCATGGAATCGTCACCCTGAGACGATGAGACGATCGCCGACAGATGAGGATTCCGGCATGACCGACCGCGTGACCGTGAACGTCCACGAGGGAGTCGCCGACGTGCGGCTCAACCGCCCCGACAAGCTGAACGCCCTCGACATGGCCACGTTCGAGGCGCTCGCCGAGGCCGGGGAGACGGTCGGCGCGGACCCGTCCGTCCGGTCCGTGGTCCTGTCCGGCGAGGGCCGCGCGTTCTGCGCCGGGCTCGACTTCGCCAACTTCGCCGCCATGGCCGGTGACTCCGCCCGCGACGAGGGCGCCGACCGGTTCCGCCGGCTGGCGCAGGACATCACCGCCCGCGAGCCGGGACGCATCACCAACCTCGGCCAGCAGGCGGTGCACGCCTGGCGGGAGATGCCGCAGCCCGTCATCGCCGCCGTCCACGGCCACGCCCTCGGCGGCGGCCTGCAGATCGCGCTCGGTGCCGACATCCGCATCGTCGCCCCCGACGCGAAACTGTCGGTCCTGGAGATCCGCTGGGGCCTGGTGCCCGACATGACGGGAACCGCCGCCCTGATCCGCCTCGTCGGTGAGGACGTCGCGAAGGAACTCACCTTCACCGGCCGCACGATCAGCGGCGAGGAGGCCGCCCGCATCGGCCTCGCCACCCGCACGGCCGCCGACCCGCACGCCGCCGCGACCGAACTCGCCCGGGAGATCGCCGGCCACAGCCCCGACGCCGTCCGCGGCGCGAAACGCCTGCTCAACCGCGCGGCGGACGTCGACCTGGCCGGCCAGTTCCTCGAAGAGTCGCGGACGCTCGGCGCACTGCGCGGCGCCCCCAACCAGGTCGAGGCCGTCCGCGCCTACTTCGAGAAGCGCCCGCCCGCCTTCACCGACCCGTCCTGACGCGGCGGGCCTAAGAGCCGTCCGGCCCGCCCCGGCCCCAGAACCGGGCGATGCCCGCGGCCAGGGCACGGCCCTGCGCGACGCCCGCGAGCGCCGCCGGTGTACGCGTGGACGGGGACAGCGGGTCGGTGCCGAACGCCTCCAGGGACGCCTCGTCCGGACTGATCACCTCGACGCGTCCGCCCTCGTCGTTCACCGCGGCGATGTCCGCGTCAAGCCCCGGGTCCTCCATCGGCGCGATGACCAGCACACGCTCGTGGCCGGCGGCGAGGTCGGCGTTGGTCAGCGACCGCACGCCGCCGTCCACGTACCGGACGGCGTCGATCGTCACCGCCGGCCAGATCATCGGGACGGCGCAGCTCGCCGCGACCGCGTCGACGAGCCCGACCCCCGAGTCGCGGTCGAAGACGCGGAGATCACCGGTCAGGGCGTTCACCGCCGTCACCTTCAGCGCCCGTGACGGCCACTCGTGACGGGGCAGCCGCCCCTCGATCACCGCCCGCCGCTCGGCCTCCGCGACGGTGTCGGCGGCCAGCGCCCTGGCACCGAGCGCCCGCCGGATCATGACGGGATCGTCGTTCTCCTCCGCGAGCCGCATCCAGATCTCCGCGAACTCGGCGACGGTCACGCCGCCGGACGGAACCAGCTCGCGGTTCTGCAGCTCGGGATCCACCTGCCGCGCCAGCAGTTCCGCGACCGGCAGGCCGCTCCCGAGCTGCGCGCCCACCGCGGCGCCCGCCGACGTCCCGACCAGCAGATCGGCGCCGGTCACGTCCGCCCCGTCCTGGGCGAGCCCGGCGATGACGCCCGTCAGCCAGGCGATGCCCGCGACACCGCCACCACCGAGAACCAGGGCACGTCCGCTCATCAGCGGCCTCCGGGAAGGTACCCGCTCACAGGCGGGACGACGTCGATGCGCACAGGGGGCGGGAGTGTCACCAGGAAGTTTCCGCGTTTCACCCGCCAGAGCGTAAGGGGGCCCGGTGCGGTCCCCGGCGGCCGGGGTCAGGCTGCGAGGAAGGAACCGAACGGCAGGTTCCGCACCAGCCAGAAGAGGAGGACCGCTCCGAAGAACGCCCAGATGAACGCGGGGTGAGCCGCCTTCGTGCGGGTGGGACGGTCCCGAACCAGGGCCCTCGCCCACCGGAACCAGAAGAACGCCAGTACCGGGACCATCGCCACAGCGAAGACGTTCAGCCCCAGCGCATCATCGACGCGACCGTGCGCGAGGGCGTGAATGGTCCGCATCGCTCCGCAGCCCGGGCACTGCAAGCCGGTCAGCGACAGGAACGGGCAGGTCGGATAGTGACCTTCCTCATTCGGATCGACCGCGGCGATGTAGGAGACGACCGCGGCGGTGAGGACCAGGACACCGCCCGGCCGGAGCAGCCGGACCGCCACCGCGGCCGCGGAACGGCCGCTGTGGCCGCCCCGCCGCCCGGTGGGGGGCCCGCCCGGCAGAACCAGGGCGGACCGGCGCTCGTGCGTCATGACTCGGGAGCCGTCAACTCGCGAGGGACAACTGGATGATGAAGGAGATGATGCCGCCGATGACACCGACGACCGCGGCCACGATGGCCCAGGTCTTCGCGTTGCCGGACGCCTTCTGGGCCCCGGCCTGGTCTCCGGCCTGCCACTTGGAGTTGACCTGCGCGGCGAAGACGATGGACACGACCCCGGCGGGCAGGCAGCAGAAGATCGTCGAGAGGATCGCCCACACCAGGTGGTTCGGGGGCGGGCTGCCGGCGCCGTAGGGGTTCGGCGGCGGGGGAGCGGGCGGGTAGGCCATGGTCGTACCTCCGTGCATATGGGCTGGGTAATCCAAGAAGATAGATGGTTACCAGTCCCGGTGGGTTCCCGCCTAGACGGCACGTTCGTCTCGATGTGGGGTCCGCGACCCCTCCGAGTTGACGTGGCCGCCCCGAACCCGTAAGTTAACCCCTCGTCCCCACACGGATGCAGGACGCCCGCACGGCGGCCGGCCGACTCCGGGGAAACCACTACTGAACCAGCCGACACGGCATCGCCGTGCCCGGCCTCCTGTGGTGGGTTGGAAAAGGTCGATTTTGACAATCGCGCCGGATCTGATGAAATAGCTGCACCGCCCGGAAGGCGCCGCGCAAGCGGCAGCGGAAGGGCGTTATCGGAAAATGGCCTGAAATTGACAGGCGGCCCGGATCCGGTAAAGTAAGGCGAGTCGCCCCGGGGCGGGACACGCGAAAGCGGGTCCAGCACGGTGGGTGTCCGTTTCTTGAGAACTCAACAGCGTGTTAAAAGCCAGTGCCTTTATCGGTCCGGTTGTTGTTTGGCCGGGCCGCCCCGTGCCGC
>NZ_JBEZGN010000049.1:0-56767 GCF_040650055.1 Spirillospora sp. NPDC048819 | reverse complement strand
TGGTCTCAACACACCCACACGATCACAGCGGTGGCCGTCTCACGTCCCGGCCTCCATCAGACCGAGATCTCCAAATGCGGCTGGAGTACTAGGCGGTCAGGGTCGGCCCGATCAGTTCCCAGCGGGCGTCGGACAAGGCCGCTGGGGTAGCGGGGGCGCCGCTGGGGTAGCGGGGGCGATCGGTCTTGATGCAGCCGTAACACCGGGTGGGTGCTCTGGTGGCTGTCGGCGGTGTGGGCGAGCCGGATACCAGGGAACGCCGATGCCTGCCGGCTTGCTGCGAACTGTGGCGAACCGGTTCGCTGGCCTCCCAGGCAGACCAACTCGGCATCGGTCAGCAGCCGGGGCCGGCCCCGGCGCACAGGCGTCGCCCGCGATGGCAGGACGTGGTCATCGAGATGGACATGGAGTGCGATCAAAAGGGCGTCCAGGTCTGTCTTCACACACTGATCACGGGCGCCCTTCGCCATGCCCGCGCCCGGTTCAGCAATATCCCATCAACGATCTGGGCCGTCTGCCAGGGCGTGTTGCGTTTCGGCAGGTCAGGCACGGGAGCCGAGGTGCCGGGTCAGTGGTTTCATGCGTGTGCAAGGGGGTGTGGCGGGCGGCCGAGGGGTGTTCGCGGTGGGCGCGTCGGCGGGGGCGACCCGTGGCTGACCGGGTTTGTCTCCGGCGTGGCGCGGGCACTGTGAGGGACTCGGTCTAGGACGGCGTCTGTTCCTGTCTGGCGATTTCGGCCCTGACGGCGATGAGGGCGCGGACCGCTCGGCTCAGGGGCGTGATGTCCGGCGGCATGTCGGCGTCGCGATCCAGGTAGGCGGAGCAGCGGAGAAGCCAGCCGCGCATGACGTCCTCGATCCTGGCCTCGGAGCGCCGGGTCTTGGTCAGGGCCATGTCGCGTTTCTCTTCTGCGACCTGCCGCACCAGGGCTTCGTCCGCTCGGAGTGCCTGGACGTCGGCGAGCGCGTACCGGCCGAGCCGGTCCGTGGCGAGTTCGCGTTCACCGGCGATCCGGTCGAACGTCCTGCGCGGCCAGTTGAGGATCGTCGCGGCGCCACCGGGGTCGACGGTGTCGATGAGCGGGCCCTTCCGGGCGGAGACGACCGCTCGGACGGAGCCCGGGTCGAGCCGGTCCAGGTCGCGCAGGAGGTAGACCGGGTGCCCGCGGAAGCTGCTGATGACGTTGAGGTCTCCTTGAGCGACCAGGACCTCGACGTCCCGCCGCTCGACGTCGAGTCCCACACGCGCGGCCAGCCTCGCGGCCGCCCTGGTGGATCCGACCGGCGGTTCGTCGCCGAATCTGGCGATGACCTGCTCGCCGCGCCCCTCGGCCTCCCCGGCGAGCCTCGCCGACCATCGTTCTCCGTCGAGGTCGGGTCCGGGCAGCATTCCGTACTCCAGGCCGACGCGCATCTGCCATCGGGCGAGCCCGAGAAGGCCGGCGAACTGGTGGGCTCCGTACTGGCCACGGGTGATCTGCACAGGCATTTCCATGCCCTTCTTTCCAGGTTCGGACGTTGACGCGACAAGCCTCTCGGATAGACCGCGCCGTTAATACCAGAACGCTGTTCTGTGGAAAACCCGCGGAATTTTCGGACCTATTGGTCACTTCAGGCAGATGGTCGTCTCGGAGGTGAGGCGGGGCATGCCAGGCTGAAGGAATGAACTCGATACAGCGGCTGGGGATCGGGCTTGCTGCGCTTGGGCGGCCCGCATACATCAACGTGGGCCGGGCCGACGAGTTGCCGCCCGACCGCAGCGTCGAGGAGATGCGCCAGGCGACGTGGGACGTCCTCGACGCGGCCTATGCGGCCGGCGTCCGGTGGATGGACGCGGCGCGGTCGTACGGCCGGTCGGAGGAGTTCCTCGGCGGCTGGCTCACCGCGCGCGACCCGGAAGGTGTGACGGTATCGAGCAAATGGGGATACACCTACGTCGGTGACTGGAAGATCGATGCGCCTGTGCACGAGATCAAGGAGCATGGTCTGGACCGCTACCGGACCCAGTATGCGGAGTCCCTCGGCTTTCTCAACGGACATCTCTCGGTCTATCAGGTGCACTCGCTGACTGAAGAGAGTCCCCTGTTCCAGGACGTCCGGCTACAGGAAGCCCTTGCGGAAGCGGCCGCCGACGGCGTCCGCGTGGGCTTCTCTACGTCCGGCCCACGGCAGGCCGACACGATTCGCCGGGCGTTGGAACTGGAGGTGTCCGGACGACGGCTCTTCAGGACCGTCCAATCGACGTGGAACATTCTGGAGACCTCCGCCGGGGAGGCTCTGCGGGAGGCGCGGGACGCCGGGCTGCATGTGCTGCTCAAGGAAGTACTGGCCAACGGGAAGCTCGCGGTGCGGCCGCCCATGGCCGCGTCCACACTCGCGTCCGAGAAAGGTGTAGGGCCGGACGCGCTGGCCCTTGCGGCGGCCCTCAGCCGGCCATGGGCGGACACCGTCCTGATGGGTGCGGTCAGTCCGGCGCAACTGGAGGCCAACCTGGTTGTGAAGGAGGTCGACCTCAGTGAGGACGAATTGGAGGTGCTGTCCGGCTTGAGCGTTCCGGCGGACGGCTACTGGGCCGAACGGAGCGCGCTCCCCTGGACGTGATGCGCTCCCGGTCGGACGGAACACCCGGATCGTGGCACGATTGAGCGCGCCCACCATGATCGGATCCCGTTGCCCATGCAGTCAGACCTTCCCCAGATGATCGGCCCGTACCGCGTGGTCGCCCGGCTCGGGGCCGGCGGAATGGGCGAGGTGTTCCTCGGGGCGTCGCAGAGCAGACGGCTGGTCGCCGTGAAGGTCATCCGGCCGGAGTTGCTGGGCGATCCCAGGTGGAGGGCGAGGTTCCGCCGCGAGGTGACGTCCGCGCAGTCGGTCAGCGGCTTCTACACCGCGCCCGTCGTCGATGCAGATCCGGACGCGGACCAGCCGTGGCTGGCGACGCAGTACATCCGCGGTGTCAGTCTTTCCAAGGTCGTCCAGGAGAAGGGGCCGCTCCGGGAGCGGACCGCATGCCGGCTGGGCGCCGGGCTCGCCGAGGCGCTGATCGCGATCCATCGGGCGGGGATCGTCCACAGGGACCTCAAGCCGTCGAACGTCCTGCTCGCCTCGGACGGGCCGAGAGTGATCGATTTCGGCATCGCGCGGCCGCTGGACGCCCTGCCCCTGTCGCGTACGGAGATCCTGGGAACGCCCGCGTACATGTCGCCGGAGCAGGCGCTCGGGGATCCGGTCCATCCGGAGAGCGACGTGTTCTCCCTCGCCTCGACCCTCGTGTTCGCGGCAACCGGCGCGGCGCCGTTCGGGACCGACCGCAAGGTGCGCGGACGCATCGTCTACGGCGAACCAGACCTGACCCTGTTGCCCGCCCCCATGCGCGGGCTGGTGGCACGGTGCCTCGTCAAGGACCCCAAGGAACGGCCCACGCCGGAGCATGTCCTCGTCGCCCTGTCAACGCTGCTGGACGCGCACTACGGCGAGGAGTGGCCGCCGGTCGATGTCGAGCAGTTGATCAGCGTCCAGGACCGGACGCTGGTCGAGATCACGGCCGAGCTTCCGACCCTCCGGCAGCCGCCCCCATGAGACCACCCCGTGGGCCCGCCTGCCGCGTGGCTGCGATCCCATGGGCTCAGGGCAGATCCTCGGCGAGCGCGTCCCAGAAGGCGGTCTCGTACGCATGCAGAAGGCGGGCGGCACGCACGGCCTCCTCGGGATCGTCCCCGGATTCGAGGCCGGAGGCGATGACCGCCAGGGCTTGTTCCTCGAAACCGGGCGGCGATTCGGCGAAGAAGGCGAAGAACCCAACGGACTCCTCGCTGAAGCCGTAGTGCGTGCGGAGCGCCTGCGCGGTTCGCGAGCAGTACTCGCCCCACTCCTCCAGATTGGCCAGCATCGCCAGGGCGACCTCAGCGGCCGTCCCGAAGGCCGCCCTCTGCGCGAGGTAGGCCGGATAGGCCTGGGCGAACGGCTTCGGCTCATACGCCCTGAGATACTTCTCACTCTCACCGAGCGCGGCGGCGAAGTCGCCGAGGAGTTTCAGCGCCTGCCCCTCCCCCTGCGCGAGGCCGAGAAAGAGCTCACCGGCGGGCGATTCGGGAAAGCGCGCAGCCAGCAGGGCGAAACTCCGCCGATCGCTTCCGACGATCCGGTACTCCTCCCCCGCAAGCCAGACCAGGCGTTCCCTGGGCATCTCGCCTGATTCGAGCACATCGATGAAACGGTTCGCGGTCGCCGCGTCCACGATGTCCCGGCGAGCGCGCGCGGCGAGTTCGGCGGCGCCCCCGGTGTCGGGCGGGGCGGTGCTGTGATCGGTCATGAACCCACCGGAACACTCGCGCCGGTCCACGTCAACGCGGAGGGCACGGATTGGCGCGTGTGATCACGTGGATACGATGAAGAACGGGACGATCGGAACGTCTACGCAGGTGTGGACGCAGTTGGGAGTGAGCGAGCATGTCGGATTTCGAGCTTGGCCACGCGGGCGGCCGGATGCCACTTGAGGTGACCGAGTCGACGGAGGGCCCCTCGGGCCTCGGCGTGGGCAGCCTCCTCAAGGAGACGGGCCATGTCACGCTCGATCCCGGCTTCACCAACACCGCGTCCACCACGTCGGCGATCACCTACATCGACGGTGAGGCGGGCATCCTGCGCTACCGCGGGTACCCGATCGAGGAGCTGGCGGAGAAATCGTCCTTCCTCGAGGTCGCCTACCTGCTGATCTATGGCGAGCTCCCGCCACCCGACCGGCTGGCCGAGTTCACCGACAACGTCCGCAACCACACGCTGCTGGACGAGAAGTTCCGTGCGTTCTTCTCCGCGTTCCCGCGCAAGGCGCACCCGATGGCGGTGCTGTCGTCGGCCGTCAGCGCCCTGTCGACCTTCTACCAGGACAGCCTCGACCCCTTCGATCCCGAGCAGGTCGACCAGT
The DNA here is from genome assembly GCF_040650055.1 of Spirillospora sp. NPDC048819. Classification (NCBI taxonomy): domain Bacteria; kingdom Bacillati; phylum Actinomycetota; class Actinomycetes; order Streptosporangiales; family Thermomonosporaceae; genus Spirillospora; species Spirillospora sp. NPDC048819. The sequence goes on along the minus strand of NZ_JBEZGN010000049.1, from coordinate 51,844 downwards.
CCAGCATCCGGCTCATAGCCAAGCTGCCCACCATCGCGGCGTACGCGTACAAGACCTCCAACGGTCAGCCGCTGCTCTACCCCGACAACTCCCTCGGGTACGTGGAGAACTTCCTGCGCATGACGTTCGGCCTGCCGACGCAGCCGTACGAGATCGACCCCGAGATCATGCGCGTGCTGGACATGCTGTTCATCCTGCACGCCGACCACGAGCAGAACTGTTCCACCTCGACGGTGCGTCTTGTGGGGTCCAGCCAGGCGAACCTGTTCTCGTCGGTATCGGCGGGGGTCGACGCCCTGTTCGGCCCGCTGCACGGCGGCGCCAACCAGGCCGTCCTGGAGATGCTGGAAGGAATCCACAAGGACGGCAACGACATCGAGTCGTTCGTACGCCGCGTCAAGAACAAGGAGCCCGGCGTCAAGCTGATGGGCTTCGGGCACCGGGTGTACCGCAACTACGACCCGCGCGCCGCGGTCGTGAAGAAGGCGACGGGCAAGGTCCTCGACGCGCTCGGCAAGTCCGACCCGCTGCTCGACCTCGCCATGCGCCTCGAAGAGGTCGCGCTGAGCGACGACTACTTCGTCGAGCGGAAGCTCTACCCGAACGTGGACTTCTACACCGGCGTCATCTACAAGGCGATGGGCTTCCCGGCCAACATGTTCACCGTCCTGTTCGCGCTGGGCCGCCTGCCGGGCTGGATCGCCCAGTGGCGCGAGATGCTGGACGACTCGTCGACCAAAATCGGTCGTCCGCGCCAGGTTTATGTGGGGCCGGGCGAGCGCCACTATGTGGAACCGTCCGCCCGCTGACGGGCGCCGTTTCACGCCTTCCTTCCTGGGACGCGCCGTTCGAACGGCTCCGCGCACAGCGGGCGGGTTTCCGCGCCCGCCCGCCATTCATCGCGTTTCACCGGCCGCCGGGTTAGCCTGGCGACGGCGATTCCCGATGGAAGGCGGCTCCCACCCATGCCCTCCCTTGTCGAGAAGGACCTGTCGAGCCTGGAGTTCTGGGCCAAGCCGCAAGCCGAGCGAGACGATTTGTTCGCCGCGCTCCGGGGCGCGGGGGAACGGGTCTTCTGCCCCTTGCCAGGCGAACCCGGGTTCTACGCTCTAACCCGTTACGACGAGGTCGCCGAGGCGAGCCGCAACCCCGAGGTGTTCAGTTCCGAGCCCACCGCCGTCAGCCCCGTCGACCCGCCGCCCCAGATCATCGACTACACCGGCTCCATGATCAGTATCGACGATCCGCGGCATGCCAGGCTCCGGCGGATCGTCTCCCGCTCCTTCACCCCGCGCCTCGTCGAACGGGTCGCGGGCGACGTGGCCGTCCTGGCGCGCCGCATCGTGGACGACCTGGCCGAGCGGGGACCGTGCGACTTCGTCCGGCACGCCGCCATGCCGATGCCCCTCCAGATCATCTGCTCCATGATGGGCATCCCGGACTCGGCGCACGACGAGGTGATCGACGCCACGAACCTCATCCTGGCCGTCGGCGACCCGGACTACGTCAGCCCGGACGGCAGGGATCGGCCGACGGTCCTCGCCGAGAAGTTCTCCTACCTGCACGCCCTCATGGCCGACCTCAGCCGTGTGCGCCGTGACAGGCCCGCCGACGACCTCGTCACCGCGCTGACGCACGCGAACGTGGACGGCGAAGCCCTCGATGACCGCGAACTGGGCCGCTTCTTCTCGCTGCTCGTCGTGGCCGGCAACGAGACGACGCGCAACGCTCTGTCGCATGCGCTCGTCCTGCTCACCGAACACCCCGGCCAGCGGGGCCTGCTCCAGGCGGACTTGGAGGGACGGCTACCGGGCGCCGTCGAGGAGACCGTCCGCTACGCCACGCCTGTGACGTGGATGCGCCGAACCCTGACTCGCGACTACGAACTCCAGGGCCACGTCTACCGGTCCGGCGACCGGGTGATCCTCTACTACAACTCGGCCAACCGGGACGAAAGCGTCTTCAACGATCCGTACACGTTCGACATCACGCGCTCCCCCAATCCGCACGTCGGTTTCGGTGCTCCCGGCCCGCATTTCTGCCTCGGCGCCCACCTCGCCCGGCGCGAGGTGACGGTACTGCTCCGCGAGCTGTACACGCGTCTTCCGGATCTCCATGCCACGTCGGCGCCGGTCCGGCAGCGCACCAGTTTCATCAACGGGATCACCTCCGTCCCCTGCGCCTTCTGATCACCCATAAACGCGACATTCACCGCCTTTTCGGCCCCCTTTATCCACAGAATTCAGTTCTACTTATTTTCCCGTGCCGCCTCCTGGATGCTGAACGGCACCAACCCTTCCGAGGGCCCGAGGAGGCTGCAATGCCCGTCACCATCACGGTTCCCGGCGAGACGACCGCCGGCTTCGTCGTCGCCGCCGACAGAGACCCCGGCGACCTGACGAAGGCGATCCTGCAACGGCTCCCCGGCCCGTTCGCGGCAGCGGTGACCCTGCGCATCGGGACGCCCGGCCTCGTCACGGCCTGCCATAGGGCCGCGGACTCGCCCTGGGACCTGAGCGAGGTGACCGGCGCCGACCACGAGGACGCGGAGCGGGCCCGGCAGGCCACCCGGCACATCGGCGTCACATCCGTCCTGCCGGTCGGCGAACTCCCTTCGGGGCCGCACCTCGCGCGCGCGACCGCCAAGGCGATCGCCGAAGCGCTGTGCGGCGTGCCCGTCGACCTCGCCTCGAACCAGGCCCTGCCCGTCGTCCCCTTCGGACGCTTCGACGAGTTCGTCCTCGCCGACCACTGGATCGGCGCCGCACTGCCCTCCTCTCCGGACTCCGGCAGATGCCCGGCGGACGAGGACGCCATCGACGGCTGCGCCTGCGTCCACCTCACCACCCGCGGCCTGCGCCGGTTCGGGCTGCCGGAACTGGAGATCACCGACGTCGCCTGCCCGCACGACCTGGCCGCGCTCAACGTCCTCCGCACGACCGCGCAACGGCTACTGCCGCTGGGCAGGCACCCGGGCGAGCACACCCTGCCCACCGAGCTGACGCTGACGAGCCCCGACTTCTCCGCCTTCTGGGGACACAGCGACCCGATGTGGGACGACGGCCCCATCCCGGTACGCCTGACGGAGGTAGCGCACGACCGCCTGGGCATCCGCCCGCCGGCCGACTTCCCCGGCACCCTCAACGAATGGCTCTGGGACGAACTCCCGCCCATCCTCCACGAACTGCTCAGCTGCGACCCCGACCACACCACACGCCCCTGACCAGACCCGGGCCGCCGCCCGTCAGCGGCCACACGTCACGGCTCGCACGCCAGTCGCCCGGGGGTCCGGACTGCTACGCGCAGGTGCCGCGCTCGTGCCGGACCTCGGGCTGTGGCCGCAGTAGCGTCGGGGCCCATGGAGAGCGATCGAGTGCCCGGGGCGCTGGCGAAGGTGCTGGAGGACGTCGCGGCCGAGCGCGATGCCCAAGACCGGATGTGGGGTGTCCAGGAGTTCCCCGATGGGAGCGGGCCGGAGTTCACCGAGCGTGCCAAACAGGCCAAACGCGAATGCGCCGCCGCCTGGTCACGCGGGAGGCTGACGTGGCGGCACATCCTGGCGGAGGAGTTCTTCGAGGCCCTCGCCGAATCCGATCCCGGCGCCCTGCGGACGGAACTGGTCCAGACGGCGGCGGTCGCGGTGAAGTGGATCCAGTCTCTGGACCGGCGGCACGGCGCGACGGAGCATTCGGCCTCGGAGGCGGGCGGGCGGACCGAGAAGCTGGTCCGGGATCGCATCCCCGAGATCATGCGAGCGGCAGGGAGGCCGCCGGAGATCCGCGTCGCAGGCCCGCATGAGCATGGCCCGTTGCTGCGCGCCAAGCTCTACGAGGAGGCCGGGGAGTATGTCGCGAGTGGGGATCCCGCCGAGCTCGCCGATCTCTTGGAGGTCGTTCACGCCCTTGCGGCACTTCACGGAATCACGCCCGGCGAACTGGAGGAGCGGCGTTCGGCCAAGGCGGCCGAACGAGGGGGATTCTCGGACCGCCTCGTCCTGCGGGTCCGCGAGTGACGCCGGTCAGCGCCAGACTCGGCGGAGGGTCCATGGTCCGTTGACCGGGCCGATGACCTCGGCGATCGCGGGACCGTCCGGCGTGGCTACCTGGAGGCGGTAGAACCTCGCCTGGCCGGGCGCCTGCCACTCCTCGAGCACGCGGCGCACCCGGTAGCAGCCACGCGGCCCGGTGATCCGGGAAGGTCGGCCCGTGGGCGTGGTCTCCGCGGAGACGGGTTCATCGATCAGCACGGGACGACACACTAGCCCGAACACACGTTCGAGGAAAGCGGAACACGGTCAGGGGGTGGCCAAGGGGCGGGGGAAGCAGGTCAGGAACTGCGCGGCGAGACGGCCGTCGCCCTCCAGTCGGAGCTCGCCGGAGTTCCCGGGCTCTTCCAGCGGACGTCCACCGAACGCGAGGGTCCTGAACGTCCCGACGTCGGTGGTCAGCGTGGCATCGGCGTCAACCTGCGTCTCAGTGCGGGCGACGTGGAACCGTCCCGCATCGATCTCGGCCACGTAAAGGTCGTCCTCGAAACGGAGCGCCAGGCGGACGCTCAGGCCCGAGGCGGCGTCCGGGTCGAACGTCGTCTTGAGCGCGAACATCATCGCGTCGGCGCTCAACTCGCCGGTGCACGACGGATCGAGCGGGCTGCGGACGCCCCACTTCGCGAGGGCGAACAGGACCGGTTCGAGGTCCTGGCCGCGAGGGGTCAGCTCGTACACCGGGGCGCTCACCGGCGGCCCGAGCACGCGGTGCCGGACGATCCCGGATTCTTCGAGGTCGCGCAGACGCTGCGACAGGACGTTCTGGCTCATTCCGGCGAGCCCGCGGTGCAGCGCGGTGAACCTCTTCGGCCCGAGGAGCAGTTCGCGGACGACCAGGATCGCCCACCGTTCTCCGACCACGTCGAGCGCCCGCGCGATGCCGCACGGATCGCCGTACCTCCTGCGACCAGCCATGTCAGTATGGTACGAGATACTCCTAAATTAGGACTGGCCTCAACGGAACGAGCTGGGCGGCCGGTAGCACACGACCACAAGGACGGTGACCATGGCGACATACGCACTCATCCCTGGAGCAGGCGGCCAGGCCTGGTATTGGCATCGGCTCCTCCCGGAGCTGCGGGGGCGCGGCCACGACGTCGTGGCCGTAGATCTTCCGGCCGGCGACGACTCGGCCGGCCTGCAGGCCTACACAGACACCGTGGTCGAGGCGATCGGCGACCGGACGGAGGTCGTCCTCGTGGCCCAGTCCATGGGCGGCCTCACGGCCCCGCTCGTCTGCGATCGGATACCGGTGGATCTGCTCGTCATGCTCAACGCGATGGTCCCCGTCCCCGGCGAGTCAGGCGGCGCCTGGTGGGACAACACCGGCCAGGCGCAGGCCATGGCCGACTACGCGGCCCGCGAGGGGAGAACCGTTCCGGCCGAGTTCGACCCCAAGGAGAGCTTCTTCCACGACGTCCCCCCAGAAGTGACGGCCGAGGCGTTCTCCCAGGAAGAGCCGCCGCAGTCGGCGACGCCGTTCGCGGAGCCGTGGCCGCTCCAGGCCTGGCCCGGCACGCCCACGGTCTTCCTGCAGGGGCGGGACGACCGTTTCTTCCCACTCGAGTTCCAGCGCCGTGTCGTGCGCGAGCGGCTGGGCCTCCCGGTCGACGACATGCCCGGCGGGCATCTGGTGGCGCTCAGCAGGCCCAAGGAACTAGCCGAACGGCTGGAGGCATACCGGACCCGCCCGGCCTCCCGCTAACGCCCGCTCAGAATCCGAGACGGCAGGGGCCCACGCCGAGAAGGGACCGGGCGACGACACGCGCCCAGGCGAGGGCAGGCGCCCCGGGCGGGCGCTCAGGCGAGGCAGGCGCCCGGGCGAGGGCAGGCGCCCAAGCCAGGGCGAGGGCGAGGTGCACGGGCGAGGGCAAGGGCTCAGGCGAGGGCGAGGGCGAGGGCCAGGGCAGGCGCCCGGGCCAGGGCAGGCGCCCGGGCCAGGGCAGGCGCCCGGCGAGGGCGAGGACACGCGCTCGGGCCAGGGCGGGTGCTCGGGCCAGGGCAGGCGCTCGGGCCAGGGCGGGTGGTCGGGTGAGGGCGGGTGGTCGGGTGAGGGCGGGTGGTCGGGTGAGGGCGGGTGGTCGGGTGGCGGGTGTTATCGCCTGCCGGTTGGGCGACTGGCAGGACGACCGGGTGCTGCACGGGTCGTCGTAGCGGGCCTTGAGGTTTCCGAGATCCGTGTGCGCATGGTGCGCTTCCGCGGCGGGGTTCAGCCGGGTTTCGTGCGACGGCGATGGGCCTTCTGGCGGCAGGACGAGCTGCAGAAGCGGGCCGGACGGCCCGTGCGCGCGGGGGTGAGGGGCGTTGCGCACACCTCGCAGCGAGTTTCGTTACGCGACGATGTTTCGTTGCCTTTCGTTACAGGGCGCAGTCCGTCGCAGACCAGGGACGTCATGCGGCCGGGCGGGCCCACCGAGCGGCGGAGACGTTCCATGAGCATGGAGCCGACCAGGAGGGTCCGGACCTCCCGCACGTCCACGTCAGAGCGCACCGCTCCGGCGGCCTGTGCCCGCTGGAGCAGGACATCGAGGGCCAGCGTGAACTCCTGGTCCCGGTGGTCTTCGTCGAACGTCCCCACGTCCATGGCCAGCGCGTCGCAGATCGCGTGGTTGTACATCGCACGTTCGACCACCCACAACAGGAAGCCGTAGAAGGCGTCCGCCGGATCGTCCGCGTCTTCCAGGGCGCGGGCCTCATCCACGATGCGGTCGATGCGGTCGGCGACGACGGCCTTGAACAGGGCTTCCTTGGTGGGGAAGTTGCGGTAGACGGTTCCGGCTCCGACGCCGGCCCGGCGGGCGATGTCGTCGAGCGGGACGAGGTGGCCGTCGGCGGCGAACGCGTCGAACGCCGCCCGGAGGATGCGCTCGCGGTTCCGGCGGGCGTCGGCGCGCTGCGGCTGGCCGCTCACGGCGCCTCCTTCGATTGACAAGCGGGGCGTAGGTTCCGGTACGGTCCCCTTAAGCGGGTTGTTCATTCCGATTATAGGAGGGTCGATGACGGCGGTGGACGAGGCGAGGAAGCGGCTCGGCCGGATCGGGGTGGGTCTCATGACGCCGATCGCTCCGGCCGGCGAGTGGCGGCGCGCGGCGCGGCGCGTGGAGGAGATGGGCTACGGCTCGATCTGGGTGAACGAGGCCATCGGCGGCCGGGAGGTGTTCACGCAGCTGAGCGTGCTGGCGGCCGCGACCGAGCGGATCGTGCTCGGATCGGCGGTCGCGAACCTGTGGGCCCGGCATCCCGCCACCATGCAGGGCGCAGCCTCGGTGCTGGCCGACGCCTATCCGGGACGGTTCGCGCTCGGAGTCGGCGTCAGCATGGGCATGCTCGTCGAACAGAGCGGGCAGAAGTGGACCAGTCCGCTGGACCGGACACGCGAGTACTTCGACGGAATGGACGCCGCGGTGGACGCCGCACCGGTGCCCGAGGTGCCGTTCCCCCGGCTCCTGGCGGCGCTGGGGCCGAAGATGCAGGGCCTGGCACGGGACAGGGCGGACGGGGCGCTGCCCGCCATGATGCCCGTCGAGCACACCAGGACGGCCAGAGAACGCCTCGGGCCGGACAAACTACTTGTCGTCGGACAAAGTGCGATCCTTGCGACGGACCCCGAGCAGGCACGCGGCATCGCCAGGCGGACACAGCTACTCGAAATGCCCGGTTCGCCGTACCTCCGTTCCCTCAGGAGCCTCGGCTACGACGACGCGGCCCTGGCCGCCGGCGGGTCGGACGAGGTCATCGACGCCTGCTTCAACTGGGGAGACGAGACCGCCATCCGCACGAGGATCCAGGAGCACCTGGACGCGGGCGCGGATCACGTGAGCGTCATGGTGTTCGCCCCGGACCTGGCATCGTCGGCCGACCAGCTCGATCACCTGGCCCCGGCCCTGCTGTGAACGACCCCCCGGGCACGGTCGCCCGTCCGGCGAGGGGGTCGGTCAGCGGGGGCGGACGAGGCCCGTTTCGTAGGCGGCGATGACGAGCTGGGCGCGGTCGCGGGCGCGGAGTTTGGCGAGCAGGTGCCCGATGTGGGTCTTGACCGTGGCGGGGCTGAGGTGAAGGTGCTCGGCGAGTTCGGTGTTGGACAGGCCGCGGGCGACGAGCGTGAGGACCTCGCGTTCGCGTTCGGTGACGCCGTCCAGCCCGGCGGGCGGGGGCTGGGCGGGTCCGGGCCGCCGGACGAACTCGGCGATCAGCCGGCGGGTCACCGACGGCGCGAGCAGGGCCTCGCCGGAGGCGACGACCCGGATCGCCGACAGCAGGTCGGCGGGCGGGGTGTCCTTGAGCAGGAAGCCGCTGGCCCCGGCCCGCAGCGCCGAGTAGACGTAGGAGTCCAGGTCGAAGGTCGTGAGGATCAGGACGCGGACGCCGGCAAGGTCGTCGCAGATCCGCCGGGTCGCCTCGATCCCGTCCATCTCGGGCATCCGGACGTCCATGAGGACTAGGTCGGGGCGTTCGCGTTCGGCCAGTTCGACGGCCTCGGCGCCGGTGCCGGCCTCGCCGACGGTGCGCAGGCCGGGCGCGGTGTCGATGAGGACGCGGAAGCTGCCGCGCAGCAGGGCCTGGTCGTCGGCGACGAGGACGCGCAGTTCCAAGGGTTTCCTAGGGTTCGTACGGGAAGGCGGCCGAAACGGCGAAGCCGCCTTCGGGACGGGGTCCGGCGGTGAAGTCGCCTCCGTACATCATGACGCGTTCGCGCATGCCGATCAGCCCGTGCCCGTCCCCGCCCGGGAGGACGCGGACGCCCGGGCCGTCGTCGGTGACGTCGACGCGCAGGCGGAGCCCGTCGGCCCGGACGCGGACGCGGCAGCGGGCGGGGGCGGCGTGCTTGACGACGTTGGTGACCGCCTCCTGGACGATGCGGTAGGCGGACAGCGCGACGCCTTCGGGGAGTTCCCCGGCGTCGACCTCGAGGTCGACGTGGACGCCGGCCATCGCGGCCCGTTCGGCGAGGCCGGGCAGGTCGGCGAGGCCCGGGGACGGCGTGAGGTCGGCGTCGGTGCCGCCGGTCCGCAGCACGCCCAGGAGGTGGCGCATTTCGGCGAGCGAGCCGCGGCTCGTGGTCTCGATGACGCGGAGGGCGTCGAGGGCCTCCTGCGGCCGGGCCTCGGCGACGTGGACGGCGACGCCGGCCTTGACGGCGATCAGGCTCATGCTGTGCGCGACGACGTCGTGGAGTTCGCGGGCGATGCGGAGCCGTTCTTCGGAGACGGCCTGGTCGGCGAACTGGCGGGCGCCGCGGGCGGTCTCGGCGCGACGTTCGCGGACGACGCGGCCGAGGGACCAGGACGCGCCGAGGACGGCGAGCCCGAGCAGCAGCCGGCCGGCGGCCTCGGCCTCCCGGTTCGCGGGGCCGGCCATCGCGCCGCCGAGGATGACGGCACCGCTGATCACGCCGATCAGGGGCGTCGGGATCCACCGCCGGCGGACTCGGGTGAGCGCGACGACGTAGAGGGCGAACGCCGGGCCGACGAAGGAGTCCCAGGGCAGCCCGAGGAGAAGCATCACCGACGAGGCGGACAGGACGAAGGCGAAGACGGGGACGGGCCAGAGCCGCCGCACAGCGAGCGGCAGGCCGACCGCGGCGGCGAGCGGCGCCACGAGGGCCGCGGAGGCTTCGGCCTCCCCGGACAGCAGCAGCAGCGCGAGCGTGCAGACGGCCGCCGCCCCGGCGTCCAGGCCGATCAGCCGGCGCCGGCTGAGCCGCCGGGAGAACGGGGAGCGCAGCTCGGAATCGTCCACGTCACGAAAGTAGCGGGACGGCCGGGCGGGCGCGTCGTGCCGCCGGGCGTCATACCCGGGTCGGAGGCGCGGCGGCGGTCTCGGAGCACGGTCGCACGCGCGGTTCCCGCCCGGGTTCCGATGTGCGGAGGGGCCTTCGAGGACGACCGTTGACCGCATGATCGAAGTACGTGAGCTGACCAAGCGCTACGGCGCGACGACCGCGGTGGACGGCCTGTCCTTCGCAGTGCGGCCGGGCACGGTGACCGGATTCCTCGGGCCGAACGGCGCCGGGAAGACGACGACCATGCGCGTGCTGCTGGGGCTGGACGCGGCGACGTCCGGCGAGGCGCTGGTGAACGGGGGCCGGTACGCGTCGCTGCGGCGGCCGATGCGGGAGGTGGGGGCTCTGCTGGACGCGGGCGCCGTGCACGGCGGGCGGCGCGCGTTCGACCATCTCGGCTGGCTGGCGCGCAGCAACGAGATCGCGGCCGGACGGGTGACGGAGGTACTGGAGCAGGTGGGCTTGGCCGGGGTCGCGCGCAGGCGGGTCGGCGGGTTCTCGCTCGGCATGAGGCAGCGGCTCGGGATCGCGGCGGCGCTGCTGGGCGATCCGGGGGTACTGATGTTCGACGAGCCGGTGAACGGGCTGGACCCGGACGGCGTCCGCTGGATCCGGGAGCTGATGCGGGGGCTGGCGGCCGCGGGACGGACCGTGCTGATCTCCAGCCATCTGATGAGCGAGATGGAGCTGACCGCGGACCGGCTGATCATCATCGGCCGGGGCCGGCTGATCGCCGACACGTCGGTGCGGGAGCTGGCGGACCGGTTCCGGCGCGGGGTCCTGGTGCGCACGCCGCGGCCGGCCGACCTGACCGCGGTGCTCGCGGCGGCCGGGGGCGTCGTCGAGTCCGGGCCCGGGGTCGGGTCCGGGCCCGGGGTCGGGTCCGGGCCCGGCGGCGCCCTGACGGTCGCCGGGCTCGACGTCGCGGCCATCGGCGACATGGCCGCCGCGCAGGGCATCCCGCTGTACGAGGTGACGCCGCGCAGCGCCTCGCTGGAGGAGGCGTACATGGAGCTGACCGCCGGCGGCGCCGAGTTCCGGGCGGTGGCGTCATGACCGACGCGCTCGCCGCGGAGTGGTACAAGCTCAGGTCGATCCGTTCCACGTACTGGGTGCTGGCGGCGACGGCCCTGTTCCTCGTGGTCGTCCTGCTGCTGGCGCTCCAGATGGCGCACATCTGGGACGGCCTGCCGGCCGAGCGCCGAGCGGAGTTCCTGCTGCGTCCGCTTCAGGAGATCGGCGGATGGGTCGCGGGGCTGTGCCTGGCCGTCCTCGGCGTGCTGTCCGTCACGTCCGAGTACCGCACCGGCATGATCCGCACCACCTTCGCGGCGCTCCCCCGGCGCCGGACGGTCCTCGCGGCCAAGGCGGCGGTGGTCGGGACGGTCGCGCTCGTCGCCGGCGAGGCCATGACGATCGGCTCGTTCCTCGGGACGCGGCTCATCATCGGGGACCGGCCGTTCCCCGACCAGCAGGCGTCCATCGCCCACGACCTTCCGGGTTTCGTCATCTCGGGGACGTCGGTGGCGATGTTCGCGCTGCTCGGCCTGTCGCTCGGCGCGCTGCTGCGGTCGACGGCCGGGGCGCTCGTGTCGGTCGTCCTGCTGTGGCACGTGGTGCCGATGCTGGTCTTCCACCTGCCGGAGCCGTGGAACGAGCGGATCGGGTCGGTGATGCCCAGTGCGCTGCCCAGGCAGGCCGCCGGGCTCGGCGCGGACAATTCCATCTACGGCGACGTGCTGTCCCCAGGTGCGGCGGCGGCGGTGATGGCGGCGTACGTGTTCGTCCCGCTCGGCTTCGCCGCTCTCGCGCTCACCCGGCGCGATGCCTGACGGGCCCGGAGACACGATCGGCGGCGTCCCCTCCCCGGGGGGGCGCCGCCGGCCGATCGTGCGCGGCGGGTTCAGCCCGCCTGCAGGGAGGACGTCCGGACGGCCAGGCGCTCGCGGAGCATGTCGATGGCCTCGTCGATGCGCGGCGCGGCGGCCTGCGCACGGACCCGGCGGCCGTTCATCTCGACGACGGCCTGGGCCAGCGCGGGGCGCGGCAGCGACGGGTCGGCCACGACGCTCAGCGTGACCCGGACGGACGTGACGCCCTGGGCGTCCCTCAGCGCGGTCTGGACGGCGCGTTCCGCCGCCGCGCGCTCGTGCGCCGTGACATCGCCCGAGGTCAGGAATCGGATCTCCGGTCGTTCACGGGTCGCGTTCATGGTTCCCCCAGTTTCCAGTTACCAAGTTGTGCGGTGGTCGCCGCGTCTGCGGAGCGGCGATGATGATCGCCCCTCTGCCCACTCCAACGCAGCATGCTTCCCTGACCACACCCGGGTGGAGCGAGAGCTTCATCACGCGGCCCCCTCCCGCGGCCGCTGGAGGGGGCCGCTCTGGCATGATCTGCGCGGCGGGACGCCCCGAAAATTCACCGGAATGGGAGACGGCCGTCATTCGAGCGTCACACGACGTCGCGGAGAATGACTGGACTGGGATTGGCCGTGCGCAACGCCGGAGCGCGCCGGGCAATTCATGCACCAACGGTGACCCGCGGGGGATGGAAATGACCACCCGGCCAACTCGGTTGTCACCGCGGCGACACGTACCGCAGCCATTCGGCCACCGACAGCACAGGTCACCGGCCCGCCCGCCGGTCATGCACGCAATCTCCGCGGCACCCGGTGATTCGCACCCGAACGCGTTTTTCATACCTCCCAAAAACCCGTCCGCATCCTCTAACATAGGGCGGTGCCGTTCCGCGGTGCCGTTCCGCCCACGAGCAGACCCGTCGACTGGCTGGTGACCCCTTGGCCCAGGATTCAGCTGCCCCAACACCTCCGTCCGAAGGTGATCCGGCCGGACGGCTGATCGATTATCCCCGACGCGGCGGCCCCACCGTCCTGCGCATTCTGCTCGGCGCCCAACTCCGCAGGCTCCGCGAGGAGCGCGGCATCTCCACGGAGCAGGCGGGTTACGAGATCCGCGGCTCGCACTCCAAGATCAGCCGGATGGAGCTCGGCCGCGTCGGGTTCAAGGAACGCGACGTCGCCGACCTGCTCACCCTCTACGGCGTCGACGACCCCGGCGAGCGGGCGCCGCTGCTGGAGCTGGCCAGGGAGGCCAACACCCCCGGATGGTGGCACCGGTACGGCGACGTGCTGCCGAGCTGGTTCGAGGTCTATCTCGGCCTGGAGGAGGCGGCCTCGCTGCTGCGCACCTACGAGCTGCAGTTCGTCCCCGGGCTGCTGCAGACCGAGGACTACGCGCGCGCCGTCGTCCGCCTCGGCTTCTCCGACGCGGCCGAGGACGAGGTCGAGCGGCGCGTGCAGCTCCGCACGATCCGGCAGGAGCGGTTCACCTCCCCCGGCGCGCCGACGCTGTGGGCCGTGGTGGACGAGGCGGTCGTCCGCCGCCCCCTCGGCGGCCGCGACGTGATGCGGCGGCAGATCGAGCACCTGATCGAGGTGTCCGAGATGCCCAACGTCACGCTGCAGATCGTGCCGTTCGGCGCGGGCGGGCACGCCGCCGCTGGCGGCCCCTTCACGATCCTGCGGTTCGCCGAGCCCGGCCTCTCCGACGTCGTGTACCTGGAGCAGCTCACCAGCGCGCTCTACCTCGACAAGCCGACGGACGTCGACACCTACATGCGCGCCATGAACAACCTCTGCATCACCGCCGCGCGCCCCGACGACACCGCGCGCCAGCTCACCCGGGTCCTCCAAGACCTCTGATCGCCCCGAGCGCCCGCGCGGCGGAGGGCCCGGCCCCCGGTCAGGGGGCGCGATCGCCGAGGACGCGCTGGTCGCGGCTGCGGCTCCCGCCGCGGAACTCGACGACGACCTCGCCGTCCGGGACGCGGCGCACCGTCACGTCGTAGACTCCGCTGCGGCCATAGCGGGTGCGCTCCACCGCGGTCGCCTCAAGGACGTCCCCGGCGCGGGCGGGCGCGACGAACACGACGTCCGCGGACGCCGCGACCGTCACGGCGTCATGGGTGTTGCACGCGTAGGCGAACGCGGAGTCGGCGAGCAGGAACACGTAGCCGCCGTGCGCGATGCCGTGCCCGTTCACCATGGTGTCGCCGACCGTCATCCGCAGCCGTGCCAGTCCGGGCGCGATCTCCATGATCTGCATGGCGAGGTCCTGCGCGACCTTGTCCCGTGCGTACATCGTCTCGGCGCATCGCCGCGCCACCTCAGCCGCGTCGTCCACCGGCCCAGGGTAGTCGCGGACATGAATGGAAACGTTCGCTCGGGAAGGACATCCACAGGCCGGTGGTTATGGGGACGGCCGCGCGGGGGGGCGCGCGGCCGATGCGAAAACCTGAGCGAAGGAGAGACCAATGCTGTTCGGCAAGGAGCACGTGGCGCGGTACCGGGAGACGGACGGTGCGGAGGGGCACGACTGGCAGGGGACCGTCACCCTGCTGCTCACCACGACCGGTCGCCGCAGCGGGAAGGAGCGCACGACACCGCTCATCTACCAGCCCGAAGGCGACGCGTACGTCGTCGTGGCGTCCTTGGGCGGCGCGGACCACAATCCGCTCTGGTACGAGAACCTCACGGCGGACCCCGAGGTGAAGGTCCAGGTGAAGGGCGACAAGTTCACCGCGCGGGCCCGGACGGCGACGCCCGAGGAGAAGCCCGCGCTGTGGCGGAAGATGGCCGCCGTCTGGCCCGCGTACGACGACTACCAGCGGAAGACGACCCGGAACATTCCCGTGGTCGTCCTCGAACCCGCCTGAGCCGAGCGGGTTCCCTTTCGCGGTGCGGGCGGGACGTGTAGCGTCGCCGTAGAACATTCATTCGACCATCGACTCATTCGACCACCGTCCGTCCGACGCAGCCGAGGTGCCGAGGTGCCGACGTCACAGAGTGCTGACACCGAGCCGCCGCCGCGGCTGCTGAGACGCTGGGAGATCGACGCGCCGGAAGGCGTGAGCCGGGTCGCGGCCGGGCACGGCCGCCGGTGCTGGCGCGCCGACACGGCCGGCGGCGCGTTCTTCCTGAAGGAGTACGCCGAGCCCGTCCGGCGACGCGTCCTGTTCCAGCACACCGTGACCACCGCGCTCGACGAGGCCGGCCTTCCGGTGCTCGCGCCGGTGCCCGCCCGCGGCGGCCGGACGCTGGTCACCGCCGCCGGGCGCGGCTACGTCCTGTACCCGTGGGTGGGCGGGCGCGGGCGCGGCGGGCTGGAGTTGACGTTCGGCCAGTGCGAGAGCCTCGGCGAGCTGCTCGGGCGGTTGCACGCGGCGCTCGACGGGCTCACGCCGCCGGTGCAGCAGAGCCTGCTGGTGCCGACGCCGCGCGCAGCGGACGCGGCCGCCGCCGTCGACGCGATGCTGCGGGACGTCCCGGGCGACGGCGGTACCGACTTCGACGCGCTGACCGGCCGCCGCCTGCGGGAGCGGCGCGAACTGCTCACCGAGTTCGCCGGGCATCAGCCGCCCGAGATCGAGGTGAGCACCGTCGGCCATCTGCACGGCGCGTTCCATGCCGGGCATCTGCGGTACGGCGGGGCGGGCAACGTCACCGCCGTCCTCGGCTGGGACGGGCTGACGACCGGCCCGGTCGCCGGGGAGGTCGTGCGGGCCGCGGCGCGGCTGTTCGCCTGCGAGGACGAGCGGGGGCTCGACCTCGACCGCGTCCAGGCGTTCGTGCGCGGGCACCGCTCGGCGTTCCCGCTGGACGCGGGGCAGATCCAGTCGGCGGTGCACCGCGAATGGTGGGAGCGGCTCTGCGACGTCGCGCCGCTGCGGCACCGGTACCTGGGCGAGGACGGCACCGGCGGACGGGGCCTCGCCGCCCTGGTGACCTGGTGGTCCGCCCAGTTGGACCGCACCCTGGACGCTTTCGCGGCGCCCTACGCCGCCGTGTACGCGGACGTGCCGGGCGACAGCCCCGCCTACGGCTAGCCGATACCGCACGGTCCGCGGTTCCCGGGGTAGGGAGCGCATGGTCCAGAACGCATGGTCCAGAACGCATAGTCCAGAACAATGCATGGTCGAAGGCAGTCCACGAAGGGGTGGGAACATGACGGCAGTCGCATTGCTCGGCACCGGGATCATGGGGGCGGCGATGGCCCGCAGACTGCTCGGGGACGGGCACCGGGTCACGGTGTGGAACCGCACCCGGTCGCGCGCCGAGCCCCTCGCGGGCGACGGCGCGGCGGTGGCGGGCTCCCCCGCCGAGGCCGCCGCCGGCGCCGAGGTGGTCATCACGATGCTCGACGACGGCGAGACGGCGCTGTCGGTGATGACGGACGCGTCGCCCGCGCTGCGTCCGGGGCAGATCTGGGCGCAGATGGGAACGGTCGGCGTCGCGTCCGTGCCGCCGCTCGCCGGTTTCGCCGCCGACCGGGGGCTGCTCTTCGTCGACGCGCCCGTCCAGGGGACGAAGCAGCCCGCCGAACAGGGGAAGCTGGTCGTCCTCGCGGCGGGGCCGCCGGACGCGCGGACCGTCCTGGAGCCGGTGTTCGGCAGCGTCGGCGCCAAGACCCTCTGGCTGGACGAGGACGGGGCGGGCGGCGCGGGCACCCGCCTCAAGCTCGCCGCCGTCAGCTACGCGATCTCGCTGACCTCGGTCGTCGCCGAGTCGGTCGCGCTGACCAAGGGACTCGGGCTCGACCCGGCCCTGCTCGGCGACGTCCTCGCCGGCGGCCCGCTCGACAGCGTCTACCGGCAGGTCAAGATGAAGGCCATGCTCGCGGACGACTTCGAGCCGAGCTTCGCCGTCCGCAACGCGGAGAAGAACACCCGGCTGATCCACGAGGCCGCCGAGGCCGCCGGGATCCGGGTGGACGTGAACGACGCGTCCGGCGCGCGGTTCCGCCGCGCCATCGCCCAGGGGCACGGCGACGAGGACATGGCCGCCACGTACCGCGCGAGCTTCCCCGGCTGACCCGGCGGCGATGACCGGGGACTGCCACGCCCAAGGTCGACACAAAACTGGAAAACACTGGAACTGTCTGGAAGCTCCTGTACTGTCTGCCGCATGTTCCGGCCCCCCGGCGTCCCGACCCCCGACGAGCTGGAGCGGCGCATCACCGAGCTGCGCGCCGCCGTGCGCCGGGCCATGGCGGCCGGCGACAGGCGGGAGGCCCGCGAACTGCGCGCCGAGCTGCGCGAGGCCGAGGCGGCCTGGGACGACGCCGTCCTCGGTGAGGCCCCCGCGGGCGACCGCGGCGGCGCGGATCCCGGCGCCGAGCCGCGCGGCCTGCTGCCCGTCCGGGAGCAGGTCCACCAGGCGCTGACCCTGCTCGGCGCGCCGGCCGCGCCCAAGCTGATCGGCTCGGTGTACGCGGCGTTCTTCCCCGGCGAGATCCCGGGGAGCAGGCTGACGAGCCTGCGCCGCGACGAGGAACGCTCGTTCCGCACCGCGCCGTACGCGCGGCCGTACTACCTGTGCGCCGCGCTGACCGCCGATCTGCTCGCACCGGCCCGAGGGCTGCTCACCGTGAGCACGTGGCCGCTGGAGCAGCGGATCGTCGGGCCGCTCAGCCCCCGCACCGACTTCCTCACGAGCGCCGCACGCCTGGCCGAGCAGGCCGGGAGGGGGACGCCGTCCCCCGGTGTGCAGCGGCTGCTGTGGCGTTTCGCGTCCAACATTCCCGGTGCGGTCACCGGTACGGTCGGTACCGTCGATCCGGCCGCCCTCGAAGAGGCCGCCCGGGCCGAGCTGGACGTGCACCGGGAGCCCGACCGGCGGCGGCGCACGTCCGCGGCCGGGCGCGCCCGGGCACAGCTCGACGACGCGGAACTGCTGTTCGGCAGCCGGCTGCGGGCCCTGCGGCAATCCGGACGGCGCCCTGCCAGCAATGGAGAGACGGACCCATGACCGAGACCGCGCCGGACCTGGACCGGCTGCGCGGCGGCGCTCCCCCGCGCAATCACGACGCCCGCACGATCGCCGCGCTGACGTCCAATCCCGGCTGCGCCCGCCGCGGGGTGATGGACGCGGCGGGCGTCGACAAGGACGCGGTGGCGCGGGAGCTGGGCTTCCCCGCGCCGTTCGGGCAGTCGCAGTTCGCGATCACGCGCGGGAACGTGTTCGAGGCGCAGGTGAAGGCGGACGGGTGCGCGGAGCTGCTGACGCTGCTGCGCGAGCGGCTCGGCCTCGACGTCCCCGAGGTGGCCTACGACGACCTGGAGGTGGTCGCGGGCAACGAGGGCCGGGAGCTGCGGCACTCGCGGACCCGCCGGCTGGTCGCCCGCGCGCTGGAGACCGGTGAGGGCACGCTGTTCGACCATCCGCTGCTGCGGCTCGACATCGCCGGGCGGCTCGCCTACCTGGAGCCGGACGTCATCGCGTTCCAGCTCGCGGGGCGGCTGCACGTCATCGAGATCAAGTCGTTCGCCGTGGTGGACGGGCAGGCCGAGCCGGAGCAGGTCGCCGCGGCGGCGCGGCAGTCCGCGGTGTACGTGCTGGCGCTGCGCCGGCTCGTCGCCGAGCTCGGGCACGATCCCGGGCGGGTGTCGCACGACGTGTTCCTCGTGTGCCCGGAGAACTTCTCCAACCGCCCGACGGCGACGCCGCTGGACGTGCGGCCGCAGCTCGCCGTCCTGGAGCGGCAGCTCGCGCGCATCACCCGCATCGACGAGATCCTGGCGGAGCTGCCCGGCGACCTGACGTTCGAGCCCGGGGACGGGCTCGCCGAGTCGGTCCGGGCGGTCGAGGCCCGGTACGCGCCGGAATGCATGTCGGGCTGCGAGATGGCGCTGTTCTGCCGGAAGGAGGCCCGTACGGACGGCTCGACGGGCGCGCTCGGCCGGTCCGTCCGCGACGACCTCGGCGGCGTCGACACGATCGGTACCGCGCTCGCCCTGGCGGACGGGTCGCTCACCCCGTCCGACGACCTCGCGGAGACGGCCGGCCAGCTGCGCACCGCGGCCCGCCTCCGCGCCGAAGCCCTGGACGGGGTCGCGTGATCGGTACATGAGCGCGCTGTCCTCGCTCGCGCGGCTGGAGGCGGCGGCCGCCGGGGTCGCGCGGCCGGTCGCGACGGTGCGGCACTGCCACCTGCCGGACGCGCCGCTGGTGCTCGTCCCGCTGAAGCTGGCCGGTGAGGCGGCGGCGCCGCTGGCGGTGCTGGCCGGGAGCGCCCCGGACGACCCGGCCCTGCTGATCGTGCCGCAGCCGCGCAACCGGGATCTGCGGTTCGCGTTCGCGGCCGGCCTCGCCAAGCTCGTCCTGAACCACATCGAGACGAGCCGCGGCGACGTGGAGGAGCTGCCGCCCGGCAAGGAGGGCGAGGAGCGGATCCGGTACGGGAACGCTCCGCAGCTCCTCGTGCCGAACCGGGGCGGTGTCGCGTTCCTGCGGATGGTGGGGCGGTCGACGCGGTTCCGCAGCACGGAGGGCCCGTACGCGGTGGACGCGGCGGTGCCGGTGCTCGGCCGGTGGCTGACGTGGTTCGCCGACCGGTACGACCATCCCGGGTCGTCGCTGCTGGGCGCCATGACGGAGATGCTGAGGCTGCACTGGGCGACGGGCCAGAGTTCGCTGGAGGACGGCAACCTCGCGGCGCTGATGGGCTGGATCGACCCACCGGACGGGCTGGACGGCCCGGCCGCGGCGGCGCGGGCCGAGGACCCGGTGGTGTGCCCGCCGGCGGGACCGACGACCGACCCGACGTTCGACAACGAGGTCCTCGCCCCGGCGATCGCCGCCTACGACCGGGCGGGCGGAGGCTCCCGCGCCGAGGAGCGGCTGCGCACGGTCCTCGCCTCCCAGCTCACTCCGACCTGGGACCTGATGTGGCAGGCCGTCGCGCTGCTGCGCGCGCTGCCGGAGGGGGCGAGCGTGCCGAAGCGCTGGGAGCGTGACCGGGACGCCTTCACCTACTACCACCAGACGTTCGGCGAGGCGTATCCGCAGGCGCGCCGCGACCCGCCCGTCCGTGCGGCGCGGCGGCTGCACGACCTCGAACGCGCCCAGGACGCCTACGACGCGCAGCGGGCGTTCGACGACCCGCTCGTCATGGCCGAGCACCGGCTGGCGGGCCAGGCGTTCGGCGGCACGGTGACCGAATGCGACCCGGCCCGGCTGGACGAGACGGGCAAGCGGCCGAAGCTCCGCCCCCACCTGCGAGTCGGGACGGAGGACCCGGTGCGGCTCGACGTCGGAACGACCGTGTGCAATGCCGCGCGGCCGTCGCTCAAGGGGAGGATCGTGGACCTGGACGACGGAGCCGTGCTGCTGGAGCTGACCGGCGGGATGGGCCGCAAGCTCACCCCCGAGCCGGGCGCCGTCCCCCAGGTCGGCGACCGGGTGTGCTTCACGTCGCTGACCGACGGCTCGTTCGGCGCGGCGAAGTTCCCCGACCGCGATGACACGCCGTGGACGCACGGCGGGCCGCCCGAGGAGTACGTGCCGACCCACGAGGACGCCGAGGAGGAATGGTCGTGACCGAACACGCGGACCGCCGCCTGGTGCCGGTGACGGCGGACGATCTGGACCCCTCCGAGGCGGCGGCGCGGGTCGTCGACGGCGTCCTCGCCGATCTCGGCGGCGGGCACCGCGGCGTCGTCGTCGACTCTCCGCCCGGCGCCGGGAAGTCCACGCTGGTCGTCCGGGCCGCCGCGCACCTGGCCGCGTCCGGCGAGCGCCTGATGATCGTGGCGCAGACGAACGAGCAGGTCGACGACCTCATCGACCGCCTCGCCGGCAAACACCCGGACGTGACGCTCGGCCGCCTGTCTGCGTCGGGGTACGTCCCGTCCGAGCGGGTACTGGCGCACCCGGCGGTGCGGGTCGCGCAGAAGGCCGACGACCTCGCCGAACACACCATCGTGATCGCCACCGCAGCGAAGTGGGCGACGCTGTCGGACGGGTCCTGGCCATGGGCGATCGTGGACGAGGCGTACCAGATGCGCTCGGACATGCTGCTGCGCATCGCCGGGCGGTTCCAGCGGGCGCTGTTCGTGGGCGATCCGGGGCAGCTCGACCCGTTCTCCACCGTCGAGGTGGAGCGCTGGGCGGGCCTGTCGTGGGATCCGATGCGCAGCGCCGTGTCCGTCCTGCTGGCGCACAACCCGGACCTGCCCGTCCACCGGCTCCCGGTGTCGTGGCGGCTGCCCTCGTCCGCCGCGCCGGTGGTGTCGGAGGCGTTCTACCCGTTCACCGGGTTCCGCGCCGGCACCGGGCCCGGCGACCGGCGGCTGGAGTTCGGGGCGCGCGGCATGGGCACCACCTACGACCGGGCGCTCGAAGAGGCGGCGGCGACGGGCTGGGGCTTCTACGAGCTGCCGGCGCGGCACACGCTCCGCACCGACGCCGAGGCGGTCCGCGCGACGGCGGCCCTGGCCGTCCGGCTGCTGCAGCGCGGCCCCGTGGCGCACTCCGAACTCGGGTCGGGCCCGGTCGACGCGGCGCGCGTCGCGATCGGCGCGGCCCACCGCGACCAGGTCACCGCGATCCGCGCCGCGCTCGGCCCGCACGGCGAAGGCATCACCGTCGACACCGCGAACCGGCTCCAGGGCCGCGAGTACGACGCGACGGTCGTCCTGCACCCCCTGTCGGGACGCCGCGACGCCACCGCCTTCCACCTGGAGTCCGGGCGCCTCTGCGTCCTGACGTCCCGGCACCGGCACGCGTGCGTCGTGGTGGCGCGGGCGGGCATCCCCGAACTGCTCGACGCGCACCCGTCCGCCGAACCGGTGCATCTCGGCGTGCCCGTGAAGTTCCCGGACGGCTGGGAGGCCAACCAATCCGTCCTCGCCCACCTGGCCCACCACCGCGTCCCCGCCGGATGAAAGAAGATCTTCAAAGTGCCCCGGATCGCGGTGCCCGGGTACGAGCGAGGGGCCCGGACGGATACTGTGAGAGCCGGTGCCTCAGCGATCAGGGGAGGGACATGGAGGACATCGGCTTCATGTGCGCCCGCTGCGGCGGCGAGGTGCACGACGTCACCCACAACCGCGAAGGCTCGCTCGACGGGGTCGGCTACCGCCACAACCGGCGGGTGGAGCCGTGGGACCACGAGCTGGAGCTCGCCGTCGGCGAACCCGCCCCGCAGGACCAGCGCTGCGACTTCTGCGGCGGCTCCGGGCCGAGCTGGCTCTACTACCCCACGCTGGACCCCGAGGACACCGACATGTTCGAGGTCGAGCTGGACACGACGCAGCTGTCGGACGACGACACCGCCGTCGCCGTCCTGAACATGCTCTACCCGTGGTACGCCTGCGACACGTGCTCGGTCCTGGTCGCCGACCGCAACATCGACGTCCTCATCGACCGTGCCCTCGACCGCACCCCGGTCCCCGAGGACGGCCCCGTCGACGAGGAGACCGTCCGCGCACGCCTCAAGGGCTCCCTCTCGGTGTTCTTCACCACCCGCCCGGGCCGCCCGCAGCCCTCGCGCGCCGTGTGAGTCCGAGCCCGGCCCCGCACGCGAGGTGGGGGGT
The DNA here is from genome assembly GCF_040650055.1 of Spirillospora sp. NPDC048819. Classification (NCBI taxonomy): domain Bacteria; kingdom Bacillati; phylum Actinomycetota; class Actinomycetes; order Streptosporangiales; family Thermomonosporaceae; genus Spirillospora; species Spirillospora sp. NPDC048819. The sequence continues at coordinate 29,624 of NZ_JBEZGN010000049.1, read as the reverse complement.
TCGGGGTGAAGTGTCGGGGCGGGTCATTAGAATCAGTCCCGTTTTGTTGGGGTGCGCTTTACCACGGGGGAACACAGTGATCATTGACGGGCGGTTCCATGGGCCGGACGGGTCCGGGAACGGTGGGTATGTGGCGGGGCGGCTCGCGGGGCGGGTGCTGATCGACACGGTGACGGTGACGCTGCGGCGGCCGCCGCCGCTGGACACCGAGATGACCGTGACGGTCGAGGACGAGCGCGGGCACAGTGCGCGGCTCTGGGACGGGGAACTGCTGATCGCGGAGGCGCTCGCGGGGGCGATCGTCGTGCCGCCCATCGCGCCCGTCCCGTTCGAGCGGGCGCTGGAGGCCGCGGAGAAGTACCGGGCGGCGGAGAGCCACCCGTTCCCCGGCTGCTTCGTGTGCGGGCCGGAGCGGGAGCCGGGCGACGGGCTGCGGCTCGAACCGGGGCCGGTCGCCGACGACACCGTCGCGGCGCCGTGGGTGCCGGAGCGGGTGCCCGAACGGGAACTGGTGTGGGCGGCGCTGGACTGCCCCGGCGGATGGTCGTTCGGCGTGGCGGAGCGTCCCGCCGTGCTCGGCACGATGACCGCGCAGGTGATGGACGTGCCCGAGGCCGGGGAGCAGTGCGTCGTGCTGGGGCTCGCGCGCAGCCGCGAGGGCCGCAAGATGCACGCGGCGACGGCGCTGTACGGGGCGGACGGGCGGCTGCTGGGCCGCGCCGAGCAGATCTGGATCGAGATCGACCCGGAGCGGTTCGGGCACTGACGCTCGCGGCCGATGATCCGCTCGCGGCCGATGATCCGTTCGCGGCCGACCCGGTCCGGTTCCGCATGGTTTCCGGAAATGTGTCGCCGGACATTGTCGGACCGGCCGGTTCCGCTGTTCAATCTGAGCTTCCGCGAAAACGGAGGCGGGTCTGATGAGCGGAAACGTTCTTTTGCTTCTCGGGGTCGCGGCCCTGGCGATCTACATGGGGGTGCACTGGGAGCGCGCCCGCCGCGCCGTGTCGGACCTGCGGCTCAGCCGGCGGCGGATCGTCGGCCTGCGGCAGGCGGCGGCGCGGGAGCGCGGCCATGTCGCGATGATCTGGGCGGTGGCGGCCCTGGCGCTGTTCCTGGCGGTCAGGTACGGCTGAGCCGGGGCCGCGCGTCCGTCAGGGGCCGGTGAAGAGGGGGTCCTCCCGGTCCGCGCCGTTGACCGGGCGGGCGTGGTTCGGGGGGCCGGCGCCGGGGATCGGGGTGTTCCCGGTGTTCGAGCCGAGCGTCCCGTTCGGGACGGGCGCGCCGTTCGGGACGGGCGCGCCGTTCGGGACGGGCGCGCCGAGCGGCATCGGGGAGCCGTGGTGCGCCTGCGGCATGCTCGGGACGGGCCCGCCCATCGGGGGCGGCCCCGGCGGCATGGCGGCGGGCTGCGGTCCCGTGCCGTGCGGGTGCGCCGGAGGGGGCATCGGGTTGCCGCCGCCGGGCATCCGGCCGCCCGGCGGGACGCCGGACGACAGCGTGCTGTGCGTGAACTGGTCGATCTGGCGGCGGGCGCGGTCGGCCTCGGCGCGGGCCGCGTCGCGCTCCTCGGCGAGGGCGGTGAGCGCGGCCTGCTGCTCGGCCACCGACTGCGACAGCTGCCGCAGCTGAACCGCCTGGTCGTTGACCTTGCCGGTGAGCTCGTCCCGCTCCGCGGTGGCGGCCTGGGCGTGGGCCTGCGCGGCGTCGCGTTCCTTGGCGGCCTCGTCGGCGCGCGCGTTGGCGCGGACGACCTCCGCCTCGGCCTCGGACTGGGCGCGCAGCGCGGCGGTCCGCTCGGCCTCGGCCTTGCTGGCGGCCTGCATGGCGCGCTGCCGCTGCGCCTCGGTGTCGCGCATGGCGTTGCGGAGGTCCTCGGCGCCCTGCTTGGCGACGGCGGCCTCGACGCGCTGCGACTCGGCGGCGCCCTCGGCCTCGGCGAACTTGGCGTGCACGGCGACGAGTTCGGCGCGGGCGTTCTCGAGCGCGGCGAGCAGTTCGGTCTCGCGGGCGGCGACGCGGTCGCGTTCGCTTTCGGCGGCCAGCTTCGCGCTCACCGACTGCTGCGCGATCTGGTGGGCCTCCTCCCACGCCTGCTGCGCGGCGTCGCGCTTGGCGGTGGCGAGCTTGGCCTCCTCGCGGGCGCCGGCCGCGTCCCGCTCGGCGGTGTCGGCGCGCTGCCGCGACGTCGACGCCTCGTGCCACGCCTCCTGGGCGCGGCGCTGGGACGCGTCGCGCTCGCTCTGCGCGATGGCGAGCTCGCGGGCGGCCTCGGCGCGCACCTCGGCGACGCGCCGCTCGATGCCGGCGACGCTCAGCTCGGACGTCAGGGAGTCGGCGAGCAGGTCGGCGGCCTTCTCCAGCCGTTCCACCATCTCCCACGCCGAGGCGACCTGCCCGGTGAGGCCCGGCGCGTCCCGTCCGCGTTCCCTGCGGTCGCGCGCCTCGCCGGCGCAGGCGCCGTCGTTGTCCTGGCAGTACCGGACGGTGCGGACGGCTCCGACCGGCTGCGGCACGGGACGTCCGCAGTTGGCGCAGGGCCACACGGTGACCGGTTCGCCCATCCGCGCGACCGCCGTCTCGGCGGATCCGCCGGACCCCCTGTCCCCGTCCCCCGCGCCTTCGGAGACCGCGCCGGCCTGGGGAGCCGCGGCCGTCCCCTGGGGGCCGCTATTGTCGCGCTCTTCGCTGTTAGGCATGGAATGAACCATACGCACTGATCCGCGTGACTGCAGTGACTTGGGTGGTACATGTGGGGGTGCCCACGTCGTAGTCAACTTAGCGAAAACGGTCGGTCGCCTCGATGAGACGGTCGCGCGTGCCGGGCTCGGCGCCGCCGTGACCGGCGTCCTCAACGATGTGGAACTCCGCCTCCGGCCAGGCGCGGTGCAGATCCCAGGCCTGGTCCGGCGGGGTCTTCATGTCGTAGCGGCCGTTCACGATCACGGCGGGGATGTGCCGGATGCGGTCGACGCCCGCGAGCAGACCGCCGTCCGGGAGGAAGCCGCCGCGGGAGATGTAGTGGTGCGTGATGCGGGCGAAGGCCAGGACGAGTGGCTCGTTCAGGTCCGGCGGCGGGACCGGCAGGAGCGTGTTCGCGGCGAGTTCCCAGCCCATCCACGCCCGGGCCGCGGGGACGTGGACGGCCGGGTCCGGGTCGCCGATGCGGCGGCCGTAGGCGGCGATCAGGTCGCCCTGCTCGGCGGGCGGGATCGCGTCGCGGAACGCGGCCCACTCGGCGGGGAAGAGATGCGCCGCGCCGGTCGGGGTGAACGCCCACGCCTCGTCGGGCGGGCGGACGAGATAGACGCCGCGCAAAACCATCTCCGACACCCGGTCGGGATGCGCCTGCGCGTAGGCGAGGGCGAGGGTGCTGCCCCAGCTTCCGCCGAACACGAGCCAGCGGTCGACGGACAGGTGCTCGCGCAGCCGTTCCATGTCGGCGACCAGGTGCGGAGTGGTGTTGTTCTCCAGCGATACCGCCGGGTCGCCGGCGTGCGGGACGCTCTGCCCGCAATTGCGCTGGTCGAAGAGCACGATCCGGTAGGCGGACGGGTCGAAGAACCGCCGGTGGTCGGGCAGCAGCCCCCCACCGGGCCCGCCGTGCAGGAACACGGCGGGCTTGCCGTCCGGGTTCCCGCAGGTCTCCCAGTAGATCCGGTTCCCGTCGCCGACGTCGAGCAGCCCGGAGTCGTACGGTTCGGCCGGTGGATAGAACTCCCGCGATCCCATGAGACCAGTCATACCCGATAAACGATCATGATTCGTTCGCGCCTATCATCCCGGGGATGACGGAGCTTAGGTGCACGTTGTGCGGGAGCACGAGTCTTCAGCAGGGTTTCATCGAGGACTCCGGCCAGTCCGCCCGCGGCTTCTCCCGCTGGGTCTCCGGCCCGCTGGAGCGCGGCATCCTCGGCGGCGCGAAGCTGTTCGGGCGGCCGCGGCTGCAGGTGCACGCCTTCCGGTGCAGCGAGTGCACCCACCTGGAGCTGTTCGCCTACGACGCGGACTGAGCGGGTGGCCGGAGCGGAACCCACCCGCGTCAGAGCTGGGCCATCGCCTTGCGGATGCGCTTGTCGGAGACGGGGAAACGCGTCCCGAGCTGCTGGGCGAAGAGGCTGACCCGCAGTTCCTCCAGCATCCAGCGGACCTGCCGCGCGGGCTCGTCGTCGCGGCGGGACGGATGCAGGCGGCGCAGCGTCTGGTCGTACTCCCGCGCGAGGACGTCGACCTGGTGCGCGAGCGTCCGGTCGCGGCCGGGGTTCTCGGGGAGCTTGTCGAGCCTGATCTGCAGCGCGCGCAGGTAGCGGGGCAGGTCGGGCAGCCGCGCCCATCCGGTCGCGGTGACGAACCCCGGGTGGACGAGCGCGGTGAGGTTGCCGCGGATCTCGGTCAGCGCCGGGACGAGCGTGAGGCTCGTGGTGCCGCGCAGCCGCCGGTCGGCCTCGTGCGCCTCGGCCAGGATGCGTTCGACCAGCGCGACGATCTGCGCGGTCGCGTCGTGCAGGTCGGCGCGGACGCGGTCGTACAGGGCGCGGAAGCCGTCCTCGTCCCAGGCCGGCCCGCCGGCCTCGGCGATGAGCCGGTCGGCGGCGGCGGTGACGCAGTCGTCGAACAGCGCGGTGACGGAACCGTGCGGGTTGTGGCTGAGCGCGAGCTTGCCCTTGTTGGTGAGGCGGCCGCGGATGAGCTTCACCGGCGACGGCGCGTTCAGCAGGATGAGGCGCCGCGTGCCGAGCCACATGGCGCGGCGCTGCTCCGCCTCCGTCTCGTACATGCGGACGGCGACGCCGTCGCCCTCGTCGGTGAGCGCCGGGTACGCCTTGACGTCGTAGCCCGCCTGCTTCTGCTCGTAGGTGCGGGGCAGCTCCCCGATCGTCCACTCGGTGAGGCCGGAGCGCTCGATGGTGGACGCCGCCTGGGACAGCGTCCCGCGCACCTTGCCCGCCAGGCGGCGTTTCAGCTCGTCCAGGTCGGTGCCCCCGCCGAGCGCGCGGCCCCCTCCGGCGGCGCCGTCGTCCACGACGCGGAACGTGATGCGCAGGTGGGCGGGCAGCCGGGACGGATCCCACGCCTCCCGGGCGACGGGCACGCTCGTCATCGCGGTCAGCTCGCGTTCCAGGGCGTCCAGGAGCGGTTCGCTGCGCGGCGCGACGCGGTCGAGGACCTTGCGGGCGTAGTCGGGCGCCGGGACGAAGTTGACCCGCAGCTGCTTGGGCAGCGACCGGATCAGCTCGGTGAGCAGCTCGGCGCGCAGGCCGGGGACCAGCCACTCGAACCCGTCGGGCCGCACCTGGTTGAGGACCTGGACGGGGACGTGCACGGTCACGCCGTCGGCGTCGGCGCCCGGCTCGAACTGGTAGGTGAGGCGCAGGCGCAGCGCGCCCTGCTTCCACACGTCCGGGTAGTCGGCCTCGCTGACGCCGCCCGCGGTCTCGTTGATGAGCATCGACTTCTCGAACGAGAGCAGGTCCGGGTCCGCCTGCCGGGCCTTCTTCCACCAGGAGTCGAAGTGCCGCCCGGACACGACGTCGTCGGGGACCCGCTCGTCGTAGAAGTCGAAGAGGGTCTCGTCGTCGACGAGGATGTCGCGGCGCCGGGCGCGGTGCTCCAGCTCCTCCACCTCGTCCAGCAGGGCGCGGTTGTCGTGGAAGAACCGGTGGTGGGTCTCCCAGTCGCCTTCGACGAGCGCGTGCCGGATGAACAGCTCGCGGGACAGTCCGGGGTCGATGCGGCCGTAGTTGACGCGGCGGTCGGCGACGATCGGCACGCCGTACAGCGTGACCTTCTCGCGCGCCATGACCGCGGCCTGCCGCTTCGACCAGTGCGGCTCGCTGTAGTTGCGTTTCACCAGGTGCTGCGCGAGCGGTTCGATCCACTCGGGCTCGATCCTGGCGTTGATCCGTCCCCAGAGCCGGGACGTCTCGACCAGCTCGGCCGACATGACCCAGCGCGGCGGCTTCTTGAACAGCGACGACCCGGGGAACACGGCGAACTTCGCGCCGCGCGCGCCGGCGTACTCCTGGCCCCGGCGCTGCTTGTCCTTCTTGTCGGCGTCGGCGAGCCCGATGTGCGACAGGAGGCCCGCGAGCAGCGAGGTGTGGATGCGGTCGGGTGCGGCGTCGGTGGTGTTGAGCGTGACGCCGAGGGACTTGGCGACCTGTTTGAGCTGGCCGTGCAGATCCTGCCATTCGCGGATGCGCAGGAAGTGCAGGAACTCGCTCTTGCACATGCGCCGGAACGCGCTGCCCGACAGCTCCTGCTGCTGCTCGCGCAGGTAGTTCCACAGGTTCAGGTAAGCCAGGAAATCGGACGTGGGGTCGGCGAACCGGCGGTGCCTGTCGTCGGCCGCCTGCTGGTTCTCGGCAGGACGCTCCCGCGGGTCCTGGATCGACAGCGCCGACGCGATGATCAGCACCTCGCGGACGCAGCCGTTCTTGTCGGCCTCTAGGACCATGCGGCCCAGGCGCGGGTCGACGGGCAGCTGGGCGAGGCTGCGGCCGAGCGGGGTGAGCCGCTTGCGGGGGTCCTTCTCGGACGGGTCGATGGCGCCCAGCTCGTGGAGCAGGTCGACGCCCGCCTTGACGTTGCGGCGGTCCGGCGGCTCGACGAACGGGAACGCCGCGATGTCGCCGAGGCCGAGGGCCGTCATCTGCAGGATGACCGACGCGAGGTTCGTGCGCAGGATCTCGGGCTCGGTGAACTCCGGGCGGGACTCGAAGTCCTCCTCGGAGTAGAGCCGGATGCACACGCCGTCGGACACCCGGCCGCAGCGTCCCTTGCGCTGGTTCGCCGACGCCTGGGAGACCGGCTCGATCGGGAGCCGCTGCACCTTCAGGCGGTGGCTGTAGCGGGAGATCCGAGCCGTGCCGGGGTCGACGACGTACTTGATGCCCGGGACGGTCAGCGACGTCTCGGCGACGTTCGTCGCCAGCACCACCCGCCGCCCGCGGTGCGGCTGGAACACCCGGTGCTGCTCGGCGGACGACAGCCGCGCGTACAGCGGCAGGACCTCGGTCGCTCCGCGCTGCCGGGTGAAGTGCTTGGTCAGCGCGTCGGCGGTGTCGCGGATCTCCCGTTCGCCGCTGAGGAACACCAGCACGTCGCCCGGGTCCTCGCGACCCAGTTCGTCCACGGCGTCCACGATCGCCTGGACCTGGTCGCGGTCGGGGTCGGCGGACGGGTCGTCCGGGTCGGCGACGGGCCGGTACCGGACCTCCACCGGATACGTGCGCCCCGACACCTCCACGATCGGCGCGCGACCGCCGCGCCCATCGGGGGACGGTCCCCCGAACCCGCTGAAATGCTCCGCGAACCGCTCCGGGTCGATCGTCGCCGAGGTGATGATCACCTTGAGGTCCGGGCGGCGCGGCAGGATCTCCCTGATGTAGCCGAGCAGGAAGTCGATGTTCAGGCTGCGCTCGTGCGCCTCGTCGATGATCAGCGTGTCGTACTGGCGGAGGAGCCGGTCGTTCTGGATCTCGGCGAGCAGGATTCCGTCGGTCATCAGCTTGACGAGCGTGTCGTCGCCGGCGCGGTCGGTGAAGCGCACCTTGTAGCCGACGGCGTCGCCGAGCTCGGTGCCGAGCTCCTCGGCGATGCGGTCGGCGACCGTGCGGGCGGCGAGCCGGCGCGGCTGGGTGTGCCCGATCGAGCCGAGCACGCCGCGGCCGAGCTCAAGGCAGATCTTGGGGATCTGGGTGGTCTTGCCGGAGCCCGTCTCGCCCGCGACGATCACGACCTGGTGGTCGCGGATCGCGGCGAGGATGTCGTCCTTCTTCTGCGCGACCGGCAGCTGCGCCGGGTAGGTGATCGCGGGCACGGCGAGGCGCCGCCGCGCCACCCGCCGCTCGGCGGCCTCGATGTCGGCGGTGATCTCTTCGGCGACCTTGGCGCGCCGGCCGGCGTCGCGCGTCTTCTGGGCGCCGTCGATCCGGCGGCGCAGCCGGTGCTGATCGCGCAGCATCAGCTCCGGCAGGCGCGCGCGCAGGTCGGCGAGCGGCGATCTCACAGGCGTCCTCATAACCGTCGTCAAGAATAGGATCCCGGGCCGCGCGGCCCGCCCCGCGGGTGCCGAAGCCGCCGGGGCCTGGCGAAGGAGGCGGGTCCGCAATCTTCGCACCGTAACCGCCGCCCGCGACCGCGGCGATCGATTTTCCGCGAGCCCAAGACCGACAACGCCCCGCCGGGGATCGCCATTCCTGGACGTCCCGGCACTTCCGTCCTCTGGACGACGGCTATCGTCCGCGCGGAGGCGCCTTCTCGTGCCCGGTGCGCGGGACGAGGCGGAGCGCGAGCCCCGGGCACATGGCGACGGCGCGTTTCGCATCCGCCTCCAGCCGGGTGGGGATCGGCTCCGCCGGGATGACCGGGTAGTCGTACTCGTCCATCCGGACCGTGCCGCGCAACACGTCGGCGCACAGTCCGTGGCCGTCACAGCGGCTCCAGTCGACCTCCAGGCTCAGCCGCGCATCGGTGCCGGCCGGCAGCACACCGCGGACGGGACGGCCGCATCCGCCGTCGGCCACATGCCGGGCGACGTCGGCCGCGAACACCTCCAACGCGGACAGGATGAACCGCGCGGAGCCGTCGGGGTGCGCGCAGGCGCCGCGCCCGACCACCATCCGCGCGGCGCGGCGGACGGTGTCGCGGGCCGCCGCGGCACCGCGTCCGGTGGCGAGATCCTCGAACGCCCCGGCGACGTCGGGCAGGCCGAGCCGGCACGGGCCGCACTGCCCGGCGGACTCGGCCGCCAGGTAGCGGGCGACACGCGCGCATTCGCCGAGCGGGCAGGTCCCGCGGCCGACCGGCATGACGATCCCCGCGCCGAGCACCCCGCCGGACGCGGTGAGCCCCGCCCGCGACATCCGGGTCCGGGACGCGGTCTCGCCGGTCAGCCAGGCGCCGTGGTAGCCGCCGACCAGCACGCCCTCGCCCGCCCGAGCGCCGCACAGGTCCAGCAGGTGGCCGAGCGGCGCGCCCGCGGGGGTCTCGACGACGGCGGGGAACCGGGCGGAGCCGGTCACGGTCAGCAGCACCGTGCCGGGCTCCTCCGCGGTGCCGAGCGCGGCGTAGCGGCGCGGCCCGAGCCCGGCGAGGACGGCGAGCTGCGCGTAGGTCTCGGCGTTGGACAGCAGGGTGGGCAGGCCGTCCACACCCCGGGTGGAGGCACGGCCCTTGCGTCCGGGCGGGATCGGGCGGCCCCCGTTGATGCCGCGGACGAGGGCGCCGCTCTCGCCGGTGACGAAACGCTCGGGCAGCCGGACGGTCCGGGCGCGGGCGCCGATCCCGCGCTCACCGATCGCCTGCTCCACCGAGCGGGCCGCCTCCTCGTCGGTCACCGCGACGATGATCTCCACGGAGCCGAGGGCGGTCGCGGCCAGCGCGGCGCCGTCCAGGATCAGGTGCGGAGCACGGCGGAGCAGCACCTTGTCCTTGGCGCTGCCGGGCTCGCCCTCGGTGCCGTTGACGACCACGACGGTCCGCTTGCCGCGGCGGACGGCGCTGTCGGCCGTGGCCTCGGCCTTGCGGGCGAACGGGAACGCGGCGCCGCCCCTGCCGTGCAGCCGTCCCGCCTCGCACAGCGCGATGAGCTGCCGGGATGTGAGCGGCCGCGGGACGGGATGCAGGGCACGGTGCGCGTCCCAGCCGAGCCGTCCGGCGCCGTCGAGGCCCTTGGTGAGCCGTGGCGGGCCGATGTGCCGCACCGCGATGCTCGGGCGGGTGTACGTGGTCACCGCGGCCTCCCCGCGCGTCTCCGCAGGAACGGCCGAGCGGCCACGGCCAGCGCCACCCCGGCGAGGCAGATCAGGTAGCCTCCGGTCACCCAGTGCGCGGGGGCGCGGCCGGCCGTCAGCCCGTGCAGGACACCGAAAGGCCACGCCGCGTACGCGGCCAGGTGCAGGACGCGCCACACCCCGGGACGGCGGGCGGTGGCGAACCGGCCCCGCGCGATCCCGCCCGCGAACGCAACGATCATCAGGTAGAACGCGAGCGTTCCGAGCCCGTAGTCGGACACGTGGTGGAGGGACAGGGGAACGAACGCCTGGACCGCCCCCACCCGGTGCCGCGCGAGCTGAGAGGCCAGGTGCAGCAGCAGCATCGCCACGGCGAGGAACGCGGTCGCCCGGTGCACCGCCTGCGCGCGGACCCGGTGGGACGGCGAAAGGATCACCCGGTCGGTGGCCAGAGCCCCGATCATGACGGTCAGCGACAGCGCCACCAGCGTGAAGACCCCACCGTAGAAGTCGAGGAAGGACCCGATGGCGCGCAGTTCCGGCAGGAGCACGCCGGACGAGATCCCGAGCGCGAGCAGGATCGCCCCGGTTCCGGCGCCCGCCGCGGCGACGATGACCCGACGGGGCATCCCGGCCCGGCTTCGCCGCGCCCCGCCCGACGGCGTGCTCTCGGTGAAGCCGCCCGGTCCGATGAGGAACGCACTCGTCCCCTCGTGGGCCGGGCCGTCCGGCGCCCCACGGTTCCGTTCCATCGTGCCTCCTCGCCCAACTGCGCGTGCCCGACGGGTACGACGCGTGGTGAGGGACCAGGAGTTCGGTGACACCGGCATTCCGTTCGCGTCCGGCCTCCCGGAACGCTCTGCCGCCGTAGACGCGGCCGGGGGTGCGGCGATCCTCTCCGCGCGGGTTCCGCGGCGACGCGCGGTGGGAAGATCACGGGAAGGGCGTCTGGGAGGTGTACATGCGACAGCTGCTCACCCGCCGGCAGCGCGAGTTCCTGGCCCTCGCGGAGGACCTCGCCGGGCCGTTCGCCGAACGGGCGGCGGCGCACGACGAGGAGAACACCTTCCCGCACGAGAACTTCGCCGACCTGCGCGCGGCGGGCCTGCTGCGGCTGTCGGTCCCGGCGGAGCTCGGCGGGCTGGGCGCCACGCTCCCGGAGATCCTGCCGGTGCTCGAACGGCTCGCGGCGGCGGACGGGTCGACGGCCCTGGCGGCGGCCATGCACATCTCGCCGCTCGGGCAGTGGGGCGCGATCTGGCGGCGGACGGGCGACCCCCGGCTGGAGTGGTTCCTGCGGGAGGCGGCGGACGACCGGCTGATCTGGGCGTCGGTCACCAGCGAGATCGGCACGCCCGACTTCCTCACCGACGCCCGCACCCGCGCCGAGCGGGCCGAGGGCGGCTACCGGCTCACCGGGCGCAAGAACTTCGCGACCAACACCGAGATCGCCACGCACTGCTCGATGACGGCCCGCTACGAGGACCCCGCCCGCGGCCCCCGCGTGATGATCTTCCGGCTGCCGCTCGACTCCCCCGGGCTGACCGTCCTGCGGACGTGGAACACGCTCGGGATGCGCGGCACGCAGAGCAACGACGTCGAACTGGACGGCGTGTTCGTCCCCGACGACGCGCTCGTCCACTCGCTGCCCGTCGGGCATTTCGACGCGACCGTCCTGCGGACCGTGTTCTCCTGGGCGATGCCCGCGTTCGGGGCCGTCTACAGCGGCGTCGCGCTCGGCGCGCTGGAGTACGTGATCGCGCACGTCGAGCGCGCCGGCGGGCAGGACGATCCGCGCGTGCGTGACGCGGTCGCCGAGTGCGAGGCGCTGCTGGAGACGTCGCGCGCCCTGCTGTACCGGCACGCCGACGAGGTCCTCGGCGGGCGGCTCGCCGAGGAGTGCACCGTCCAGGAGGGGCTGGCCCGCTGCGCGCTGGTGAAGAACGTGTGCACGGGCAACGCGATCACGATCGTGCAGCGGCTGGCGGGTGTGCTGGGCGGCGCGGGGTTCACGCGCGCCGCCCCGTTCGAGCGGATGTGGCGGGACGTCCAGGCCGGGCGGATCATGCCGTTCGGCGAGCAGGCCGCGGCCGACCTGATCGGGGCCACCGCGTTCGGCGTCGCGCTGGCCCCGGAGTCGGGGCCCGGTCAGCCGGCGCCGTAGACGGGCTCGGGGGCCGGGGCCTTCCCGAGCAGGCCCGTGACGACCTCGCCGACCTCGGCCGGGTCCCACTTCGCGCCTTTGTCGGCGGCGGGTCCGTGCCGGAAGGCGTCCATCACGCAGATCTTGCCGCCCTCGGCCTCGAAGACCCGTCCGGTCACGTCCCGCGACTGCGCGGACCCGAGCCACACGACGAGCGGGGAGACGTTCTCCGGCGCCATGGCGTCGAACTCGCCCTCCGCCGGGGCGGCCATCGTCTGCGCGAAGACCTCCTCGGTCATCCGGGTGCGGGCGGCGGGCGCGATCGCGTTGACCGTCACCCCGTAGCGGCCGAGTTCGGCGGACGCGACGAGCGTCAGGCCGACGATGCCGGCCTTGGCCGCGGAGTAGTTGCCCTGGCCGACGCTGCCGAGCAGGCCCGCGCCGGACGAGGTGTTGACGACCCGGGCGTCGACCGGGCGGCCCGCCTTGCTCTCGGCGCGCCAGTACCGCCCGGCGTGCTTGAGCGGCAGGAAGTGGCCCTTGAGGTGGACGCGCATGACGGCGTCCCACTCGTCCTCGCCGAGGTTGACCAGCATGCGGTCGCGCAGGAACCCGGCGTTGTTGACGAGGGTGTCCAGCCGCCCGAACGCGCCGGTCGCCGCGGCGACCAGCGCGGCGGCGCCGGCGTCGGTGGCGATGTCGTCGGTGCTGGCGACGGCCCGCCCGCCGAGCGCCTCGATCTCCCGGACGACGTCGTGGGCGGGCCCCTCGGAGGCGTCGCCGGTGCCGTCCCGCGCGACGCCGAGGTCGTTCACGACGACGAGGGCGCCCTGCCGGGCGAACTCCAGGGCGTGGGCGCGGCCGAGCCCGCGCCCGGCGCCGGTGACGGCGACCACCCGGTCCTTGCAGATCATCGCGACTCCTTCTGTCTCACGCTTGTTCGGGGTTCACGGCTTGTTGGCACTGGCGGCGTCCAGGAAGGCGGGGCGCTCTCCCCCGCCGTGCAGCAGCATCGACGACCCGGTGACGTAGGACGCGAGGTCGGAGGCGAGGAACACGCAGGCGGCGCCGACGTCGTACGGATCGGCGAGGCGGCCGAGCGGGACGGTCCGCTCCACCGCTTCGATGCCCGCCTCGTCCCCGTAGTGCAGGTGGGACGACTCGGTGCGGACCATGCCGACCGTCACGGAGTTGACGCGGATGTGCGGCGCCCACTCGACGGCCAGGGACGTGGTGAGGCTCTGCAGGCCGGCCTTCGCGGCGCCGTAGGCGGCGGTGCCGGGCGACGGCCGCTGCCCGCTCACGCTGCCGATGTTCACGACCGAGCCGCCTCCGCCCTCCAGCATCAGCGGCCGCAGCGCCCGCGCCATGATCAGCGCCGAGGTCAGGTTCAACTCGATGATCTTGAGATGGGTGCGCAGCTCACCGTCGGCGAGCGGCAGGAACGGGGCGCCGCCCGCGTTGTTGACCAGGATGTCGGCGCGGTCCAGCCCGTCCGCGAACGCCTGCGCGGCGGCCGGGTCGCGGGCGTCCAGCGAGACGAACCTCGCCGTCCGGCCGCCCGCCTCCGGGAGCGACCGCGGCTCGCGCCGGGCCACCGCGACGACGTCGGCGCCCGCGTCCAGGAGGGCGCGGCTGATCCCGGCGCCGACCCCCCGCACACCGCCGGTGACCACGGCGGTCTTGCCGCCCAGATCGAGCGTCAGTGACATCGCGTCTCCCGTGGCATCGCGCCTCCCCTGTCCGCCTCTGCTACCTTCTGTTCTAACAAATGTTTGGTGGAAAGGTAGCGCATGGGAGTCTCCACCACGACCCTGGACGGGGTCGCCGAGATCGTCGTGGACGCTCCGCCGGTCAACGCCCTGACCGTCGCGGGCTGGTACGAGCTGGCCGACGCGGTCCTCGCGGCGGGCCGCGACCCGGGGGTCGGCGCCGTCGTGCTCCGGGCCGAGGGCCGCGGTTTCAACGCGGGCGTCGACATCAAGGAGATGCAGAACACCGAGGGCCACGCCGCCCTGGTGGGCGCCAACCGCGGCTGCTACGCCGCGTTCGCCGCCGTCTACGACTGCGAGGTCCCGGTCGTCGCCGCCGTCCACGGCTTCTGCCTCGGCGGCGGGGTCGGCCTCGTGGGCAACGCCGACATCGTCGTCGCCTCGCAGGACGCCTACTTCGGCCTCCCCGAGGTCGACCGGGGCGCGCTCGGCGCAGCCACCCACCTGGCGCGGCTCGTCCCGCAGCACCTGATGCGCGCGATGGTCTACACGTGCCGCAACGTCACGGCGGACGAGCTGCACCGCCACGGCTCGGTGCTGGAGGTCGTCCAGGCGGACGGGCTGCGCGCCAAGGCCATGGAGGTCGCCGCGAACATCGCCGCCAAGGACCGGTACGTCATCCGGCGCGCCAAGGAGTCCCTGAACGGCATCGACCCGATCGACGTGAAGCGCAGCTACCGCTACGAGCAGGGCTTCACGTTCGAGCTCAACCTCGTCGGCGCCGGTGACGAGCACCGCGACGCCTTCGTCGCCAAGGGGGCGAAGTGAGCAAGGTTCTCTCCATCGAGGAGGTCGCCGGGTCGCTGGAGAGCGGCATGACGATCGGGATCGGCGGCTGGGGCTCGCGGCGCAAGCCGATGGCGCTCGTCCGGGCGATCCTCCGCTCCCCCGTGACCGACCTCACCGTGGTCGCCTACGGCGGGCCGGACGTGGGGCTGCTGTGCGCCGCGGGCAAGATCCGGCGGCTGGTCACCGCGTTCGTGACGATGGACACGGTGCCGCTGGAGCCGCACTTCCGGCAGGCGCGCCAGTCCGGGTCGATCGAGCTGACCGAGTACGACGAGGGCATGTTCATGTTCGGGCTGTACGCGGCGGCGCACCGGCTGCCGTTCCTGCCCACCCCGGTCGGCCTCGGCTCTGACGTGCTGCGGGTCAACCCGGAGCTGAAGACGATCCGGTCGCCGTACGAGGACGGGCGGGAACTCGTCGCCGTCCCGGCCCTGACGATGGACGTCGCGCTCGTCCACATGAACCGCGCCGACGCCCGCGGCAACGCCCAGTACCTCGGCCCGGACCCGTACATGGACGACCTGTTCGCCAAGGCGGCGGACCGGACGTACGTGTCGTGCGAGCGGCTCGTCGACACCGCCGACTTCGCCAAGGAGGGGCCGATGCAGTCCCTCCTGATCAGCCGATCGCACGTGACGGGCGTGGTGGAGACGCCGAACGGGGCGCACTTCACCGACTGCACACCCGACTCCGGGCGGGACGAGGCGTTCCAGAAGTTCTACGCGCAGTCGGCGGCCGACCCGGACAAGTGGGCGGCGTTCCAGGACCGTTTCCTGTCCGGCGACGAGGCCGCCTACCGGGACGCCGTCCGGGTCTGGCAGGAGGAATCCCGATGAGCACGACGAGCACCACCACGGGCACCACCACGGGCACCGTCACGCGGGCCGAGGTCTGCGCGGCCGCGTGCGCCGACCTGTTCCGCGGCGACGGCGAGATCGTCGCGGCGGCGGTCGCCGGGTTCGTGCCGATGCTGGGGTCCCGGCTGGCGCGGGCCACGTTCGAGCCGGACCTGCTGACCACCGACGGCGGCCCGGCGCTGAGCGCCGAACCCGTCCCGCTCGGTGCGGCGGCGGCGACGGCCGAGGGCTGGCTGCCGTTCCGCGACCACCTGTGGCTCGTCCTCAACGGGCGGCGGCACGTGGTGATGGGGCCGAGCCAGATCGACGCGCACGGCAACACCAACATCTCGTGCATCGGCGACTGGGAGCGCCCGGCGCGGCAGCTCCTCGGCGTGCGCGGCGGGCCGGGCAACACGCTGCTGAACACGACGAGCTACTGGGTGCCGAAGCATTCGACACGCGTGTTCACCGAGAAGGTCGACATGGTGAGCGGCGTCGGCTGGGACCGGGGCGCGCACGAGATCCGCGCCGTGGTGAGCAACCTCGCGGTGCTCGACTTCGACACCCCCGGCAGGCGGATGCGGCTCCGGTCCGTGCATCCGGGCGTGACCGTCGACGACGTCGTGGCCGCCACGGGCTTCGAACTGGTCGTGCCGGACGAGGTGCCGGAGACACGGCTGCCGGATGACGAGGAGCTGCGGGTCATGCGCGAGGTGCTCGACCCGAAGGGGCTGCGCGAAAGGGAAGTCCCAGCATGAGCGGAGCGAACCGGGGGGAGCGGGGGGTCGTCCCCCCGCAAGATGCAGGCATGAGCGAAGCGAACCGGGGGGAGCGGGAGGCCGTTCCCTCGCAGGATGCAGGCGCGAGCGAGCAGGTGCTCGACACGCCGTTGACGCGGCTGACCGGCGTGCGGCACCCGGTCGTCCAGACGGGCATGGGGTGGGTGGCCGGCCCGCGGCTCGTCACCGCCGTCGCGAACGCCGGGGGCCTCGGGATCCTCGCGTCGGCGACGATGACGCTCGACCAGCTCGCCGACGCGATCCACGACGTCAAGGACCGCACCGAGGCGCCGTTCGGCGTCAACCTGCGCGCCGACGCCGGCGACGCGGGCGACCGCATCGACCTCCTGATCAAGGAGGGCGTGAAGGTCGCCTCGTTCGCGCTCGCGCCGAAGAAGGAGCTGATCGCCAAGCTGAAGGACGCCGGGCTCGTGGTGATCCCGTCGGTCGGCGCCCGGCGGCACGCGGAGAAGGTCGCGGGCTGGGGCGCCGACGCCGTCCTGGTGCAGGGCGGCGAGGGCGGCGGGCACACGGGTCCCGTGGCCACGACGCTGCTGCTGCCGCAGGTCGTGGACGCGGTGGACATCCCGGTGATCGCCGCCGGCGGCTTCTTCGACGGACGCGGCCTCGCCGCCGCGCTGGCCTACGGGGCGGCGGGCGTCGCGATGGGCACCCGGTTCCTGCTGACGTCCGACAGCTCCGTGCCGGACGCGGTCAAGCGGGTGTACCTGGAGACCGGCGAGACGGTGGTGACCCGCCAGGTGGACGGGATGCCGCACCGGGTGCTTCGCAGCGAGCTTGTCGACACCCTGGAGGGTTCGGGCCGCGTCGGCGGGCTGGTGCGGGCGCTGCGCAACGGCGCCCGGTTCAAGAAGCTGTCCGGGATGTCGTGGCGCGAGATGATCGCCGACGGGAAGGCGATGAAGCACGGCAAGGACCTGTCGTGGTCGCAGGTCCTCATGGCCGCGAACACGCCGATGCTGCTGAAGGCGGCCATGGTGGACGGCCGTCCCGATCTCGGCGTGATGGCGTCCGGCCAGGTCGTCGGCGTCATCGACGACCTGCCGGGGTGCGGTGAGCTGATCGAGGGGATCGTGAAGCAGGCGGCGGAGGCGATCGCCGCCCAGAGTTCGTACCTGACGCGGGTCCGCACCTGACGCGGCCGGCGGAGTGATCCGGGGCCGGGTCAGGAAATGCGGGCGACCCCGCCGAGGTAGGTGGCCCTGGAGAAGTCGTGGTCTCCGCCGCCGTCCGGCCGCCAGTCCTCGACCGGCGCAAGGCCGGGCGGCAGCAGGTCGGCCCCGGCGAACAGCGCGCCGATCTGCGCGCGGCTGCGCAGCGTGAAGTTCCCCGCCGTGGTGCGGCTGTAGACGCCGTCGACCTCCGCGAGCTCGTCGTCGTGTCCCTCTCCCGGGAACACGTGCGAGATGACCAGGTGGCTGCCGGGCGCCAGGCTCGTGCACAGCCGCCCGGCGATCCGCACGGCCTCCGCGTCGTCGGAGACGAACTGCAGGATGGCGCACATGATCAGGGCGACGGGCTGGTCGAAGTCGATCCTGGCGCGCAGCACCGGGTCGGCGAGCAGCGCCTCCGGGTCGCGCAGGTCGCCCTCCAGAACCACGGTCTGCGGGTTGTCGGCGAGCAGCGCCCGCGCGTGGACGAGCACGATCGGATCGTTGTCGACGTAGGCGATCTGCGCGTCGGGGGCGTCGCGCAGTACGACCTGGTGCACGTTCTCCTGGGTGGGCAGCCCGGTGCCGATGTCGACGAACTGACGGATGCCGAGGCCGGTCAGCATTCCCACGGCGCGGCCGAGGAAGGCGCGGTTGGCTCGGGCCGCCAGCCGGACGTCGTTGCCGACCTCCCTGCTGATGGCGATGACCTTGTCCGCGGCCTCCCGGTCGGAGAGGTAGTTGTCCTTGCCGCCCAGGTAGTAGTCGTACATCCGCGCGACGCTCGGAACACTCGGGTCGATGCCCGAGGGCACCTGCTCGTCACTGCTCACATGCCCACCTTTTCTGTTCAGGAAAATCGAACCACAGAAAAGCCGTTTCCGATCATATTTCCGATCAGGAGTCCGTCTCCGGCCGCCGCAGGCCGGCGATGACGGCGGTCAGCGTCAGTAGCGTCCGCCGACGGGCGCCGGGACGCCGTCCAGTTCGGCCAGGTCGGCCTCCGTGAGGTCCAGGGCGGCGGCGCCCGCGTTGTCGTGCAGGTAGCGCCGCTTCTTGGTGCCGGGGATCGGGATGACGTGCTCGCCCTGCGCCAGCGTCCAGGCGATGGCGACCTGCGCCGGAGTGGCGCCGTGCCGCTCGGCGACCGCCTTGACGACGTCGACGATGCGCAGGTTGGCCTTCAGCGCCTCCCGCTGGAAGCGCGGGTTGCCGCCCCTGAAGTCGGTGTCCTCGAAGTCGGCGGACGTGACCGTCCCGGTGAGGAAGCCCCGGCCGAGCGGCGAGAACGGCACGAACGCGGCGCCGTTGGCGGCGCACCAGCCGACCACGTCCCCCGGCCCCTCTCCGCCGGAGGCGTCGCCGGGCAGGGTGCCCGCGAGTCCGCCGGGCGCGCCCAGCGGGTCGCGGGTCCACAGCGACAGCTCCGACTGGACGGCCGCGACCGGGTGGATCGCATGCGCCTCGGCGGCCTGCGCCGCACCGACCTCCGACAGCCCGAGCCTCCGGACCTTGCCCTCGGCGACCAGTTCGGCCATCGCGCCCCACGTGTCGGCCAGCGGCACGTCCGGGTCGACCCGGTGCAGGTAGTACAGGTCGATCACGTCCGTGCCGAGGCGGCGCAGGCTGTCCTCGGCGGACGCCTTGGCGTGCTCGGGCGTTCCCCGCCGGACGATCCTCCTGGTCGTCAGGCTGTCGACGACCAGTCCCGTCTTGGTGGCGACGACCGCCTCGTCCCGGCGTCCCCCCAGCGCCCGGCCGACGAGCGCCTCGTTGTGGCCATCACCGTAGGGCTGCGCGGTGTCCAGGAACGTGACGCCGAGGTCGAGGGCCTCGCGGATCAGCGCGACCGACGCCTCGTCGTCCCGTTCCGACTCGGTGTAGGCCCAGCTCATCCCCATGCAGCCGAGCCCGACCGCACCGACCGGCGTCCCCGCGAACTCACGCGTCCTCATGTGCTGCCCTTTCCTTCGAGGTGTGTTCTCAGTCCTGCGCCGTGGCCAGGCGGTAGGGGCCGGCGACGGCCGCGACGAGGCCGCCGTCCACGATGAGGTCCTGCCCGTTGACGTAGCCGGCGTCCGCCGAGGCGAGGAACGCGACGACGCCCGCCAACTCCTCGGACGTGCCGATCCGGCCGGACGCGACCTGCGCGCGGAGCGCGTCCGTCTCGTCCTCGGGTACGGCGCCCCGGAACATCGGCGTGTCGATGTACCCGGGGCTGACCGAGTTGACGCGGATTCCCTTCGGGCCGAACTCGGCGGCGAGGGTACGGGTCAGGCTCTGCACGGCGGCCTTCGTCGCCGAGTACACCGAGCCGATCGGCAGTCCGCGGTGCATCGTCCACGACGCGTTGATGACGACCGCGGCATCCGCGGCCAGCAACGGCAGCGCCTTCTGGACGGTGAAGAAGACGCCCTTGAA
This sequence comes from Spirillospora sp. NPDC048819, assembly GCF_040650055.1. Lineage (NCBI taxonomy): Bacteria > Bacillati > Actinomycetota > Actinomycetes > Streptosporangiales > Thermomonosporaceae > Spirillospora > Spirillospora sp. NPDC048819. The sequence continues at coordinate 9,972 of NZ_JBEZGN010000049.1, read as the reverse complement.
GTTGACGTCCACGGCGTGGTCGAAGTCGGCCTCGGTCATCTCGGCGGCCGGGCCGAACATGCCGATCCCCGCGTTCGCGAAGACGGCGTCCAGCCGGCCGTGCCGGTCCCGCACGGTCTCCATGAGCGCGTCCAGGTCCGGCAGGCTCGCCGCGTCGGCGCGGACCGCGAGGAGCCGGTCACCGCCGTCCAGTTCCTTGGCCGCGGCGTCGAGGCGTGCCCGGTCGCGTCCGGTGACGACGACCGACGCGCCCTCGTCCAGCAGCCGCCGGGCGGTGGCCAGGCCCATCCCGCTCGTTCCGCCGGTGATCAGTGCGACCTTGTCGTTGAAGCGCGAGTTCTGTGTCATGCCGTTGATCGTCCCGGCCTTTCCGGGAGGGCGGCAGAGTCCGCTCATCATGGGTCTGCCACCACCACCCTCGCGGATCAGCCGGCGGCGGCCAGGCCGCGCCGGGCCGTGAGGCGTTCGAGGCGCTCCCAGGTGCCCGTCTCCGGCCGCGGGTTGAACAGGACGAGTTCCCGGCCGGGGAGGTCGGCGAGGAGCAGCACCGTCGAGTCGAAGATCATCTCGCCGGCGTCCGGGTGCCGGACCGCCTTGACGGCCTGTGTCCGCGCGCTGACCTCGTGGCGGCCCCACAGCTCCGCGAACTCCGGGCTGACGGTCAGCAGGTCCTCGGCGATCCGGGCGAACTCGGGGTCGCCCGGGTAGCGGGCGGCGTCGGCGCGGAACCGTCCCACGACGTCGGACGCCACCGCCTCCCAGTGAATGTGCAGCGCCCGGTAGCGGACGCTGGTGAAGAACGTGACCAGGCAGTTGTGGTCGGTGTCGCCGTACCCGAACACCTCGCGGGCGGCGTCGTTGACCGCGATGAGGTTCCAGTGCCGCTCGCGGATGTAGGCCGGGCGCGGCGACCAGGCGTCCAGGAGCCGCCGGTGCTCCGGGGCGACGGGGACGGCCGGGCCCGCCTCCGCCCGCGGCGGGTTGAGGCCGGCCAGCAGGTACAGGTGCTCGCGCTCCGCGGCGTCCAGCCGCAGGGCGCGGCCGATCGCGTCCAGCACGTCGCCGGACACCGTGATGTCGCGGCCCTGCTCCAGCCACGTGTACCAGGACACCCCGACGCCGGCGAGCACTGCGACCTCCTCGCGGCGCAGGCCGGGCGTCCGGCGCCGTCCCCCGGCGGGCATGCCGACGTCGGCGGGGGTCAGCCGGGCGCGGCGGGTCCGCAGGAAGTCGCGCAGCTCGCCGCGGCGGCCGAGGGCCGGGCCGGGCGTCGGGGCGGGGGTCGGGCTTGCCATGCCCACCACGATATCCGCCGCCCCCGGCCGTCATGATCGTCGGCCGCGGTCAGTCCTCCAGGAGACGGCGGCCGATGATCATCTTCTGGATGTCGGCGGTGCCCTCGCCGATCAGCAGCATCGGGGCCTCGCGGTAGAGGCGCTCGATCTCGTACTCGGTGGAGTAGGCGTAGCCGCCGTGGATGCGGAACGCGTCCTCCACGACCTCCTTGCAGTACTCGCCGGCGAGGTACTTCGCCATGCCCGCCTCCAGGTCGTTGCGCTCGCCGGAGTCCTTGCGGCGCGCCGCCATCACCACCATCTGGTGCGCGGCCTCGATCTTGGTGGCCATCTCCGCGAGGCGGAACAGCACGGCCTGGTGCTCGGCGATGGGCCTGCCGAACGTCTCGCGCTGCCGCGCGTAGCCGATCGCCAGCTCGTAGGCGCGTTTCGCGACGCCGCACGCCCGCGCGGCGACGTTCACGCGGCCGACCTCGACGCCGTCCATCATCTGGTAAAAGCCGCGGCCGGGCTTCCCGCCGAGGATCTGCGCGGACGGGACGCGGTGAGAGTCGAAGAGCAGCTCGGTGGTGTCGATGCCCTTGTAGCCCAGCTTCGCGATCTTGCCGGGGACGGTGAGGCCGGGCGCGACCTCGCCGAAGCCGGGGGTCTTGTCGATGAGGAACGTGGTCATGCCGCGGTGGCCCGCGTCCGGGTCCGTCTTGACGAGGGTGGCGACGAGGTTGGCCGAGGCGCCGTTCGTCAGCCACATCTTCCGGCCGTCGATGACGTGGTGGTCGCCGTCCGGGACGGCGCGGGTCGTGATGGCCGAGACGTCCGAGCCGCAGCCGGGCTCCGACATCGAGAACGCGCCCCTGATCTCCCCGGTCGCCATCTTCGGCAGGTAGTGCGCCTTCTGCTCGGCGGTGCCGTGCTGAGTGATCATCCAGGCGACGATGAAGTGGGTGTTGATGATGCCGGACACGCTCATCCAGCCCCGCGCCAGCTCCTCGACCGCCAGCGCGTAGGTCAGCAGCGACTCGCCGAGCCCGCCGTGCTCCTCGCCGATCATCAGGCCGAAGAGCCCGAGGTCCTTCATGCCGTCCACGATCGCCTGCGGGTACTCGTCGGCGCGCTCCAGTTCGGCCGCGACAGGAATGATCTCCTTCTCGGCGAACGCGCGCACGGTCGCGATGATCTCCCGTTGCTCGTCCGTCAGCCCGTGGGTCTGCTGCAGCCTGCTCACGTTGCGTTCCTCCAAGATGTCAGCGGCCTTCGAAGCGTGGTGGGCGGCGCTCGGCGAACGCGGCGCGGCCCTCGGCGAAGTCGGCGGTGCCGAACAGAGCGGCCTGCTCCTCGCGTTCGGACTCCAGCAGCCGCTTCAGGCTGTGCTCGTTGCGCGCCAGCAGCCGCTTGGCGGCGGCGACCGAGAGCGGGGCGAGCGCGGCGGCCTCGGCCGCGAGCGCCAGGGCGGCGTCCAGAGCCCCGCCGGGCGGGGCGAGGGAGTCGGCGAGCCCGATCTCGCAGGCGCGGCGCGCGGGCACGGTCCGGCCGAACACGAGCATCTCCTTGGCGCGTCCCATCCCGACGCGCTGCGGAAGCGTCCACAGCAGCCCGCCGTCCGCGACGAGGCCGACCTTGCCGAACGCGGCGACGAAGCGGGCGTCCTCGGCGGCGACCACGTGGTCGCAGACGGCGGCGAGGGAGACGCCGAGCCCGGCGGCGGCGCCCTCGACGGCCGCGACCACGGGCGTCCCGCAGGTCGCGATGAGCCGGACGGCCTTGTGCACGGGCGCGAGCCTGGCGCGGACGGCGTCCGGCCCGGCGCCCTCCATCGACCGCACGTCGCCGCCCGCCGAGAACGTCCCGCCCGCACCCGTCAGCACGATCGCGCGGACGCCCGGGTCGCCGGTGGCGCGCTGGAGCTCCTCCAGGAGCCGCTCGCGCATCGGGACGTCGACCGCGTTGCGCGCCTCGGGCCGGTTGAGCGTCAGCACGCGGATCGCGCCGTGGTCCGCCACCGCGACCACGCCGGTGCGTGACGCTTCGGAGTCCCCGTCCATCGAACCTCCTGGGAATTTTTTATACGATATGGGAGACGGCGGAGGGAAGTGAAGGGGGTACCCGCCCGTCACCCGGGCCGGCCGTCCCAGAAGCCCTGCCCCTCCAGGTGCACGACGAGCAGCGTGCCCGCGTGCCGGATGTGGGCGCGCATCGCCTGCCGCGCGGCGTCCGCGTCCCCGGCCCGGAGCGCGGCGAGGACGAGGTGGTGGTCGTCGACCGACGCCTGGCTCCAGCCCTGGATGCTGGAGTAGAAGCGGCGCGGCGCGTACCGCACCACGAGCCGCAGCAGCCAGGCCGTCTTGGGCGAGTCGGCGCACAGATTGATGACGCGGTGGAACTGGTGGTTGGCGCGCTCGATGGCCTCGGAGTCCTTGGCCTTGGAGGCCTGTTCCAGCAGCGTCTGCGTCCGGTCGAGCGACTCCAACTCCGCCTCGGTGACCTTCTCGGCGGCGCGGGCGGCCAGCTCGCCTGCGAAGTAGGCCTGCGCCTCGAACAGGTCCTGGACGTCCTGCCGGGTCAGCGGTGCGGGCATGAACCCGCGGCGCGGCTCCAGGGTGACGAACCCCTCGCCGCGCAGCGACAGCAGGGCCTCCCGGACGGGGGTGACGCTGATCCCGAGGTCTTCGGCGATCCGCTCCAGGCGGAGGAACTCCCCGTGCCCGACCTGGCCCGACATGATGAGCTCGCGCACGTAGGCGGCCACCTCGTCGCTCAGCTGGCGGCGCCTGCCGAGGGCCTGGTCACCGGAAAGTGCCACTGTCATCGTCTCCTGTGCACCCCTGCGGTGCGCCTGTGCGGTGTGTTTGCGGTGTGCTGCCGCCGCGTCACATTATGGACGGCCGCGGCTCCGCCGCCGTTGACACCGCGCGTTTTCAAATCAAATATATGAAATAGTCTTCGGAGGCACCAGTGCGGGAGGAGAGCGGCATCCGTGTTCACGCTCAGTGACGAGGAGCGCGCCATCGTCGAGGTCGTCGCGGACTTCGTCGACAAGGAGGTCCGCCCGGTCGCCCGGGATCTGGAGCACGCGGGAACCTACCCCGCGCACCTCATCGACCGCATGAAGGAACTCGGCGTGTACGGGCTCGCCGTCCCCGAGCCGTACGGCGACGTGAGCGTGTCCAAGGCGTGCTACGCGCTGGTCACCGAGGAGCTGGCGCGCGGATGGATGACCCTCGCCGGGGCGTTCGGCGGGCACACGGTCGTCTCGCACCTGCTCGCCGTGTACGGCACCGAGGAGCAGAAGGCCCGCTTCCTGCCCCGGATGGCGACCGGGGAGCTGCGCGCCACGATGGCGCTCACCGAGCCGTCCGGCGGCTCCGACCTGCAAGCGATGAGCACGGCCGCGCGGCGGGACGGCGACCGGTACGTCGTCGACGGCGCCAAGATGTGGATCACCAACGCGCGCAGGTCGGGGCTGATCGCGCTGATGTGCAAGACCGATCCGGACGCCTCGCCGCGCCATCGGGGCATCAGCATCCTGCTGGTCGAGAAGGGGCCCGGCCTGACCGTTTCCCGCGACCTGCCCAAGCTCGGCTACAAGGGCGTGGAGAGCTGCGAGCTGTCGTTCGACGGCTACGAGGCGCCCCTTGACGCGCTGCTCGGGGGCGAGGAGGGACGCGGCTTCGCCCAGATGATGCGGGGCCTGGAGGTTGGCCGCATCCAGGTCGCGGCGCGCGCGCTGGGCGTGGGACGCGCCGCCTTGGAGGACTCCCTGCGCTACGCCCAGGAGCGGGAGGCGTTCGGCAAGCCGATCTGGCAGCACCAGTCCATCGGCAACTACCTCGCCGACATGGCCACCCAGCTGCGGGCGGCGCGGCTGCTCACCCTCGACGCCGCGGCGCGCCTCGACGCCGGTGAGCGGTGCGACATGGAGGCCGGGATGGCCAAGCTCTACGCGTCCGAGGCGGCCATGCAGATCGCGCTGAACGCGGTCCGCATCCACGGCGCGGCCGGCTACTCCACCGAGTTCGACATCGAACGGTACTTCCGCGACGCCCCGCTCATGATCGTCGGTGAGGGGACGAACGAGATCCAGCGCAACGTGATCGTCAAGCAGCTGATCGGGCGGAACCGCATCTGAGCCGGGCGCTCCGGCTCACGGCCGCGCGGCGGGGTCCTCGCCGGCGCGGATCCAGTCGAAGGTCCGTTCCACGGCGCGCTTCCAGTTGTCGTACTCGGCGGCGCGCCGCTGCGGCTCCATCGCCGGGACCCACCGGGCCGCGCGGTGCCAGTTGCGGCGCAGCCCTTCGAGCCCGGCCCAGTAGCCGACGGCGAGCCCGGCGGCGTAGGCGGCGCCGAGCGAGACCGTCTCGACCACCATCGGCCGCGCGACCGGCACGTTCAGCATGTCGGCGACCATCTGCATGACGAGGTTGTCGGACGTCATGCCGCCGTCGGCCTTCAGTTCCCTGAGCGACAGCCCGGAGTCGGCGTTCATCGCGTCCACCACCTCGCGGGTCTGCCAGCCGGTCGCCTCCAGCACCGCCCGCGCCAGGTGCCCCTTGGTGATGTAGGAGGTCAGGCCGACGATGATGCCGCGGGCCTCGCTGTGCCAGTGCGGGGCGAACAGCCCGGAGAACGCCGGGACGATGTAGCAGCCGCCGTTGTCGTCGACCGACCGGGCCAGCGTCTCGATCTCCGGCGCGGTGGTGATCAGCCCGAGCCCGTCCCGGAACCACTGCACCAGGGCGCCGGTGATCGCGATCGAGCCCTCCAAGGCGTACACGGCGGGCTCGTCGCCGATCTTGTATCCGACGGTGGTGAGCAGCCCGTTGTCCGACCGCACCGGCGTGGTGCCGGTGTTCATCAGCAGGAACGCGCCCGTCCCGTAGGTGCACTTGGTCTCGCCCGGCGCGAAGCACGTCTGCCCGAACAGGGCGGCCTGCTGGTCGCCGAGGGCCGCGCCGACGCGGACGCCGGGGAACACCCGGCGGGCCGTCCCGTAGGTCTCGGTGGACGACCTGATCTCCGGCAGCATCGCCTTCGGGACGCCGAAGAAGTCGAGCAGGCCGTCGTCCCAGCTCAGCGTGTGCAGGTCCATCAGCAGCGTGCGGCTGGCGTTGGTGACGTCGGTGACGTGGACGCCGCCGTCGACGCCGCCGCTGAGATTCCAGATCAGCCAGCTCTCCATCGTGCCGAACAGGACCTCGCCGCGTTCGGCGCGTTCGCGCAGGCCGGGCGTGTGGTCGAGCAGCCAGCGGATGCGCGGCGCCGAGAAGTAGGTGGCCAGCGGCAGCCCGCTGCGCTCGGTGACGACCGCGGCGCCGGGGGCGCGGGCCAACTCGTCCACGAGCGCGCCGGTCCGCATGTCCTGCCAGACGATGGCGCGGCCGATCGGGACGCCGGTCAGCCGGTCCCACAGGACGGTCGTCTCGCGCTGGTTGGCGATCCCCACGGCCGCGATCTGGCTCGTGGACGCCCCGGCCTGGGCGAGCGCCTCGGGCGCGATGCGTTCGAGGTTGCGCCAGATCTCCATGGGGTCGTGCTCGACCCAGCCCGGTCTCGGGAAGTGCTGCCGGTGCTCGCGCTGCGCGACCGACACCAGCCGGCCGCCGTGGTCGAACAGGATGCACCGGGTCGAGGTCGTGCCCTGGTCGATCGACATCACAAAGCGTTCGGTCACGTTCGGCCCTCTCCCCCTGGACGCGCGCCCCCTCGAACCGGTGCCGCCGGTGCCGGCGGCCGGGCGTCACCAGCGGGAGCCGCCGAGGTCCCGGGAGACCGCGCGGGCCGCGTCGCGCACGAACGCCACGAGCCTCGGCTCCGGGACGCGGCGGGCGTCGCAGATCCGCTCGACCGCGCCGGAGATGCCGATGGCCCCGACGACCAGTCCCCCGTACCCGCGGATCGGCGCGGCGATGCCCGCCTCGCCGATGGACAGCTCCTCGGTCTCGGCGGCCCACCCGTTCTCCCGGACGCGGGTGGCGGCCCGTGCGAGTTCTCTCGGATCGGTGATAGTCCGCCGGCAGTAGGACTCCAGGACGGTGTCGCGGATGGACGCCGCGGCGTTGGCGTCGTGGGCGAGCAGCGCCTTGCCGAGCGCGGTGGCGTGCAGCGGGAGCAGCGAGCCGACGTCCATGGCCTGGAGCGTGTCGTCCGGGCGGAACACGTGGTGGACGACCAGGACCTGGCCTTCCAGGAGGGTCCCGATGCGGACGGCCTCGCCGCTGCGGGACGCCAGCGCGTCGGCCCAGTTGATGGCGCGTGACCGCAGCTCGTTGACGTCCAGGTAGCTGGTGCCGAGATGCAGCAGCGCGGCGCCGAGCTGGTACTTGCCGGTGCCGCCGTCCTGCTCGACGAAGCCGACGCGTTCCAGGGTCCGCAGGATGCCGTGGGCGGTGCCGCGGGCGAGGCCCAGGGACGTGGCCACCTCGCCGACGCCGAGCCGGCCCGAACTCGCGGCGAGCAGGCGCAGGATCGCGGCGGCCCGCTCGATCGATTGCACAGGTCCGGGCATGAATCCGATGCTAGTTCTCGCGGCAGGGTGCCGACAATGTCGGCAGCCGCCGCGATCACCGTCCTCTGCGCCCCGAACTGCCCGGATTCTGTGATCTGGTGCACAGGGGGGAGGGTAACCGCCGCCGGGCCATGGCGAAAGTGTTCGACATTGTCGGCACCGTCCCGTTGTGCGGCTTTCCGGGCCGACTTAGCGTCCTGCCCAGCCTCGAAGGGGCTCGCATCCACCCGGAGTCACTTCACCCAGCACCACCCCACCCCAGCACCACCCCACCCCTGCACCACCGGGAGCGCTCATGGCGGAACGACCCAGAATCCCCACGCTCGCCGGCGAGCTCGCAGCCGAGTTCGCCGGCACCCTGATCCTCATCCTGTTCGGCGTCGGCGTCGTCGCGCAGGTCGCCGGCGCCGAACTCGGCGACCACGACAGCATCGCCTGGGCCTGGGGCCTCGGCGTCACGCTCGGCGTCTACGTCGCCGCCCGCATCAGCGGCGCCCACCTGAACCCGGCCGTGACCATCGCCCTCGCCGTGTTCAAGGACTTCGCCTGGCGCAAGACCGCGCCCTACATCGCCGCGCAGACCGCGGGGGCGTTCGTCGCGGCGCTGATCGTCCGCTGGAACTACAGCGAGATCCTGGCCAAGGTCGACCCCGGTCACACCATCAAGACGCAGGGGGTCTTCTCGACCCTGCCGGGCAACGGCGCCCTCCCGGTCGGCACCTGGGGCGCGTTCCGCGACCAGGTGATCGGCACCGCCATCCTGCTCTTCCTGATCAAGGTCCTCACCGACGCGCGCAACTCGCCGCCGCTGGCCAACCTCGCACCGTTCATGATCGGCCTCGTGGTGGTGGCGATCGGGATGGCGTTCGGCTCCGCCGCCGGGTACGCGATCAACCCGGCCCGCGACTTCGGCCCGCGGCTCGCCTCGTTCCTCACCGGCTACGGCGGCGCGTGGCGGGACCAGTACGGCGACCTGTACTTCTGGGTGCCGATCATCGCGCCGCTCATCGGCGGTGTGCTCGGCGCCGGCCTCTACAAGGTGCTCATCGGGCGGTTCCTGCCGTCCGAGGACGTGCCCGCCCAGGTCCCCGCGAAGCCCGAGCCCGAGTACGAGGCGGCGTGAGCCCGTCCCGTCCCCGTCCGCCCGTCCATCCAGGAGAACCCACGCATGGCTGACTTCGTCGGAGCGCTCGACCAGGGCACCACGAGCACCCGCTTCATGATCTTCGATCACGGCGGCAACGAGATCGCCCGCCACCAGCTCGAACACGAGCAGATCCTGCCGCAGGCGGGCTGGGTGGAGCACAACCCCACCGAAATCTGGGAGCGGACCCGCGCCGTCATCCAGTCGACCCTCAACAAGGCCGATCTCGGCCACACCGACCTGGCCGCTCTCGGCATCACCAACCAGCGCGAGACGACCGTGGTGTGGAACCGGCGGACCGGCCGCCCGTACTACAACGCGATCGTCTGGCAGGACACCCGCACCGACCGCATCGCCGCCGCGCTGGAGCGGGACGGCAAGGGGGACGTCATCCGGCGCAAGGCCGGGCTCCCTCCGGCCACGTACTTCTCCGGCGGCAAGATCCAGTGGATCCTGGAGAACGTCGACGGCGTCCGTGAGGCGGCCGAGAACGGCGACGCCGTCTTCGGCACGACCGACAGCTGGGTGCTGTGGAACCTCACGGGCGGGACGGACGGGGGCGTGCACGTCACCGACCCGACCAACGCCAGCCGCACCATGCTGATGGACCTGGAGACCCTCGACTGGGACGACGAACTCCTGTCGTTCTTCGGCATCCCGCGCCGGATGCTGCCGCAGATCAGGCCGTCCTCCGCGTCCGGCGGCTACGGCCTGACGCGTCCGGACGGCCCGCTCGGCGGCGAGGTCGCGCTGACCGCCGCGCTCGGCGACCAGCAGGCGGCGACGGTCGGGCAGGTGTGCTTCGCGCCCGGCGAGGCCAAGAACACCTACGGCACCGGCAACTTCCTCCTGCTCAACACCGGCAACGAACTCGTCCGCTCCTCGCAGGGGCTTCTGACGACGGTGTGCTACCAGTTCGGCCAGGAGAAGCCGGTCTACGCGCTGGAGGGGTCGATCGCGGTGACGGGGTCGGCGGTGCAGTGGCTGCGCGACCAGCTCGGCATCATCTCCGGCGCCGCGCAGAGCGAGGC
>NZ_JBEZGN010000048.1:0-63008 GCF_040650055.1 Spirillospora sp. NPDC048819 | reverse complement strand
ACTCAACGTCACGCTAGAAAGATCCCTGTCTCGCCCTACTTGTGTCACAGAAGACTAGTTCGTCCCCATGTCTCCTCTGAGTCTGACAGAGAGGGAAGGACATTGCGGGTGGGTACAGCTTCCCCGCCGCCATGGGCAACGAACTCTGGACACATCACATCAAGCCGGACGTCCGCAAGGCTCCGATTGATGACGCCCGCCTCGCCCACATGTTGAACGTCCCCGTTGGGGAGACGATCTTGAGGCGTCTGCGTGTAACCGGCCCCGAAGGCGAACCCGCGTTCCAAATCTCCACCACGTGGATACATCCGCGCATCACAACCGAGATCCCCGATGTCGAAGACCCTTATGGCACAGGTCCCGGAGCCTGGATCGATGCCATCGAGGCATCAGGGCACGGTCCGCTGGAGTGGCTTGAACGTCGCCGCGTGCGGATGCCAACCCCCGACGAAGCCAAGCTGTTGCTCATACCCGCCGAACTCCCCGTCTGGGAGATCGTCCGGATCAGCTACAGCGCCAAAGACGAGAACGCCGTAGACGTCACACAGGTCATCATCCCCGGTGACCGCATGGAGGAAGTCTCTCGATTGCGTCGCGACGAATCGGCACAATGGCCTCACCGCTCCGAGGGACCAGACGGACCACGAGTAGCACCCACCCCTTAACGCGGCTGAGCGTGCGCCCGGGTGGGTGGACGCACCGAGGTCTTCCAGGCCCCGGCAGGGAACCGGCCGCTCCCGGAGGGTGGAGCGGCCGGTTCTTTTCGGTGGGTCAGGAGATCTTCTTGCGGCGGATCGCCGCCCTGCCGATGGCCTCAAGGGTGCCGGAGGCCAGCTCTTTCGCGGGGGGCGGGCCGCTCTTGATGGCCCACGTCATGAAGCGGGCGAGGTCCACCGTCGTCGGGTGCAGATCGTGGTTGTCCGGGTCCTTGTAGCCGAACGCCGCCGGCGGGAGGTCCGAATCGAGGACCATGCGCAGGATCTTGTCGGCGGCGTCGTCGGCGCTGACCTCGCCGACCTCGAACTTGGCGACCGTCTCCACCATGGTGTCCCACATGGCCTTGGTCTCCGGCTCGTCCGGCCACCAGAACCCCGTGTTGGGGGCGTCCTCCAGATCCTTGTAGACCTGCTCGTCGCCGCTGAGGTTGTAGCGGAGCTGCGCCCGGGTGAGGCGCATGGCGCCGTAGTTGGAGCTGAAACCCCAGATCCTGAAGATCGCGTCCCACAGCTTGAAATGCGGGAACGCCAGCAGCGAGGTGTCGCACAGTTCGTCGTTGTAGGTCAGCAGGCCCTGCTGGAGGCGCTCGACGTACTCGTAGCGCTCCTCGGAGAAGTCGTCGTCCTTGAGCGAGTCGAGAATGCGCCACGCGACCGCGTCGATGACCTCGACGGTGTTGGACATGCCGCGCGAGAACAGCGGGTCGATGAAGCCGGCGGCGTGCGCCATCATGCACCAGCGGTGCCCGACCGTCTTCTTCGACGAGTACTGCACCCGGCCCGTCGAGACCCATTCGCGGACGTGACGCACACCGCGGAACTGGCGTTTCACGGCCGGGAACTTGTCGACGAACGAGTAGAACTCCTCCTCCGCCGTCATGTCGTCGGGCTTCGGATGCACGCGGGTGTCGAGGACGAGACCGACGCTGCACAGCGGGTTGGTGGACTTCTTGCGGTTATCGAACGGGATGATCCAGAAGAACCCGCGGTCGAACGTGTGGTGCAGCGTGCCCTGGTGCCACGGCAGCGGCGGCCGCTGCTCCTTCGGCCAGTCCACCATGTGGTCGAACGCCGGGACGTCCACCATGTGGGTGAACAGCGACCGCGTGCTCGTCTTGAACCGGCAGGGGTCGTCGCGCAGGTCGAGCTTGTCGGCGACCGGGGAGCGGAAACCGCTGCCGTCCACCAGGTAGCGCGCGCGGATGACCTCGCCGTTCTGCCCGGTGACGGTCACGGCGTCGTCGGCGAAGTCGATGTCGGCCACCCGCCAGTTCTGGCGGGGAACGCAGCCGTACTTGATCGCGACGTGGAACATGTAGGAGTCGCTGTCCTGCCGGAAGATGTGCGTGGCCTTGTAGAGGGCCTTCGGAACGCCGGCCAGGATCGTCTCGTTCGGGTCGGGCTCCTCGCCCGGACGGTGCGACACGAACGCGAAGTGCCGCTTCAGGCCGAACGTCGTGCCGATCTTCTTGTCGACCTCGTTGATGCTCTCCAGCGTCGTGATCTCGGGCACGCCGTAGCGGGCGGCGAGCATCTGCAGCCGGACGAGGAAATGCGGGATCGTCGACTCGCCCACGGCGAACCGCGGATGCGTCACGCCGTCGACCAGGACGACGTTCGCTCCGTTCCTCGCCAGGATGGCGCCGAGCATGGAACCCGACATCCCCGATCCGATGATCAAGACGTCGCAGTCGGTTTGCTTGCCCATCTGCCCTCGCTTCTGTCGGTGCGGGCGGACTTCACACCAGCGCGGTCCCGCCGTCCACGAGGAGGTAGGCGCCGGTCATGTACTCGGCGGAGTCGGCCGCCAGGAAAGCGATCACCTCGGCGACGTCCTCGGGTACGCCGTTGCGCCGGATCGCGGCGCGCTGCGCGTTGGCGCGCAGGGCGGGTTCGGGGAGACCGTCGGCGACGCGGGTGAGGATGAGGCCCGGCGCCACCCCGTTGACGCGGACGCCGTACTGGCCGACCTCCTGCGCCAGCGACTTGACCGCCGCCTCCACGGCCGCCTTCGCCATGGACAGCCCGAGGAACCCGGGCGCGGGGGTGCGTGAGAGCGCGGCGCCGACGGCGACGACGGAGCCCCGCCCGCGCTCCACCATCGCGGGCAGCACCGCGGCGACCGGGTTCAGCATCGCGTGCATCTGCCGCCGCACCGTCCGGTCGACGACGTCGATCGGGGTGCCGGTGAAGGGCGCGAAGCCGACGTCCTCGGCGTAGAGCCCGGTCGCGTTCGTCACCAGGACGTCGATGGGCCCGAGTTCGTTCCGGGTCCGCTCGACCATCGCCCTGACCTGGTCGTCGTCGGTCACGTCGGCCTGGACGGCCAAGGCCCGGCCTCCCGCCGCCCTGATCGACTCGACCATCTCCTTGGCCGGCGTCTCACCCCGCAGGTAGTTCACCGTGACCGCCGCGCCGCGGGAGGCGAGCATCCAGGCGGTCGCGGCGCCGATGCCGCTGCTCGCCCCGGTCACCAGCGCGACCTTGCCGTGGAAGGACGGCGCCTGCGGCTTCACCGGAAGCATGTCCATGGTCACGATCCCTTCGTCTCAGGGACGCCCGACGCGTCGTAGGAGACCCCGGTGAGCTTCTCCGAGACCCGCCACAGCCGCCGGCCGAGATCGGGGTCCTCGGCCCGCTCGGGCGTCTTGACCCTGCCGACGGGGCCGCGGATCTGGACGCGTCCCTGCGGGGCGTAGCTCTCGCCGGGGACGACCCCGGGCGCGCAGGCCGCGTACAGCGACGGCCACGCGCCCTGCTCGGTCGGCTTGGCGACCAGCGCCGTGGTGAACCGGTACCAGAACTCCTGGATCCGGTTGTTCGCCATCCGGGGACCGACGTACAGGACGTCGGTCGCCGCGTAACCGGGGTGAGCCGCGACTCCGGCGAGCCCCCGGCCGGCGTACCGGCGCGACAATTCCTTGGCGAACACGAGGTTGGCCATCTTGGCCTGCGTGTAGGCGGCGGACTTGTTGTACTTCCGCTCGCCCTGCAGATTGTCGAAGTCGATCTTGCCCCAGTAGTTGACGCCGAAGGTGGTGAGGCTCACCACCCGGCCGCCGGGACGCGCCAGCAGTACCGGGAGCAGCAGTCCGGTCAGTGCGAAGTGCCCGAGATAGTTCGTGGCGAACTGCAACTCGAAACCGTCCGGCGTGAGCGTGAACGGGGTGGCCATCACGCCGGCGTTGTTGATGAGAATGTCGAGACAGGGCCGGTCGGCGGTGTATCCGGCGGCGAACTCGCGCACCGATTCCAGGTTCGCCACGTCCAGCGTCCGGTGTTCGGCGGCCGCGCCCGGGACCAGGCGTCTCAATTCCGCCAGCGCCCGCTCCGCGCGTCCCCGGTCGCGGCAGGCCAGCGTGACCTCCGCGCCGTGCCGGGCCAGTTCAAGTGCGGTGTGAAAGCCCAGGCCGGCGTTCGCTCCGGTCACCACCGCCGTCCGGCCGGAAAGGTCGGGCAACTCGTCCGGTGTCCACTTCGGCATCGTCGATCCTCTCCGGGCCCGCCGCTGCGCCCACGGGCCACCCGGCCAGTGTGACGGGTGCCGATAAAACGGCGGCTAAGCCCCGGAAAGGCGATGCCTCCCATCTTGACAGTACAATTACGGCTGGTTAGCCTCAGAATTGATTGACGCGAATCCACGTCCCGGAAGGTGTTTTCAGCATGCCCGAAAAAAGCCAGCAGGAAAGGAATAAGGAAATCCTTGTCCGCTCGCTGGACATTCTCCGTGGAAAGGCCGACCCGGAGATGGCGAAGAGCCTTTACACGGCGGACTACGACGACCACAGCGGCGCCCCGCAGCGCGGCCCCGACCGGGTCCTGGCGGTGGGCGAGGCGGCGCGCACGGCCTTCCCCGACCTCGACTACGACATCGAGGAGATCATCGCCGAGGGCGACATCGTCGCCTGGCGGATGGTGATGAAGGGGACGCACGAGGGCCCGCTGCCCGGGTCCGGGCTGCCCGGCACCGGCAAGCGGGTCAACGTCCGGCAGCAGCACATGGTCCGCTTCGAGGGCGAGCGGATCGCCGAGCACTGGGCGATCCGCGACGACCTCGGGATGATGCAGCAGCTCGGCGTCATCCCCGCCCCCGGCGGCCCGCCACCGGGCGGGCCGGGCGGGCCGAAGCCGCCGGGATCGAGGTAGCGGCAGGAGGCGGCGGTCACCGGCCGCCGCCTTCCAGCCAGCGCGGCCGGCGCGCGTAGCGGGGCAGCCACACCTTCGCGTAGAGCAGCCGCACCGGCGGCGGGACGCGGCGCAGCACGGCGGCGCGGTCGGCGGGCAGCGCGTCGCCGAGCAGCCACGGGAAGAACTCCGGCGCCGACTTCAGCGCCGCGAGCCCGTTGCCCCGCATGTCGGCCAGGCACTTCTCCCACGCGGCCGCCGGCATCGCCGCCCGCACCAGCGGCAGCGCGTCCCGCTCCTCGTGGTCGAGGTGCCCTCCGACCTCGTCGGCGAACGCGTGCGCGGCCTTCGCGAGCGCGTCGCCGTCCCCGCCGGACGGCCTGGCGAGCGCGGCGTCCACATCGGCGATCAGCGGGTCGATGCGGGCGTGCTCGTCCTCCATCGCGGCCAGCACCGCCAGGTCGTCGGGACGGTTCCGCAGCCCGGCGCGCATCCGCGGCCACATGTGCCGGTCCTCGCCGTCGTGGTGGCTGCCCAGCATGGCCTTCAGCGTGCCCCAGCCGAGGAGCACCGCCTCGTGGCCGCGCGCGTCGCCGGGCCGCAGCCGCCCGGCCGCGCGGGCCAGGTGGTCCAGGTCGCGCCGGAGGGCGTTGTGCGTGGCCTGCATCAGGGCCATGTCGTAGTCGGCGGGCATTTCGGTCCCCCTCAGTACTGGCAGTTGGTGATCAGCGTGTGCGCCGCGGCCAGATAGCGGTCGTCCGGATTGAGCGCGTGCTCGCGCAGGCACGCCTCCGTGAGCTTGATGGCGTGCTCCTCGCCGAGGTCGACCGCGTCGGCGGCCAGCGAGCGGCCCGGCGGAGGCCGGTACCCCTCGGCCGCCGCCGGCCCCACGCCCGGCATCGCGGGGACGGCCTTCCACACGGCGGTGGCCACGGAGGCGACGGCGCGGTAGGAGCTCAACGCGAGATCGTCCGGCAGGATCGGCAGCACCAGCCGCAGTGCGGCGGGCGCCGTGATCGCGTGCACCTGCGGGACGGGCGGGTGCGGCGCGAGCCGGGCGTAGGTTCCGGCGTGCAGGGCGGTGAGTTCGCTGAGCGCGGCCGGGACCTCCGCCGCCGTGGTCACCTCGGGTCCCTCGGCCCGCAGCTTCCGCGGCACCGGCGTGTGCCGCGCCGCCCAGTACGCCATCCCGCGCGCGAGCTCGTTGAGCTGCAGTTCGCTCGGCTCCGGGACGGTGCTCAGCGTCCGGACCGCGTGCGCGGTTCGGATCAGGCCGTGGGTGAACGCCGACAGCGCCCCCTCCATCAGCGACGGCCACCAGCTCACCAGCACCTCGCGCCACGGCCGCTCGCTGAGCCGCCACTCGAAGTACTGGACCCAGTCGGCGACCCTGCGGTAGTCGCCGAGCGCCACCCGGCGCGCCTCCACCGGATCCTCCGGCAGGAGCCCGCCCGCCGCGGGCGGCACGTGATGGCCGCGCCGCCGGCTGTTGGTCTCGATCCAGCGCGGGATGACATCGTGGCAGCCGAGGACGGCCAGCGTCTCGGCGACCATGGGCGCGTGGACGGCGAAGTCCGGGCCGAACTCGAACCCCGTCTCCCAGAGCCGGTCGAGCGCGTCGTCGACGGAGTCGGCATACCGCTCCGCGCCGGGGTGAACAAGGCCCTCCGCGCCGGAGTGGACGGAGTGCTCCGCGCCGGATTGAGCAGAACGCTCCGCGCCGGACCCGGCAGGGCGCCCCGCGCTGGAACCGGTCGAGTGTTCTGCGCTGGGGTCGGCAGGGCGTTCCTTGCCGGGGTCGGCGGGGCGGCCTTTGCCGGAGTCGGCAGGAGGCTCCGCGTCGGCGTCGGTGCAGCGTTCGATGCCGGACCTCAATCTGATCTCCTCCCCTCGGCAAGGACCATCGCGCCGTACATCTGGAAGCCGCCCTGGGTGTCGCGCAGGGCGGCCTCCTCGCGCATGGACCGCGCGCGGTCCGCCGGGACGACGCCGAGTTCCCCGGCGCGGCGGAGCGCGTCCATCAGGCCGGTGAGCCCGTCGGCCTCCGCCACGGTGCGCAGGGCCACGGGCATGACGGTGACGCGGACGTCCCGCAGCCCGACCGCGCCCAGCAGGCCGTGCAGCCGCCGGCCGATCCAGGGGTTGCGGATGTTGTTGAACCACCAGGTGAGGACGGTGCGCGCCGCCTCCCTGTCGGTCAGGTCGGGGGCCCACATGCCGTGGTCGGGGTCGGCGATGAGGACGCGCCCGCCCGGCTTGACGACGCGCAGCATCTCCCGGACGGCGCCCGCCGGGTCGTCCAGGTGCTGGACCATCCGCTCCGACCGGACGGCGTCGAAATCGCCGTCGGGGAACGGCAGCGAGTACGCGTCGGCGACGTGGAACAGGGCGTCCACGCCGGCCACCCGGCTCCGGCGGACGGCGCCGGCGACGGCCTCCTCCTGCACGTCGACGCCGACGGCCACGCCGTTCGGGGCGACGCGCCGGGCGATCTCCAGGACGTCGGTCCCGTTGCCGCATCCGATGTCCAGCACCCGGTCGCCCGGCCCGCACGCGAGCCGGCGCAGGATCGCGGCCTTGACGGCCTCCAGTGAGCCGGCCGCCTCGTCCAGGTACTCCTCGGCCGGGCGGCCGAGCAGCGTCGTGGTGTTGCCCGGCTCACCGCCGTTGTTCGCGTCGGTCATGGTCGTCAAGCCCCCTTCTCCGGCTGGAGCTCGCGCTCCGGTACCGGTCCCGGCGCGCTTCGCCGGGCCAGGCCGCTCGGCCACCAGACGCGGTCACCGATGTCGTAGGTGAGCGCGGGAACCAGCAGCGAGCGGACGATCAAGGTGTCGATCAGCACCCCGAACGCGATCACGAATCCCTGCTCGGCGAAGCCGACGACGGGCAGGGTCACCAGGACGCTGAACGTGGCCGCCAGCACGATGCCGGCCGAGGTGATCACACCGCCGGTGCTGGTCAGGGCCTTGAGGGTGCCTTCGCGCGTGCCGTGCGTCCGGGTCTCCTCGCGGACGCGGCTGGTGAGGAAGATGTTGTAGTCGACCCCGAGCGCCACGAGGAACACGAAACAGAGCAGCGGCAGTTGCGCGTCCTGGCCGGTCCAGTCGAAGCCGTACTCGAACACGAGCGTCGAGATGCCCAGCGTCGCGCCGAACGACAGCGCCACCGTGAGGATCAGCAGGACCGACAGCGTGACCGCGCGCAGCAGGCAGAACAGCACCAGGAGGATGACCACCAGGACGA
Organism: Spirillospora sp. NPDC048819; assembly: GCF_040650055.1. NCBI lineage: Bacteria > Bacillati > Actinomycetota > Actinomycetes > Streptosporangiales > Thermomonosporaceae > Spirillospora > Spirillospora sp. NPDC048819. The sequence goes on along the minus strand of NZ_JBEZGN010000048.1, from coordinate 54,924 downwards.
GCGGGATCACCAGCCACGCGTCCCGCACGTTGGTGTTGAGCTGGTCGAGCCCGATCGCGGCGGGCCCGCCGACCTGCGCGTCGGCGCCCGCGACCGCGTGCACCCGGTCCCGGAGCGTCTCGACGGCGTGCCGTTCCTTGTCGGTGCCCGGCTCGGCCTTCAGAGTGACGACCATCTGCACCTTCCCGTCGACGCGTCCGACCTCCTCGGCCGTGCCGGCGCCGGCGGCGAGCGCCGCCGCCTTCACCTCCTCGGCCCGGTCCGCGTTGGCGATCAGCGTCGCGGGGTTGCTGTTCCCGGCGGGGAAGTGCGCCGAGACGAGGCTCTCGCCGCGCTCGGACTCGGAGGTCGTGGTGAACATCGTCTGCTGCGGGACGTTGAAGGCGAGCAGCCCCAGGATCCCCGCCGCAAGCGCGAGGGAGGTCAGCGTCCAGACGCGGCGCGGACGGGCCGAGACGAGGGCGGCGGTGCGGGTCCAAATGCCGAGGACGCGCTTGGTGTCGCCGAGGTGCGGGACCTTGGGCCAGAACACCCAGCGGCCCAGGATGACCAGCAGCGCGGGAAGCAGCGTCAGCATGGCGAGCACGGCGGAGACGACCGCGATGATCCCGACGGGCGCGAGCGCGAGGGTGGCGTTCAGGTCGGCGACCCCGAGGCACAGCAGCCCGAGGCCGACGGTCCCGCCGGAGGCGATGATCGTGCCGGAGGAGCGGCGCAGCGTCTCGGCCATCGCCTCGTGCCGATCCTCGTGGCGGCCGAGTTCCTCCCGGTATCGGGCGATCAGCAGCAGGGCGTAGTCGGTGCCCGCGCCGTAGATGAGGATGCTCAGCACACCCGTCGACATCGAGTTGATGACCAGGTCGGTGTTCTTGATCAGGCCGTAGATGAACGCGCTGCCGAGCTGGTTGGCGACCCCGACCGACACCAGCGGCACCAGGAACAGGAACGGGCTGCGGTAGATGACCAGCAGCAGGACGGCGACGACGATGACCGGGATGACGACGAGCGTGAACTCCATGTCCCGGAAGATCAGGAACTGGTCGGCGTCGCGTCCGGCGGGTCCGGTCACCTTGATCTCGAGTCCGGCGGCCGGCTCGCCGAGCTGCGCGCGCATCGCGTCGACCGAGTCGAGGATGTAGGCGCCCTCCTGCTTGTTCTCCGGCGCCACGAGCGGGATCTGGTAGAACAGCGCCTCACCGTCGCGGGCCGTGGCGGGCTGCTCCGGCTTGACCTCCGGGGTGTACTTCCGCATCAGCGCCTGCTGGTCGGCGGCGGCGCGCTGCCGGTCCGCGTCGGTCAGCCCGCCGTCCCGCTGGTACACGATGATGGCGGGGTTGACCCTGCCCTGCGGGAACTTCTGCTGGGCTTCGAGGACGGCGGTGGACTCGGCGCTCTTGGGCAGGTAGCCGAGCCGGTCGTTGTTGACGGCGTCGAACAGCTGCCCGGCGAACGGCGCCGCGGCCATCAGGATGATGATCCAGGCCACCAGCACGAGCCACTTGGCCCGCCGGCCCGCTGGAAACGCTAGATATCGAGACATCCAGACCTCCGAAGACGACGTCGAGGCGAGATCATATACATGGCTATTATTGTCATGACTATCATCGGATGGGAAGGGCCCGGGGCACGGAAACGAGACCCGGGAAGGCGCCGCCCCCGTCCCGGCCCGGGCTCAGTGCCCGCTCAGCTCCAGACCAGCGCCGCGCCGAGGATGGCGGCGCCGAATCCGGCCAGCGCGAAGAGCGTCCGCACGCGGTTGGCGGCCGCCCACCTCGCCCGCAGGCCCTGCCAGCCGTCCGGCGGGGCCTCGGCGTCCCAGCGGTCGACGACACGGTTGAACCGGACGTTCCACCGCTCCGACACCACCGCGACCCCGACGATGCACAGCCCCGCGAGCGCGATCGCGACCCGCGGCCACAGCCCGCCGGCCACGATCACCAGCAGCACGCAGACCGCCAGCGCCACCTTGTTCACCCTCGGCATCAGCGGGTCGAACCGCCGGTCCAGCAGCCGGTGCACCTGCACGTAGCGCTCACCCGGCAGCGCGCCCACCGCCGGGACGATCGCCACCTCCACCGCGAACAGCACCCCGGCCAGCGTCCCCGACAGCAGCAGGAACACCGCGAGGAGCACGTTGAGGAGCACGCCGGCGGTCATCAGAACCGCACGTCCATCATCTGCTGGTAGCTCTGCTTGCGGCCCACCCTGTCGAAGAAGGCGCGCATGAACAGGTCACGGCCCGCGCACACCGGACGGCTGCGCCAGTGCCCCATCGCGCCGATCGTCCAGGCGGTCTGCACCATGCCGGCCACCCGCTCATGGCGCAGTTCCTCGTAGGCGGCCACCGCGGCGGGCACGTCGTCGTGCTCGGACAGCATCCGCACCAGGCCGACCGCGTCCTCGATGGCCTGCCCGGCGCCCTGGCTCAGGTTCAGCGTCATCGGGTGCGCGGCGTCGCCCACCAGCACCACCCGGCCGCGCCCCCACCCGCCGCAGCGGTCCGGCGGGCGGTCGAAGATGCCGATCGGGAGGATCGCCTCCTCCGTCGTGGACGCGATGATGCCGGGGACGGGGTCCGGCCAGTCGCGGTACGCCTCCATCATCACCTCGCGGCGGCTCTTCGCCAGCATGTCGAACGAGGCGCCGGCGCTGTCGGCGGTGATGGCGTCCCAGTACACCTCGTCCTCGTTCAGCCGCATGTACAGGAAGCGCAGCCCGCCCCGGCCCCAGAGGTTGAAGAACGTCCCGGTCGGCACGACGTCCTCGCCCGGCAGCCGGGTGATCGCCTGCCAGGCCGTGTAACCGGCGTACCGCAGCGGCAGATCGTGCCCCTTGCGGAGGTCGTCGCGGACGGTGGAGCGGACGCCGTCCGCGCCGATCAGCACGTCGGCGCGCAGTTCGGCGCCGTCGTCAAGGCGCACCGTGACGCCGTCGCCGTCCTGGGTGAACCCGGCGCAGCGGGTCCCCAGCCGGACGCAGTCGCCCGCCGCCTCCATCAGCACCGTGTTGAGGGCCGACCGCCGCAGCCCGAGGGCGGGCGCGCCGTGGCGCTCGGCCTCGGACGCGACGTCCCAGCGGGCGAGCCGCCGGTTCCGGTCGGAGCGGAACTCGTGGTGGACGATCTCGACCCCGGCCTCGGCGACCGGCTCGTCGAGCTTCAGCTCGCGCAGGGCGAGCAGCGCGTTGTGCCAGAGCATGAACCCGCCGCCGGTCAGCAGCCGGTCCGGGGTCGAGCGGCGTTCCAGGACGACGGTGTCGATGCCCGCCCGGCGCAGCGCGATCGCGGTCGTCAGACCGCCGATCCCCGCGCCGGCGACGATCGCGTTCCGCACGGCGGCCATGCCGGTCCCTCCCTGTTCGGTGTCGGGTGTCGGGTGTCAGGTGAGCCTGTGGTGACCCTGGCGGCCCCTGGTCACAGGTTGTCGAGCCGCGCGCGGACCTCGTAGATGCGCCGCTCCACGCCGCCGTCGCCCCAGTACGGGAGCATCGGCGCCGCCATCTGCAGGTGCTCGGGGGCGTCCTCCCAGGCCCGGAACTTCTCCTCGCTCTCCCACTCCGCGAGCAGGATGTAGCTGTCGCCGTCGCGGAGCAGCTCGTCGTCGAGATGGCCCGGCGTGCCGCGCACGGTCGCGGTCACCGTGCGGTACGCCTCCTCGAACTTCTCCCTGTCCTCCGCACGCGGGGTCGCTCTGACCAGGACCCGTACGGTCATCGCCGTCGCCTTCCTCTCCGGTCGCAATGCCTGTCCTGCCGCAATGCCTGTCCTGCTGCAATGCCTGTCTCGCCGCAATGATTCGCCGGGCCGCCCAGCCGCCCGGTCACGCTCAGGCGCGGGCGATGATCTCCAGTACCTGCTTGCTCGCCGACTCGCGGAGCGGCTCGAACGCGGCGGACATCGCCTGCCGCCCCGCGCTCCGCTCGAACGCCCGCAGGGCGTCGCGGCTCTCCCAGTCGCCGGTGATGACGTACAGCCGGCGCTGCTCGGCGTCGCACATCATGGCCTGGCCGAGGCTGCCCTGGACGGGGGCGGCCATCGCGTTTCTCCAGACCTCCTCGAAAGTGCTCTCGCAGCCTTCGCGCACCATCATCGTGAGCACGGCGCGGATCATGGTTCTCCCTTCTCCGGCGGGACAACGCCGTCGAAACGACCCGTGTAATTCGGTTGGCGGAGAATCGGCGTCCCAGGTCATCGGTCCCACGCGCCCCACTGGGGCAGGGCGCGCCCGTCCGCGGCGAGGATCGCCTGATGCAGCGACTGCAGATCGGGGCCGGGCTCGACGCCGAGTTCGGTGACGAAGTCGCGGCGAAGCTCGCGGAACACCTGCAGCGCGTCCCCGCGCCGTCCCGCCTCGCTCAGCGCGACCATCAGCTGGTAGTGGATCCGCTCGCGAAGCGGATGGTCCGCCGCGAGGGCGCGCAGCTCGGAGACGACGTCGGCGTTCCCGCCGAGCCGGGTCTCCAGTTCCAGACGCCGCTCGAGCGCGGTGACGCGGGACTCGTCCAGCCGGGCCGCGACCCCCTCCAGCAGCGGGGACGACCGGACGTCGGCCAGGGCCGGACCCCGCCACAGGGCGGTGGCGCTCCGGTAGTGCCGCAGCGCGTCCGCGAGCTCACCGGCCTCCCGGGCGGCCCGCCCGAGATCGCACAGCCGCCGGAACCGGGACAGGTCGAGGTCGGCGTCGCCGATCTCCAGCCGGTAGCCCGGCGCCCGCGTCACGATCGCGGGACGCACGCCGGGGCCGGCGCCCAGGCCCGCCAGGACCTGGCGCAGCTGCGTCATGTAGACGCGCAGCGCCTTGAGCGCCGTCCGCGGCGGGCGGTCGCCCCACAGCTCGGCGATGAGCGCGTCCGTCGAGACGACGGTGTCGCGGCGGGCCAGCAGGATCGCCAGCAGCACCCTCGGCTTGTGCGCGCGCGGCGTCCGGACGCGCGGCCCTTCGTAGATCTCCAGCGGGCCCAGCACCACGAACCGCGGCCCCGCCTGGATCAGCGGGGCTCGCGCCGGCGCGACCGCGTCCGCGCCCACACCGGCGTCCGCGGGGGAGACGGCGGGTGGTTCGGTGATGGCGGTTGAGGTTCTCATCGTTTCCGCCCCCTGATTCGCCGGTGCCCGCCCGGCTCAGTGCCCGGCCGGATGGGTCTCGACGGACAGCTCCGAGACGCAGCGCATCAGGGCGTTGCGGAAGTTCTCCTGGAACTCCTCGGGCGAGGACGCCGCCTTCCGGTCCGTGAGGTACGGCGCCAGCTTCTCCTCCAGGTTGTGGACGCCCTGCTGGCGCGCCATGTGCTTGGCGATCGCGATGAAGTCGCCCTCGTAATGGATGATGCGCACCATGAACTCGTCCTTGACGAAGACCGCCGTGCCGAGCAGCCGGCCGACGTCCTCGCCCTTGTCATCGCGCATGTCCGGGGTGTCCACCCGCTGGAAACCCTCGAAGATCTCCGCCAGGGCGTCCTCGCTGCCCACCTTGACCCGGTAGCGGATCGCTGCGTACGGCATCGGAACCTCCAGTGTCCGAGGTGTTCTGTCGGTCTTCATCGCACACGCGCCCGCTTGAGGCTCGCTGGACGGGCGGGCACGTCCCGGCGGGGTCAGCCGCGGCCGGTGTGCTCGGCCAGGACGGCCAGGTCCCGGTCGCCGTCGCCGCGCTCGACGGCCTTCGCGACGATCTCCAGGACGCGTTCGGCCAGCGGGAGCTCCGCCCCGGCCCCGTCCGCCAGCTCGATCGCGTACCGCAGGTCCTTGGCCATGAGGCTGCTGCGGAACGCCGCGGGGGTGTAGCGGCGCTCGCGCATGATGGCGGCGCGGAACGTCATCACCATCGAGCTGACGCCGCTGCCGCCGATGCAGTCGAGGACCTCGTCGCGGTCCAGCCCGCCGCTCTCGCCGAGCGACACCGCCTCGGCCAGCGCCGCGATCTCGGCGCCGATCAGCACGTTCAGCACCAGCTTCATCGTCGCCGCCGCGCCCGCGCCGCCGAAGTAGCGCACCTCATGGCCGAGGTCGGAAAGGACGTCGTGCACCGCGTCCACGTCCGCCCGCTCGCCCGCGGCCATCACCCGCATCTCGCCTGACCTGGCCTGCATCGGATTGCCGAGCACGCACGCCTCGACCCGGCGCGCCCCCAGGTCGGCGAGCCGGCCGGCGGCCTCCCGGGCGAACGCGGGGGTGACGGTGGAGGTGTCGATGACCGGGGTTCCCGGGGCGAGCCCGTGGACCGCGTCCCCGAACAGCACCTTCTCGACCGCGGCCTCGTCGGCGAGGCTGACGATCACCACGTCCGCGCCCCGGGCCGCGTCCGCCGCCGTCCGCGCGGCCCGCGCCCCGGCCTCGACCACCGGCGCCGCCTTCTCCGGCGTGCGGTTGTAGACGCGAACCGAACGGCCGGTCTCCACCAGCCGGGTCGCCATCCCGGCGCCCATCACCCCCAGCCCGATGAACGCGACCTCACGATTCTTTCCCGAATTTCCGCCCGTGTTCTCCAGCGCGGTGTTCTCCGGCGCAGTGCTCATCAGCTCGCTCCTTGGGATTCAGGCCACGACGGCCAGGGCGTTCAGCAGCAGGGCCGCGATCGCCAGCCCGGTGCGCAGCAGATGCCACCGGCGCCACTCCGCGCGGGGGTCCCGCCAGTCCGCCGGCAGCGGCGCGTCCGGGTCCAGCCCCTTGACCTGCCGGTTCAGCGGCACGTTCAGCAGGTGCGACACCCCGGAGACGGCGACCAGCAGCGCCGCGGCGCAGCCGAACAGCACCCGGGACCCGTTTCCGCCCGCGACCACCGCGAGAGCGACGCACGTCAGCGCGGACGTGAGGACGATCGCGGGCATCGTCGGGTCCCAGTTGCGGCCGAGCAGCTGGTGGAAGCGCACGTACATCAGCGGCGACACCGCCGCCATCGCCGGCACAACGCTGATGGCGACGGCCAGCAGCACGCCCGCGGTGATCCCGCTCCCCGTGAGGCCCACGACGACCAGCGCGTTCTCGAGCACGGCTTCCTCCGATTCGGCTCACCACCGCGGACCCGGGCGGCGTCCGCACCTACCGGGCACCCTCCACCGGTGTGCTCGACGCGTGATCGAGGGAGGCTCGGCGGCCCGGACGCGCCGTCGAGGCGAGATCAGCCCACCATCGAGCCCCCGCCCCGGCCCCCCGTCGACCGGCCCGAAAGGACCGGGCAGGCCAAGGACCAGGCAGGCCAAGGACCGGGCAGCCGCCGAGACCGGCGGCCGGTCGGCCGCCCGGCAACAGGGCCGGGGCGGCTGTTGGCTCGCGGGTGGGCATGTGTCGAGGCCGGGCGCGGTTGCGCCCGGCCTCGGTGAGGTTCCGTCAGGAGCCCAGCCTCCACGGCGGGAACCCGAACCGGGTCCCGGTCGCGGTGGCCTCATGGGTCAGCACCACGTTGCCGGCCGGGTCGAGGAACTGCGCCGTTCCGCTCTCCTCCAGCAGGGTGGTGGACGTGACGGTCCCGGACATCGCGACCACGACCATCCCGCCGATCTGACCGTCGGCGATCACGAAGTGCCGGTACTCGATCTCGAACGTCCGCGAACCGGTGGCCCGCCAGGTGCCGAACCCGGTGACCGTGGACGCGTCGGTGCCGGAAACCATGCCGTCCTGCCCGAAGGAGAACATCCCCTTCTCCGGCGGACGGCCCGACCCGGTGACGATGACCTCCGTCAGCCACGTCCCCACCAGCGGATGGGCGTTCCAGGTCTGCGCGTTCGCGCGGTCCGGGGCCACCGCCGAGGCGAGCAGGGCGGTCGCCCCGGCAGCGGGCAGCCAGCGGCCGCCCTTGCGCAGCATCTCCCTGCGGTCCACGCGCCCCGCCTCCGCCGCGTTCTCTGTCATGGCTCTCCCCTCGGCTACGGCCGCACCGGCTCAGCGGTGGTCGCCTGGCCGGTCATCTCGAAGACCACCTGCATCGTCACCATGGACGCCGACGCCCGGAACGGATGCAGCTTCGTGCGGTGCTCCAGATGCTGTGCGCTCTGCTCGAACTCGCGGAATCCCGGCTCGTCGACCCAGTCGCTGACGACGAAGTAGGCGTTGTCGTCCCCGTCCTCCCGCGACAGCCACTGCCGGATGTTCGCGGGGTGCTCGGTGATCGCGTGGCCGACCCGGTGCCAGGTGTCCTCGAACTCGCGCTCCATGCCCGGGTGAATGCACATCCGGAGCATGACGCGGAAGATGCCCGCCTCGTCCCGCATCTCAGATCCCTCCGTCGACATTGATCGTTTCTCCGGTGATGAAGGCGCCCAGGTCGCTGGCCAGGAACAGCACCGGTCCGGCGATGTCGCCCACCACGCCGAGGCGGCCCACCGAGGTGAGCCGCTGGTACCGCTCGCGGATCTCCGGGGTCACCTCCTCCTCCGTCTCGACCGGCCCCGGCGCGACGAGGTTGACCCGGTACCCCTTCGGGCCGAGCTCCTTCGACAGCGAGCGGGTCAGCCCGATGAGGCCCGCCTTGGACGCGGTGTAGTGGGACCGCAGCGGGATCCCGACCGTGGCCACCTTGGAGCCGATGTTGATGATCGAGGCGCCCGGCGACAGGATCGGCAGCGCCTTCTGCACGACAAGGAACGTTCCGGTGAGGTTGACGTCCAGCACCCGGCGCCACTCGGCGACCTCCAGCTCGCCGAACGGGATGTGGCTGATGCTGCCGGCGTTGTTGACGATCACGTCGATGGTGCCGAGGTGCTCGCGGCACACCGTCATCAGCCGGTCGATGTCGGCCTCGACGCCGACGTCGGCCTTGACGACCCGGTGGTCGCCTTCGGTCTCGCTCAGCTCCTTGACCAGGCTGTCCACCAGGGGCCCGTCGGTCCGGTGACAGGTGACCACGGTGGCGCCCGCCCGCGCGAACGCCAGCACGATGCCCCGGCCGATGCCGCGGGTGCCGCCGGTGACCAGCACGCGCCGGCCCGAGTGGTCGAGGCGCACACCGCCCTCGGCCCGCGCCGCCGCCTCCTCCACGATCCGCTTGATCCGCCGCATCTGGACGGCGGTGTTGCGGTTGAGGCGCGCGGTCATGCCCTCGTCGTCCAGCGGGGCGCCGGCCTTCATCGTGAAGTCCTGCTGCCAGCGCATCCGGACGCCGCCGTCGACGTGCTCGTACTCCCAGAACAGGTTCATGTACTCGAACACGCCGGTCTCCACGCGGTGGGACCGGACGGTCCGCGTCTGCGGGTCGGGCGTCCGCTCCGACACCCAGCTCCAGACGGTTCCGTTCTCGTCGGGGTGGAGCGAGAGGCGGAACCGGATCTTGTCCCCGTCCCGCTCCACGATCTCGGCGGCGGCGTACTCGCTGAACAGGCCGGGCCAGGACTCGATGTCGTTGGTCATGTCCCAGACCAGGTCCATCGGCGCGTTGATGACGATCTCGTTGTCGGTGTGTCCAGCCATGCTGGTGTCCCTCCATGGACGTGGTCGTGGTCGCTCGAATGCTGCCGACCCGGCCTAGAACCGCTCTGGTGGACCGCTGGTGTCCCCGGTCCGCGCCCGCCGGTCGCCGGTGCCCGGCCCCCGTCCCCGATTTCGATCCCGATCTCGATCCCGATCAGACGATCTCCGCCTGCGCCATCATCCCCATCGACGAGTGGTCGAGCAGATGGCAGTGGTAGAGGTAGCGGCCCAGGTAGCGGTCGTAGCGCACCTTGATGCGGACGGTGCTGCCGTGGCCGACGTACACGGTGTCCTTCAGCCCGGTCTCGTGGGCCGCCACCGCCTGCCCGTCGCGGTCCAGCACCTCGAACGACGTGCCGTGCAGGTGCATGTTGTGCGGCACGGAAGGGCCGGCGCCCGTGTTGTGCACCCGCCAGATCTCGGTGTCGCCGCGCCTGATCCTCATGTCGACGCGGTCCATGTCGAAGGTCTTGCCGTCGATGAGCCAGCCCCCCTTCTGCGGGTCGAAGCCGAAGTGCACGTCCCGTGTCACCTGGGCCTCCCCGAGGTCGGGCGCGCTCACCGGCGACTCCGGGATACGGCTGGGGTCCCAGACCCGCCGCCCGACGTCGAACCGCATGACGTTGCGCGTCGCGTCGTCCGTCCCGAACTCGTTGACCAGGACGATCCGCGTCCCGGGGTCGTGGGCGCCGAAGTCGACGACCACGTCGGCGCGCTCGCCCGGCGACAGCATGATGTTCTTGACCGGCCGCGGCGCCGGCAGCAGCCCGCCGTCGGACGCCACGACGGTCATCTCCGTGCCCGTGCTCAGCCCGAGGGAGAAGAACCGCAGGTTGGAGGTGTTCAGGAGGCGCAGCCGGTACTTGCGCGCGGACACCTCGAAGTACGGCTGCGGACGCCCGTTGACCAGGACCGTGTTGCGGTACTGGAAGTCGTCCATCTCGAAGACGATCTGCCCCGCGTCGTCGAACCGGATGTCGCGCAGGATGATCGGGACGTCGTGGCGCCCGGCGGGCAGCCCGAGACGCAGCTCCGCCGGGTCGGTGATGATGTACGTCCCCGACAGGCCCCGGAAGATCATGTCGGCGGACATGTGGTGCGTGTGGTCGTGGTACCAGAGGGTCGTTGCGGGCTGGTCGTTCGCGTACACGTAGTCGCGGGAGGCGCCCGGCTCGATCAGGTCGGACGGATAGCCGTCGTTGCTCACCGGAGTGTGCCCGCCGTGCAGGTGCACGTTGGTCTCCATGTCCAGGGCGTTCGTCTGCCGGATCACGACCCGGCGGTCCTTGAGGGCGTGGACGACCGGGCCGAGGAACCGGCCGTCATAGCCCATGATCTTCGTCTGGACGCCGGGCAGGATCTCGGCCTGGGCCTCCCGGACGGTCATCTCGTAGTAGTCCGTCGTCCACGTCCGCCGGACCGGCCTGGCCCGGGGCGGCAGCGCCAGCGGCACCGAGAACGCCTCCGGCGCCGCCGTCTCGCGGAGCCGGCGCAGGGAGGCCGCTCCGAGGCCGCCCGGCACGGCCAGTCCCGTGACACCGACCGCGCCCAGTTTCAGCGCGTCCCGTCGCTTCAGCATCCCGTCCAATGAGCAGCCCTCCCAGATGGTTTCTCGATCGGAACGGGCACACCGTGCCCCGGCCCGCTTGAGGACGGCTGGTGTCCCCGGCCACCCGGGAAGGCCGCTCGGGTCGCGGACGGCTCAATGGGCGGGCGAGCTCAGTACGCGGCGACCACCTCGTACACGCCGAACGTCGCGGCCGCGCCCGCGTCGGCGCTCTGCAGGGGGCGGAGCGGGGCGGTGGTGTCGCGGTGGGAGGCCGTCCTCTCCCAGTCGCTGAACGCCGCCGCGTCGCGCCATTCGCTCATCACGGCGAAGGAACCCGGGTCGGCCAGCGACCGGAGCAGAACGTTGCCCAGCAGCCCGGGCGTCCCTTCGAGATCACGGCTGATCTTGTGGTAGGCGTCCTCGACCGCCCGTGCGTCGCCGCCCGGCGCGCTCGCGTAGACCAGGACGTGCACCCGGCCGAGAGCGTCGCCGGCCCGGCGCTCACGCGGCGAGGCGGGGACCGACATAGCCGACGACGGCGTCGGGGGTGGGGAGCTCGGAGACGGTCTCGTCGGGGATGGCCACCAGGAACTCCTGCTGGATCCTCGCCGCCATCTCCAGCACGGCCAGCGAGTCGTAGCCCATCTCCTCGAAGCTGATGGTGCCGATGTCGTCCTCCAGGCTGACGGAGTCCGGCTCGCCCGCGCAGTCCCGCAGGATCCTTCTGATGTCATCCACCGTGAATCTGGACAATGTCCTCACCTTTCCAGAGCCGATGGGGTCACTGTCGCGGTGCGGACTTGAACTCCGCTGGATCCGGCTTGGAGGCCGGGCCGGATACAGCTCGAGTCCGATCGGCGGACGCCCGCCCGGCTACCCGGCGCCCTGGCCGGCCAGCCCGTTGGCGTGATGGGGCCGCGGTTCCCCGTTGCGCTGGAGCCGCCGGCGGAGCTGCTGCTCGTAGCCGTCGTCGCGGGCCGGCTCGTAGCCGTCCCCGCGCTGCGGCTCGCCGGCCTCGAGCGCGGGGACCTCACCCGCTCGCGGACCGGGCAGCGACCGGCCGAGGGGGATGCCCTCGGTGTGGGCCTGCGCGCGCATCGGCTCCAGGAAGTCCTGGTCGAGGCGTTCGCGGGCGTAGAGGCGGATCAGCTCGTGCATCCGGTAGCGGATCTCGCCGGCGCTGGCGTCGGCCACCGACAGCAGGTTGCAGCTCGCCAGCCGGACGAGCTTGGCCTCCACCAGATCGGTTCCGGAGCCGACCAGCCGGGCGGCGACGTCGGCGGTGAACTCGGTGGGCGGGAGCAGGCTGACCAGCCGGAAGATGCTGCGGTCCTGCGGCTCCAGGCGCAGGTAGCTGGCCGCGTAGCGGGAGCGGACGTCCAGGTCGGCGAAGGCGAGCACGTCCAGGCGCCCGGCGTCGGGCTCCAGCCGCTTGACGAGCTTGCCGATCGGCCAGTTGCGGGTGGCGGCCAGCCGGGAGCCCAGGCTGCGCATCGCGACGGGCAGCCGGCCGCACAGCGCGGCGGCCCGCTCGGCGAAGCGCCGCTCGGCACCCGCGTACCGCCGTCCGCTCGCGGACTCGATCAGCTCGACCGCCTCGTCCTCGGGCATCTCCTCCAGCAGCACGTGCCGCACGCCGGGCAGGCTGTACAGGCCCCACCGGCTGGTGACGAGGACCGAGCTGCCCGGCGACGCCGGCATCAGCGGCGCCACCTGCGGAACCGAGGAGGCGTCGTCGAGCACCACCAGGATCCGCCGGCCCATCGTCCAGGTGCGGAACAGGTTGGAGCGCTCCTCCAGGCCGTCCGGCATCTCCCGGGCCGGCACCCCGACCGCGCGGAGGAAGCCCTCCAGGATCGGACGCGGGTCGGCGGGATGTTCGGCGGTGCCGCGGAGGTCGGCGTACAGCTGGCCGTCGGGGAACTCGGCGCGGATCGCGTGACCCGTGCGCAACGCCAGCGTGGTCTTCCCGGCGCCGGGCATGCCGGACACGCACACCGTCCGGCCGGCCGTGCCCTCCCTGCCCGCGGCGAGCAGGCCGGTGCAGACGCTCTCCAGTACGTCCGCCCTGCCGATGAAGTCCGGGATGTCCGCGGGGAGCTGGGCCGGTGACGGCAGCGGACCGGACGACACCGCCACCATCGCGGACGGTCCGGACGGCGTCCTGTCCTCCGGCTCCTCCGCCTCCTCGGAGTTGAGCAGGGTCAGGTGCAGCCGCTGCACCGTCGCCGAGGGCTCCATGCCGAGTTCGTCGACGAGCATCCGGCGCAACCCCTGATACACCTCAAGTGCCTCGTAGCGGCGCCCGGACCTGTCGAGCGCGACCATCAGATGACCGTGGAAGCGTTCGTTCAGCGGCTGCTCGGACACCAGCATCTTCAGCTCGCTCACCAGCTGCTGGTGCCGCCCCAGCTCGAGGTCGGCGGTGATCCGCTGTTCCAGGACGCGCAGCCGCTCCTCTTCGAGACGTGTCACATGGGCCGACAGGATGTCCCCGACGGAGACGTCGGCGAGCGCCGGACCGCGCCACACGGTCAGGGCCTCCGACAGCAGGGCCGAGGCGCTGGCCGCGTCCCCCTCCTCCAGCGCCGCTCGTCCCTCCTGAGCCAGGCGCTCGAACCGGAGCAGGTCGCCCAGCTCGGCGGGAACGTCGAGCAGGTATCCGGAGATCCTCGTGTGCAGCTCGGCCGAGGGGCAGTGCTCCAGGACGTCCTTCCGCAGCTTGTATATGTACGTCTGCAGCGTCGTCATCGCGCTGTTGGGCGGCTCCTCCCCCCACAGCTCGTCGATCAGTTCACCCACCTGGACGAGCTTTCCGGACCGCACCAGCAGGAACGCGAGCACTTGCCGCACCTTGGGCGCGGTCGGAGTTATCTCCACCCCGCCGTTGGCCACCCACATTGGGCCGAGAATCCGAAAATGCATGCGCCATTCACCTCCTGATCCCGTTCATCATGGACACCCTCTAACCCCAGAACGATCAACACCCAAGGATTGTCAGCGTGATCAGTGAATTAGGCAATGAGTCACCGCCTAGACGACTGGCCATAGATATCTCACTCACAAAAGAAGCGGAGCACTCTTGATTTCAAGACGATCACTCCATAGGCTTATCAGTCCACGTCGCACATCATGCGACTAGGCGGCTACTCTGTGCATTCCCTCGAATCGCCGGCCTGCGGCCGCCTGCGTCAATGACCGCCACACCATGCACAGCGGCGCCTTGGGCTGCACTCGAAGATTGCTCGCGCAGCGACCGGGCGAAGCCACCTGCACTCCAATAGCTGGCACCAGATATATTTCTGCCCGCTACCTGCGGAATGATCTTGCAGGTAAGCCTGGCGATCGTTGACAACTGAACCCCCAGTGTGATTCATCGACCGTTCGATCTTAGTTAACAATGCACGGGGTTCGGCTGGCCGGATCTGGACCGACCATGACAGACATCTGTAAACCAAGGGCTTTCGGCAACTAATGCTAATCGGTCATGTCGAAATGTTCCGGTGGCGAAATGTTGTCCGAAAAGCCGCTGGCCCGTCGGTTCACCGCCACCCGGCGGAGCACGACCGCGCGGCGGCGGCCCCGGCGCCCGCGCCGGCGCCGCCGGTCCAGCGGCCCTCGACCGGCCGGAGAGCGCCGCGGGCCACGCTCGGACGCAGGATCGAGGGCGGAGGGCCCCCATGCGCAAGACGAGCCGCACGATCGCGGCGCTGCGACGAGTCATGAGTCACCTCTACGTCGGCCTGATGTACTGCGGGACGCACGCCTGGCCGACGGCCGAGCTGATAGCCGCGGTGCGGGCCGCGTCCGCCGAGTCCACCGCCCGGGCTGCGGGGCACGCACGACGCGGGGGGCCGCTGCGGGCGTCCCCGGAGAAGGTCACGCCCTTCAACGATCTGCCCGACACGGAGCGCCTCCTCCTCCTGGAGCTCGAGCAACAGCTCAAGCGGGAGAAGGAGGAGTAGGAGCCGCACCCTGCCGAGCGAGCCACCGCCACCCTCAGGCAGTAATCTCTAAAGTAGAGTTACTCATATTTAGTGTTCCTCTACAAGGGAGGGAAGCAAGGTGATGGCTCGCCCCCGGTACGAGGACATGCGCACCGAGATCATCCGGCACAGTCTGTGGAGCGTCCTGCTCTACCAGGCCCTCGCCGACCGGCTGGGACTGTCCCTGAAGGACGCGCTGGGCGGCGCCGCACTGGCGCTCGACGGCCCCCGCACCCCCGGCGGCCTCGCCCGGCTGCTGAGCGTCACGACCGGCGGCGCGGTCACCGGCGTCGCCGACCGCCTGGAGGACGCCGGCCTGGCCCGCCGCACCCGGGACCCCGATGACGGACGCCGCGTCATCCTCGAACCCGTCCCGGAGAATCTGGCCGTGCTCCTCGCCCACCTCGACCGGGCCGCCCGGCTCGCGGCGCGCACGGACGGCCTGTCCGACGGCGAGCTCTCGCTTCTCCTCGGCTGGCTGCAGGAACAGAACGCGGCCGCCGCCCAGGACCTCACCGGCTGAGCGCAGCACCGGCTACTGCGCAACGCACCGCCAACCGCCAGGCTCAGCACCGGCTGCGCAACGCACCGCTCAACGCCGGGCTCAGCACCGCTCGCGCAACGCACCGCTCAGCACCGGGCCTGCACCGCCTGTGCGCTGGGCCCTGCTGCGCGGCGGCGTCTCAGGGCAGCAATTGGGGCCGGGAGCGCGCCGGCCGGCGCAGCAGCCACTCCAGGAAGCTTCTGCGCGGACCCCGCACGATGACGTTCCCGTGCCGGACGCTGCCCGTGACGGCGACACGGAGCCGGGCCGGTGCACCGGTCGCGCCGCGCGCCCGGTACGGCCGCACGTTGCCGCTGCGGACCGTCACGCTGCCGATGTCGACCTCGACCTCGGGCGGCACGATGAGCCGCACATTCCCGTGGCTGACCGTGACCTCGATGTCCAGGACCGGGTGGACGAGCGTGGCCCGGGTGAAGTCGATGACCACGTTCCCGCTGTGCGCCTCGACCTCCAGGCGGCGCGGGACGACCCAGCTCCCGGCCCGCTCGATGTTGCCCTGGCGGGCCTCCAGCCGCAGCAGCTCCGGGACGTCCGGGGCGGCGGGCGCCGGAAGGTCGCGCAGCAGCGCCCGCAGCTCCCCGTGGGTGCGGGCCGTCAACGCCAGCTCCAGCCGCTCGTCGAGGTCCTGCGCGTTCAGGCGGCCGTCGCCCGCCGCATCCCTGAGCCGGTCGACGACGTGATCGCGGTCCTCGTGGGACGCGCGCAGCTCGGCATGCCCCGGCTCCAGCCCTTCGCTCATACCCCGCATCCTAATCACTGAAGTCTCGGAACGCGAGATTCTTCCGGATTGGAGCAACGGTCCCGCCTCAGTCGGACGGCGCGAGCACGAACAGCGGCTGGCCGTACTCGACCGGCGTGGCGTCGTCCACCAGGACCTCGACGACGCGGCCCCCCTGTTCGGCGGTCACCGCGTTCATCAGCTTCATGGCCTCCACGATCGCCACCTGCTGCCCCGCCTCCACCTTGTCGCCGACCTCGACGAAGGGCCCGGCGTCGGGCGACGGGGCGCGGTAGAACGTCCCCACCAGCGGGGCGTTCACCACGAAGGCACCGTCCTCGCGTTCCGGCGCGGGTTCCTCGGCGCGCACGCCCGTCTCCGCCGGCTCTCGCGCGGCGCCCGTCCCCACCGGCTCGCGGCCGTTGGCCGGCGCCTCGGGCCATTCGACTTCGACGCTCATCTCGCCCACCCGCAGGCGCACGCTCTTCAGCGGCCCGCGCGTCGCGCCGATGAGATCGGCCGCCCGCCGACACAGGTCGTCAAGGACGGTCTGTTCCTCGTTCATCGGCACCCCGGCCTTCCCGCTCGTCACATCGTCGAGCGTGGCCGAACCGGCTCAATCCCCGCTGGAGTCCGGCTGAAGGTCGGGCGCCGCCGCGCCCTTCATCGCGTCGGCGTGCTCCAGCAGCGCCTGAAGCCGGCGTCTCAGCTCGAGGTTCTCGGGACTGTCCGCGCCGCCGAGGGGTTCGAGGTAGCGGTCCTCGAGTTCGCGGACGACGGCGAGCGCGGACCTGACCGTCTCGACGCCCTTGCCGGTGAGCGTCACCTGGAAGGCACGGGGATCGGCGGGATTGTCCTTACGTTCCACCAGGCCGCTGCCTTCGACCTGGCGGACGAGCCGGGAGACGTACATGGGCTCCAGCCCGCTGTAGTCGGCGAGCTGCCGCTGGCTGGGCCGCACACCGCTCTGCTCCATGCTGTAGAGCGACGCGACCACGGCGTACTGCGCGTGCGTCAACCCCAGCGGCCCGAGCACGCGGTCCATGGCGACCCGCCAGCGCAGCGAAACGTGCCACAGCAGGTAGCCGCTGCTCGGGGGACCGTCGAACTGCTTCGCCATGCGAACAGTGTACTTGTTTACTATTCGTCCGGACCGCCGCACGTCTCCCGGCTCGCGGTCTCAGATCTCCAGGATGACCTTGCCGGGGACGCCTCTGGCGTCGAACGCCTCCCTCGCCTCCGCCAGCGGATGGACGGCGCCGATGTGCGGCCGGAGCCGCCCCGCCTCGGCTCGCTCGGCGAGTCCCCGCAGCTGCTCCCGGTCGGGCTCGACGATGAAGAAGACGGCGCGTCCCGCCTCCGGCAGCACCGGCGGCGGCGCCGTGATCGAGACGAGCGCGCCGCCCGGCTTGATCTTCTGCGCGGAACGGGCCAGCAGGTCGCCGCCGATGGTGTCGAAGATCAGGTCGACCGGCTCGACGGCATCCTCGAACCGCTGCCGCTCCAGGTCGACGAAGGTCTGCGCACCCATCTCCGCCGCGAGGCCGGCGACCCGTCCCCGCCCGGTGGCGATGACGTGCGCCCCCGCCTCGCGGGCCAGCTGGACCGCGAGCGTGCCGGTCGCACCGCCCGCCCCGTGAATGACGACGCTCTGGCCGGATTCCAGGCCGCCGTGCACGAAGAGCCCCTGCCAGGCGGTCAGCCCCGCAATCGGCAACGCGGCCGCCTGGGTATAGGTCAGCGCCTGCGGTATCCGCGCAAGGTTGCGCGCCTCGACCGCCACGTACTCCGCCGCCGCCCCGTCGCGATGCCAGTCGGTGAGGCCGAAGACCCGGTCGCCGACGGCCAGACCCGTCGTGCCGTACCTGACCTCGGTCACCTCACCGGCCACCTCGTGCGCGGGAATGGACGGCGTCCGGTCCCGCCCGGCCCTGTCGACCCAGGTGCCGGGCCACTCCAGCTCGTCCGGGACGAAACCCGCCGCGTGCACCCGCACCATCACGTCGCCGGTGGCCGGCTGCGGCACCGGCGCGTCCTCCAGAACGAGGCCCTCGGTCCCACCGGGCTTATGGATGCGCACTGCTCTCATGGTCGATCACCCTCCTGCTCAAAGCCTTTCATGCCAGGAAGACCACGTGACCGGGCCCGATGTGACGGACGGATGAATCGTCCGACGCGGCTGGTACACCTCGGATATGGGCGTTGACGAGTTCCTGACGATCGTGCTCGCGCTGCCGGAGGTGACGCAGAACGACGGGCATCCGAAACTGACCGGCTTCCGGGTACGCGACAAGGGCTTCTGCTACCTCGACGAGGCCGAAGAGACCCTCATGCTCAAGGCCACCCGCGAAGAACAGGCCGCCCTGGTCGCCGAGGCCCCCGAGGTCTTCGCCCCCTCCTGGGCGGGCGGCCGCTTCGCCTGGGTCGAGATCAACCTCACAAAGGTCGACCCTGAAGAGCTGGCCGAACTCGTCACCGAAGCCTGGCGCCTGTCAGCCCCCAAACGCCTCACCAGCACGATCGACATGACACGACCGTCCCCCAAGACCTCCTCGGGGGGCGCGGAACCCGACTGACGGGCGAGGCCGCACAGATCATCGGCCGGGGTGTCCCTGAGCATGCACGGGGAGCGTCGCGGGGAGCCCCGACCGGGAGAGCACCTCCCCGTCGAGGAAGCGGGTGATGGCGAGGATGCGGCCGGGCCCCGGAGTCAGGACGATCAGCCCGGCCGGGTACGCGACCGGCTCGGAGGCATCGGGGAGATAGCAGCCGAACGCGGGCTGGGTGTTGACCCGGGTGGACACCAGACGGAACCGGCGGCCGTCCCGCCACAGCGCCCCGGCCCGCAGGAAGGCCGCTGTCGCCGCCGTGCCTTGGTACTCGTGCGGCGCCGGCGGCATCGCGAGCCACGCGTCGTCGGTGAGCAGCGCGACGACGCCGTCGATGTCGTCCGCCGTGAACGCCTCGGCGAAGCGCCGGGTGAGGTCGCGTTCCTGAGCCGAGCCGGGTCGCGGAGACACCGGGCCGCGGCGCTCACCGAGCCCGGCACGGGCACGCTGCAGCGAACCCTTGACCGCGGTCTCGGTGGTGTCCAGCATCTCCGCGACCTCGGCGGTGGAGTAGCCGAGGACGTCCCGCAGCACGAGCGTCGCGGTCTGGCGCGGCGGCAGCCGCTGGAGCGCGGCGACGAACGCCAGCTCCACCGCCTCCCTACTCTGGTACCTCGCCTCCGGCCCGGGACTGCTCTCGGACACCTGGTCGAGCAGCGCGTCCGGGTACGGCTGGAGCCAGGTCACGTCACCGCGGCGGGTGGGTTCGGGCGGCTCGAACGGCGGAACCGGTTCAGGCGGGACGCGCCGCTTCGCGTCGCGCAGCGCGTTGAGGCACCGGTTGGTGGCGATCCGGTACAGCCAGGCCCGCAGCGACGACCGTCCTTCGAAACCGTCCAGACCGCGCCAGGCCGCCAGCAGCGTCTCCTGAAGCATGTCCTCCGCGTCGGTCAGCGAGCCGAGTATCCGGTAGCAGTGCAGCCGCAGCTCACCTCGGTACGGGCCGGTCAGCTCGCCGAACGCCTCCGCGTCACCGGCCCGGGCACGGGCGAGTGTGGCCTCGGTCACGTTCGCGTCCTCACCGTTCCGTTCGGGCCGACACCGGTGTCTCAACACATGCGTACCACGCGACAGGCCTTCACTCACGAGAGGAACACCGATGAACAGCACCGCCCTGAAGACAGCGCTGGCGTACCACGACGCGTGGACCGGCAAGGACTTCGAACGAGCCATGACCTACATCGCCGACGACATCGTCTGCGACGCCCCGGCCGGGCGGATCGAGGGCGCCGCCGCGTACCGCGCGTTCATGGGCCCGTTCGTGGAGCTGCTCGTCCACGCGGAAATGATCGCGGCCTACGGCGACGACGAGACCGCCCTGCTCATGTACGACACCGAGACCGTCCCGGTGAAACGAGCGCCGGGCGCCGAATGCGTCACCGTCAAGGACGGCAAGATCACCTACAGCCGGTTCATCTTCGACCGCGTCCCCTTCGAGGCCGCCCGCCGCGCATCCACCTGACCCGCCCGCCCGAACGGCCGCGCTCCGACGCCCTTGCCGCCCCGGCAAACCACCCACCATGCTGAGAAGACGCCCATCTCTCAAGGCAACGCCGGTGGAGCCCTCGGCATGACACCGCAGGACGGCAAGGACGCTGAGCCGGCTCAGCCGCCGCACGGACTCCTCGCCGTCCTCCTCCTGAGCACGTTCATCGTGGTGTTCGACACCGCCGGGATGGTCATTCCGCTGCCCGCGATCCTGGACGACCTCGGCGGCACGCTCGATATGGCGACGTGGGCGTACGGCGCCTTCATCCTTACATTCGCCGTGTTCCTGCTGCCCTCGGCCAGGCTCGCCGACAGGCAGGGACACCGCCGGTCGCTCCTCTCCGGCATGGCGATCTTCACCGCGGCGTCTCTGGCGTGCACCCTCGCCCCGTCGATCGAATTCCTGGTGGCCGCACGCGCGGTCGAGGGGCTCGGCGCGGCGATGGCCGAGCCGGCCGCCTTCGCCTTGACGAAGACGGCCTTCGCGGGACAGGCGAGAGAACGCGCGGCCACCGCGCACCGAGCGGCGTTCGCCGCCGCCGCACTCACCGCGCCTCTCCTCAGCGGGCTCATCACCTGGGGCCTGTCCTGGGAGTTCATGTTCTTCCTGAACGTCCTCACCGGCGCGGCCGTGCTCTTCTCGGGCAGCAGGCTGATCCCCGCGACACGCGGAGACCGTCCACGACGCTCCCTCAACGTCCCCGGCACCCTCCTGGGCGGTCTCGCGGTGTTCGCCCTGGCCTTCACCGTCATCGAGGGCACCCGCTTCGGCTGGGACTCCCCGCTCATCATCGGCTTCGCCGCCGCCGGCGCAGCGCTCCCAGCCCTCTTCATCCTCAACGAGCGACGCGCCGACGACCCGCTCGTGTCTCGCACCCTGCTCAAGTCGCGGCGGTTCACCCTCGGCAACATCGCCCGCGGGATCGGCGAGTTCGCGAGCCTCGGACTGTTCTTCGCCCTGTCACACGTCCTGCAGGTCCAGCACGGCTACTCGGCGCTCGCGGCCGGGGCCCTGCTGATGTCGGTCATCGCCGGAGCGGTCATCGTCGCGCCCGTCTCCGAATCGCTCACCGGGAAGGTCGACGTCCGGCTGCTGGTGACCCCCGGCTTCCTGCTGATCGCGGCGGGCACCTTCTGGGTCGCGCACTCGTCGCCGAATTCCAGTTGGCCGTTCTTCCTCGCCCCACTGGTCATCGCCGGCGCGGGATTCGGCCTCCAAGAGGACCCCACCGCCGCCACCGCCCTCAGAGACGTCCCCGCCACGCATACGATCACGGGCCGCGACATCTCCTATGTCGCCTACCTGCTGGGAATCACCGCAGGCGTAGCGGTGGTCTCCGCAGTCTGGCAGAACCGATTCATCACCGAGGCCGGCCAGGCCCTCCGGGGGGCCGGCGACGGAGTCAGCGGAGATCCCGCCGCGGACATCACCGGGCCGGACGCGCAGCACCTGCGCGAACTGGCCGAAGCCACGTTCACCGACGCGGCCGGCACCGCACTTCTCGGCTGCGCCGCAATGGCCGTACTGGGCGCCATCGTCGCGCTGTTCCTCTCCCCCGCAAAAGGCCTCGACCGGAACCACCCGGCATCCCCATCGCCGAGTTGAACGCGACTTCCGGCCGCCCAAGTCGTGCTTCTCGGGAACACCCGTCCACTACGCTGGCGGGTCATGTATGAGATCGCCAGGATGGCCGGGTTTTACGGTGCCCACGGTGTGTGGAGCGTCTCCGGAGGGGAGACGCTGGTTCCCATGCTCGGCTATGGGCATCCGGACGGCAGCCAAGGCATGGAGCGCCTCGTGTCCGACGATATCGCCGTCGGCGCGAAAGCAGGCCAGGACGCTTTGGAGACGGGCCGCCCCGACTGGGTTCGCGCGGTTCTCATCATCGACGCCTACCTTCACCTGGAGGCGGGGAAAACCGATGCGTTGATCGTCGATGCCGTCGAATATCTCCCAACGCGGCGATCGCTGAAGATGGCCATCCCCTACCGGCCGCAGCCGACCGCCCAGGGGTTCGCCGTCTACCGTCCCAAGTTCCTCGAGGTCACCGGCATCGATGAGCCGGACATCGCCGCGCTGGCCGACTCATTCTTCTCCGGAGTCGACTCCCACGAGCAGGCGGCCGCCGTCTGGAACGCACACCTGCTCGACGAATCAGCCTGACCATGAGCAGCGAAAACGGCACCGACCTCCCGAAACTCGCCGCCCCTGCCAGGCGAGCTCTCGCAGGCGCCGGCTACGACACCCTCGAACAACTCGCCCAAGCCAGGGAAGCCGACGTCGAAGCACTTCACGGAATGGGCCCGAACGCAATGAACACCCTGCGAAAGGCCCTCCAAGCCCACGGCTTGTCCTTCCACACCGACAACACCCCGTGAACTTGCCAACCCGCCTCGGCCGTGCTCGTGCTTGGCGAAGGGCAGGAGCTTTGCTACTTCGCGCTCGACGGCCTTCCCGGCCCCATGCCGCCGTTCGCTCGTGAGGCCATTGAGCGATGGCAGGAACGGGCTGCCTGAGCCGGGCTCGGTGTGGGTCAGTGATGGCCTGGACTTGTCAGGTGGCCGGGGTTCGCGCAAGGCGGCGCCGTGCCCGGTGGGCGCGGTGCTCGGCCACCTCGGCGGGGGCGGCCGCCGGAGGGACGCGAACCTCGATGCGCCCGTCCTGGATCCGGGTCTCGTAGCAGGGCTGTGGCGTGCTGGCCGGGCCGCGCTCGATGCCGCCGTCGGCGAACCGGAACGTGCTGCCGTGCCACGGGCAGGTGACGCAGCCGCCCTCGAACGTTCCCTCGCCCAGCGGGCCGCCCATGTGGCTGCAGGTGGCGGCCAGGGCGTGCACCGTCCCGTCCGTCCGGTGGAGCAGGATCCGCACGCCGTCCGCGTCCGCCGTGCGGTGCTCGCCCTCGGCCAGCTCGGCCGCCGCCAGTACCGGCGTCCACTCGTCCGGGCCCTGCTGCCACGCGGTGCGGTTGACGTTGACGCCCTTGACGAACGTCAGGTGACCGCCGAGGTAGGCGCTGATCGCCATCACCCCGAACCCGGCGAACCCCAGGGCCTTGCCCTTGCGGCGGTCACCGCGGGCACGGGCGACGAGTGACGCGATGTACAGCGTCAGAGCTGTGCTGTTGGCGGTGGCGTGGACCAGCCCCACGCGCCGCTCCGGCCCGATCGTGTCGGACCAGTCGTTGAGCCCGGTGACGGCGGTGGGCACGGCCGCGACGATCCCGGCCTTCACCAGCAGGTCGGCCGCCGGTTCGGCCTCACGTCCGCCCACGGCGTCCAGGAGCCCCGCCATGGTCCAGGCGCCGATCGGCACATCGGTGAGCGCCGGGTGCAGCGGATGCCCGAGATTGGTCCCGCTGAGCAGATTCCGGACGAGCCGCGGCCGAACCACCCGCTTGGCCCCTGAACTCACCGGCTTGGCGACCTTGTCCAAGGTCTCCGCCTTCTCCAACCGACGCACCGCCCTGTGCGGCATGCTCATAACGCCTCCCCCAAGGCACGACTCCATTCGTCCGCTCCCTATCCCCGCATCACCCCTCGAAACCGTCCATGGACCGATCACCCCGGCCGGCGGCGTCGCCACCGGTACAAACCGGTCAGGAATCGAGAAGCGCCGGCCACGGGGCCGCGCCTAGCGTCACCGTCATGACTTCCATCGAATCCATCACCCTTGAGGCGTCCGACCTCGACGCCGCCGACCGCTTCTACGCCACCGCCTTCGGCTTGGGCTCCCAGGTGCTCCTGCGGGCCTCGGACGCACCGACCAGCGGATTCCGCGGCTTCACGATGTCGCTCACAGTGGCCCAGCCCGGGAACGTCAACGCCTTCATCGACGCCGCTCTCGACGCAGGCGCCACGGCCATCAAGCCCGCCGCGAAGTCCTTCTGGGGCTACGGCGGGACCGTACAGGCCCCCGACGGGACGATCTGGAAGGTCGCGACGTCGAAGAAGAAGGACACGGGCCCGGCCGCCCGGGAGTACGACGACATCGTGCTCCTGCTGGGGGTCGCGGACGTGGCGGCGACCAAGCGCTTCTACGTCGACCGCGGCCTCGCCGTGGCGAAGAGCTACGGCCGCAAGTACGTCGAGTTCGCCCCCTCGTCGGGTCCGGTCAAGCTGGCGCTCTACGGGCGCAAGGCCCTCGCCAAGGACGCCGGCGTCTCCCCTGACGGCACCGGATCGCACCGCCTCGTGATCGGCACCGACGCCCAGTCCTTCACCGACCCGGACGGGTTCGCGTGGGAGACCACGTCCGAGACCGCATCGCTTTGAGCCGACCCTCGTGTACGGACCGGCCGCGGGCCCACATCGCCGCGGCAGAACGGAGTCACCCCATGTGTCACCCCTCGTGGGGCCGCGCCCTCACCGCGGCGCAGCGCCAGCGCGACCTCGCGCGGCTGCGCCGCGTCCGCGACCGGATCGACCGCGAGTACGCCCAGCCGCTGGACGTGGAGGCCCTCGCCCGCGGCGTGAACATTTCGGCCGGTCACCTCAGCCGCCAGTTCCGCCTCGCCTACGGTGAATCCCCCTACGCCTACCTGATGACACGACGCATCGAGCGGGCGATGGCGCTGCTGCGCCGTGGCGACCTCAGCGTCACCGACGTCTGCTTCGCGGTCGGCTGCTCGTCCCTGGGCACCTTCAGCACGCGCTTCACCGGGCTGGTCGGTGTGCCGCCCAGCGTCTACCGGCGCCGGGCCGCACGCGCGACGGCGGGAATGCCGCCGTGCGTCGCGAAACAGGTGACCCGACCGGTCAGGAATCGAGAAGCACCGATTGCCGAGCCGCAACTAGCGTGACCGTCATGGACCTCAGCATTCACACGACCGTACTTCCGCACGACGACCCGGAGGCGTCCCTGGCCTTCTACCGCGACACCCTCGGCTTCGAAGTCCGCAGCGACGTCGGAAGGGGCACGATGCGCTGGATCACCGTCGGCCCCGCCGGCCAGCCCGGCACGTCCATCCTCCTGGCGCCCCCGGCCGTCGACCCCGGCATCACCGACGACGAACGCCGCACCATCGCCGAGATGATGGCCAAGGGCACCTACGGCTGGATCCTGCTCGCCACCCACGACCTCGACGACACCTTCGAGAAGGTCCAGGCCGGCGACGCAGAAGTCGTCCAGGAGCCGACCGAGCAGCCGTACGGCGTCCGCGACTGCGCGTTCCGCGACCCCGCGGGCAACCTGATCCGCATCCAACAACTGGCCTGAGCCGGCAGGACGGGTTCTCCCAGGTTGACGCCGATGGCCCTGGGGTGAGCCTGAGGACGCGAGGCCCGGCGTGGCCGCGGGCATGGGCCCGGATCAATCCGGAGGCGGCTATTGCGGCGGTGCTCGGCCGACCCTAAAGTGGACATGTGTCCAGTCAGGTGACCAGTCCAGCGCGGCGCCGAGGGCTCGATGCCCGGCAGGACACCCCGCCCACCCGGCCGTCCATCGCCGGCGAACCCGGTGGCCACGGTCATGCGCTCGTCAGCACGGCCGCGAACGTCGAGGCCGCCGCCGCGCCGGCCCCCGCGACGAGCCGAGCCCGCCGGTGACCTCACGGACTCGGGCCGCCCCCGGCAGGTCGACCTCGCCGTATGACCGGCACCGCCCCCCTCAAGGAGCACCATGGCCATCCGCGTCCTTCACGTGGCGACCGGCAACGTCGGCCGCATCGCCCTGTCGCAGCTGATCGAGGACCCCCGCTTCGACCTGGCCGGACTTGTCGTGTCGAACCCCAAGAAGGTCGGGCGGGACGCCGGCGAGCTCGCGGGCCTCGACGTGGTCACGGGTGTCGCGGCCACCGACGACCTGGACGCCGCACTCGCCGCCGCGCGGCCGGAGTGCACGGTGTACTGCGCGATCGGGGAGACCCGGTTGTTCGAGGCGCTCGACGACGTCCAGAAGATCCTCACCGCGGGCAGCAACGTCGTCGCCTCCTCGCCGGTCCCCCTGATCTACCCGTGGGAACTGTTGCCGGACCGCATGATCGACCCCATCGAGGACGCCTGCCGGGCGGGCGGAGTGAGCATCTTCACCACCGGAATAGACCCGGGGTGGGCCAACGACCTGCTGCCGTTCGCGATCGCCGGCACGTGCCAGCGAGTGGAGCAGGTGCGCTGCTCGGAGATCGCCGACTATGCGAGCTATGACGGCGGCCCGGTCCTGTTCGACTTCATGGGATTCGGCCGGCCCGTGGGCGACCTGCCGAAGATGTTCAAGCCGGGGATGCTGGCGGCGTCCTGGGGGGTCAGCCTCCGGATGCTGGCCCGGGGCTTCGGTTTCGAACTCGACGAGATCACCGAGTGGTTCGAACAGGAACCGGCGCCCGAGGCGTTCGACGTGGCCGCCGGGCACATCCCCGCGGGCGGTGTGGCGGCCGTGCGATTCCAGATCCGCGGCGTCGTCGGCGGCAAGGAGGTCCTGGTCATCGACCACACGAACCGGCTCCGCGGCGACCTGCGTCCCGACTGGCCGCAGCCGGCGCAGGACGGCGGCTCCTACCGGGTCGAGATCGTCGGCGAACCGTCCTACCGCGTCGACGTCTGCCCGAGCAGCGCCAAGGGAGACCACAACTACGCCGCGATCGCCGTGGGCGCCGGCCGCATCGTCAACTCCATCCCCGACGTCATCGCGGCGCCGCCGGGCCTTCGGACCCCGCTCGACCTGCCCTTCAACACCGCCCGTGGCGTCTTCGCGACGACACTGGCCGGCTGAGCCCGCACAAGAGAGGACACAAGCGATGGAACGTGTGGACGGGAAGGTCGCCCTGATCAGCGGCGGTGCGCGCGGCATCGGAGCGGCCGCCGCGCGGGCACTGGCCGCCGAGGGCGCCAAGGTCGTCATCGGCGACATCCTCGACGACGAAGGCGAGAAGGTCGCAGACGAACTGGGCGACGCCGGCCACTACGTGCACCTCGACGTGACGAGCGCCGAGGACTGGACGGCCGCCGTCGAGACCACCGTCAGCCGCTTCGGCAAGCTGAACGTGCTTTTCAACAATGCGGGGATCGCCAACGGCGCGGCCATCAACCGGTTCAAGCTGGAGAAGTGGCAGCAGATCATCGACATCAACCTCACCGGCCCGTTCCTCGGCATCCGCGCGGCCACCGACGCGCTGATCGCGGCCGGAGGCGGCTCGATCATCAACAACTCCTCCATCGAGGGTCTTCGAGGCACCTCCTGGGCCCATGGCTACGTCGCCTCCAAGTGGGGTCTGCGCGGCCTCACCAAGTCGGTCGCCGTGGAACTCGCCCCGCACGGCGTCCGGGTCAACTCACTGCACCCCGGCCTGATCCGCACCCCGATCACCGAGGGCATTCCCGACGACATGATCCCGATCCCGCTCGGACGCCCCGGCCGGCCTGAAGAGGTGGCCTCCTTCGTGGTCTTCCTCGCAAGCGACGAGTCCTCCTACGCCACCGGATCCGAGTTCGTCATGGACGGAGGCACCGTCAACCAAATCCCCCACAAAGCCTGACCACGCCGGCCTCCGACAGGCGATCGCCTGCCGGGAGGCGCTTTTCGGTCCGAGGCACCTGGCCCAGCGTCGGCTACCGCGACGGCTGCCGGTCACTGAACCAGGGCCGGTGACCGGGATGGGAGCGCATTCCGGTGATCGGGCAGCCCACCGTGTCCGCCGAGCGGTACCGGACGGTGCCCCGGCGTCGTCGCGTCCCGGCGAGCGCGAGGATCCCGGCCGCGACCGTCAGCCCTCCGGACAGGGCCATCCCAGTGTGAAAGGCGGCGACCGATGCCTGGGCGCGTGCCCGGTCGAGCCTCGCCGCCTCCTCGCCGGGCAACCCGGCGGTGCGTTCCGTCGAGAGGGGCCGATCGGCGGCCTCGGCGATCGCGGCGTGAGACCCGGGAGCCATGGGACGGCCTGCGAGCCCCGCATCGAGTGTGGCCGTGAACTGCGCGGTCATCACGACGCCGACCACCGCTATCGCGACCATGGATCCGATGCGGGCGACCGCGTTGTTCACCGCGGAGGCGACTCCGGCACGCCCGTCCGGGACGGCCGACATGACCCCTGATGTGAGCGGAGCGACCAGCATCGCCAGTCCGAGGCCATGGACGACGACCGAGATCAGCACCAGGACGACGGCGGCGCCGGTGTCGAGGCCGACGCTCAGCAGAAGCAGGATCGCGACCCCCGCCAGCGTCGAGCCGGCGGCCACGAAGCGATCACCACCCCAGCGATCGGCGTACACGGAGAGCCTGCCCGAGAGCAGGGAGAGCACCATGAGCGGAATCCCGCCGATCACACCGGCCGCCGCCGGGTGAAGACCGAGCCCGTTCTGGAGATAGATCACGGTGTAGGTGCCGCTCGCGATCAGCCCGCCGTAGAGCAGGAACGTCACGAGGTTGAGCACGGCGAATCCGCGGTTCCGGAACAGTCCGAGAGGCAGGACCGGGTTGGCGGCCCGCCGTTCCCAGGCGACCAGGGCGGCGGCGGTGAGGAATCCGACCGCCGTCGCAGCCGCCAGGGCCGGATGCGACCACCCGAGTCGCGGTCCTTGGATCAGCGCGAACGCCGCGGATCCGATCGTCAGAACGGACAACGCCGCTCCGGCCGCGTCGACCGCGCCGCCACGACCCCGGTCCGGCGACGGCCTGAGCACCCGCAGGAGGAGCAGAAGCGTCAACGCGATGAGCGGGAGCTCGGCCAGATAGACCGCCCGCCAACCGACGGCGTCGATGAGGAGGCCGCCGATCAGCGGACCGGCGAAGACCGGTACCCCGCTCCAAGCCGCCCACAACGAGATCGCCCGGGTTCGGCGTTCTCCGGAGAACGTCGTGGTGAGCACGGCCATCACGGTCGGCAGGATCAGCGCGACCGCCGCACCCTGCAGCAGCCGGCCTCCGACCAGGACTCCCGGTGTGGGGGCGAGCGCGACCACGAGCGTGGCCGCCAGGAACCCGGCGACCCCCAGCGCGAGGACTCGGGACGGGCCATGGACGTCGCCGAGCGAGCCGCCGGCCAGCAACAGTCCCCCGAGCGCGACCAGGAACGCGGCGACGATCCACTGCTGGGTCGTCAGGCCGGCATCGAGATCCGCGGTGATCGCCGGCAGCGCGACCGTGGTCATGATCCCGTCCAGGCCGACCATCGAGGACGCCAGGACGCATCCCGCCATCACCAGCCGCTCCGACCGGCCCCCCGTCCCCGCCGGCTTTCGGACGAGTGACTGCCGACGGCGCGTGGTCACAGCCACTCCGTGTCAACGCTCAGCACGCTCGTGACCGAATTCGGCCGGCCGCGGCGGTGCCGGCGAATCCCGCCGCGGAGAGACAGCAGGCGACGATGAGCAGCGCGTCGACGCCGCGGGCCATTGCGGCGGCGCCGACGGCGGCTCCGATCGCGATCCCGGCGTTGGCGGCAGAGGCGCCGAGCGTCGCGGCGAGGTCGGTCGCCGGCTCGGCGAGCCGCATCAGGCGAAGCTGAAAGGCCGGAATGAAGGCGAAGGCCGCGAACCCGCAGACCACCAGAGAGACGACGGTGGCCGCGACGGCCGAGCCGAACAGGGTCAGGCACACGAGCGCAAGGGTCACGGCTGCGCTGGCGGCCAGCATCGTGGCGGCGACCGACCGATCGGCCAGCCGGCCTCCGACGAACGTCCCCACGGCGCAGGCCAGGCCGAACGCCAGCAGGATGGCGCTTATCGCCGGACCTGTGACGCCCGTGCGGTCCTCCAGGAGCGTCGTGACGTAGGTGTACATGCTGAACACCCCGCCCATCACGAGAACGATCAATACGAGGAACGCCAGCACCGACATGCTCAACGCACGTCGCAGCGAACTGCCCGCCGGACCCGCCTCAGAACCGACGGAAGGCACCCAGCGCAGCACCGCGAGCAGCGCCACCACCGCGGCCGCGGCCACCGCCCAGAAGGCGGACCTCCAGCCGAACGCTTCGCCGACCACCCGCCCCACCGGTGCACCGAGCACGGTCGCGACCGCGATGCCGCCGAAGACCAGGGCGATCGCGCCGCCCCGGCGCTCCCCCGCCATGTCGGCGGCATGCGAGGTCGCCAGGCCGATGAACAGCCCGTGCACCGAGCCCGCGACGAGCCGCACCACCATGACGGCGACGAGCGTCGGCGCGATGGCGATCACGCCGTTGCAGGCGGCGAACAGCGCCAGTGCCAGCACCAGAGTGAAGCGCCGGTCCCTCCTGGTCGTCACGACGGCGAGCAGCGGTCCGCCCACGCAGACGCCGAGGGCGTACGCCGTGACGATGGAGCCGGCCGCCCCGACACTCGTGCCCAGATCATCACCGACGAGACCGAGCACGCCGATCGCGGCCAACTCGGAGATTCCGATCACGCAGGCGCCGAGCGCGAGCACGAGAGTCGCCAACCGTCTCGATGTTCCCGTGGTCGGCTTGGGATTCGTCGCCGCGGCGACATGGGATTCAACAGCCATGACCGAAGTTTCCGGAGCAATGGCGCCCTCCAGCAATGCACGATCGGGCGGGCGCCGATGTCTCAGAGGCATCGATCCAGGCCTTGCCGCCCTTTCCAGAGCGGCCCCATCATTGGAACGATTACAGGAAGCAGAGGCACGCTCATGGCCGAACGCACCCCGGCAGACCTCAACCTGCAGCAGTTACGCGTCTTCCTCGTCCTGGGCCAAGAACTCCACTTCGGCCGCGCGGCCGATCGCCTCCTGCTCACCCAGCCGTACGTGAGCCGCACCCTCTCCGCTCTCGAGCGCAGAATCGGCGGCCGTCTGCTCGATCGCACAAGCCGCCGGGTAACGCTGACCCCGCTCGGCAAGTCGTTCCATGCCGAACTGACCAGAACCTACGATGAGCTGGCACGAGCCGTGGACCGGGCCCGGGACTTCGCGGCGGGACTTCGGGAGACGCTCGTGGTCGGCTGCACGACGACGAGCGCCGGTCCGGCGCTGACCTCGCTCATCAATGACTTCGAGACCTGCCGGCCCCAGTACCGCGTCCGGGTGCACGAGGTCCCGCTGAACCGCCCCTACCAGACGCTCCAAAGCGGCACGGTCGACGTCCTGGTCTCATGGCTCCCGGAGGAGACCGCCGAGTTCGCGTGCGGCCCGGTGATCGAGGAGCAGCCGATGGTGCTGGCCATGCGCAACGGACATCCGCTCGGACGTCGCAAGACGGTCAGCCTCGAAGAACTCGCCACCTACGGGATCCCGGACATGGCCGATGTCTCGGGACCGAGTTCGATCGAGCACATTCTCTGGCCGTCGAAGACTCCCGGAGGCCGGCCGATTCCGCGGGTCGGACCGCCCTGCCGGTCGATGAGCGAGATCGTCGACTCGCTGGCCAGGTCCGACGCGGTCAAGCCGACCGCCCTATCGGTCGCACGTGCATACGACCACCGAGGCGACCTCGTCTTCGTCCGGTTGGACGAGGAACCGATGTTGCGCCTTGGACCAGTGTGGTCGGCAGGGCACGTGAACGACGCCATCACGGCATTGATCGAGGTGGCCGCCAGGATCGCCGAGCAGCGCAAAGGACCGTCGCCCGGATCGAGTGCGGAGCCGGTCCGGCAGAACGGCGAGGGCGCGGTCCTCTTCTACCTCTTCGGCCGGCCGTGACGGCCGGCTGCCCGCCGGCGCGTCGGCGATGCCGTGTCGCGTGGAGTACGTGTCCAGAGTGCCGCGACCGCCGCTGGACGGGCTGATCGACGACCTCTACTACCTGGAGGGTGCGCCGCCGTACCCCCGGCTGACGCTGCCGCCGATGCCGTCCGCGGTGCTCATCCTCAACCTCGGGGCGCCGTTCCGCATCCGCGCCGGCACCGACACCGAGTACGCCGACGGCTGCGTGATCACCACGCCCACCCGCGCCGTCGAGTTCGGCTACCCACCGGGGACCCGGTCGGTCGGCGTGCACTTCAAGCCGTGGGGGCCGGCGCCGTTCCTGCCGATGCCCGCCTCCGAGCTGTGCGACCGGCCGGTCACGGTGGAGCAGGTCTGGGGGCCCGTCGCCGGGCTGCGGGAGCGGCTGGCCGCGGCGGCCCGGCCGCACGGGATGCTGACGCTGCTCGAGAACGAACTGATGCGACGGCTCTCCGAAAGCGTCGGCCTGGGGCTGGTCCGCCACACGAGCGGCGTCATCGCGGCGGCCGGGGGAGCGGTGGCGATCGGCGACCTGAGCGCGGCGGCCGGCGTCAGCAACACCCATCTGGCACAGCGGTTCAAGGAGCTCATCGGCATCACGCCGAAGCGGCTCGCCCGCACCTACCGCTTCGCCGCCGCCGTGCGCGCGATCGACCCCACCGGCCCGGTCGACTGGGTCGACCTCGCCGGTCGCGCCGGCTACTTCGACCAAGCCCACTTCGGCCACGAGTTCCGGACGTTCACCGGGCTCACGCCGACCCGGTACATCGAGGTCAGGCGGCGGTTCCTGCGCGAGCATCCCGGCCATGCGCTCGACGTCGGGCCGCTGCCGGCCGATTGATTTCTTACAAGAGCCGACGACTCCTGACGCGCCAGTATGGGCACTTTCCCGGAGAGAGGAGAGAGCCCGTGGGCAAGGTGGTCATGTACAGCACGGTGTCGGTGGACGGCTTCATCGCGGACGACGACGACCAGGTCGGACCGCTGTTCGACTGGATGTCCAGCGGTGACGTCCCGTTGGACGAGACCGGGGCGGTGAAGGTGTCGCAGGCGTCCTACGACCACACCCGGCAGTACTGGGACCAGATCGGAGTGACCCTCGTCGGCCGCCACGTCTTCGACATGACCGACGGCTGGGGCGGCACGCCACCGGGCGGAATCGACCACGTGGTCGTCGTGTCGCACCGTTCGAAGCCCGAGGGCTGGAAACCCGAGGCCCCGTTCCACTTCGTCGACGGCGTCGAGACCGCCATGGCCAAGGCACAGGAGCTCGCGGGCGACCGCACGGTCGAGGTCGCCGCCGGCGACGTCGGCGGCCAGGTGCTGGCCGCAGGGCTCGTCGACGAGGTCGCCATGGACGTGGCGCCCGTGGTCTTCGGGTCCGGCAAGCGCTACTTCGGCTCGGTCAACGCACAGCACCTGCTGGAGGATCCCGACGTGGTGATCCAGGGCAACCGCGTCCTCCACCTGCGCTACCGGATACACCGCTGACCAACCTGAGCGGGCAGGCGAAGACTCTCGCACTGCCGGCGCCCTTCGACGCAGATCGGATCATCTGACTTGCCGAACAAACGGCGTTCGCCGTACTGTAATGATCACTTCGATGAGCGCTTCCCCCGAAGTACGCCGCAGAGCGGAAGCGTCCCACCTCACTGAGGTGCCAGGAGGGGCGGCAGCAGTTTTCGCCGTCCCTTCCCACGGAGGTCTCGCTCATGAACATCGGTATCGGCCTGCCCATCGGCGATCCGGCCAACCTGCTCGACTGGGCCCGGCGCGCCGACGCCGGCCCCTTCAGCACACTCGGTCTGCTCGACCGACTCGTCTTCCACAACCCCGAGCCCCTGGTCACTCTCGCCG
The DNA here is from genome assembly GCF_040650055.1 of Spirillospora sp. NPDC048819. Lineage (NCBI taxonomy): Bacteria > Bacillati > Actinomycetota > Actinomycetes > Streptosporangiales > Thermomonosporaceae > Spirillospora > Spirillospora sp. NPDC048819. Next base: position 21,159 of record NZ_JBEZGN010000048.1, on the reverse strand, counting down.
TTCTGGCGGGTGCCACGTCCCGCGTCCGCGTCCAGACCGAGGTGCTGTTGGCCCCGCTGCGCGAGGCCGCCCTGCTGGCCAAGCAGGCCGCCACCCTGGACCGGCTGACCGGCGGCCGCCTCGTCCTCGGCCTCGGTGTCGGCGGCCGGGACGACGACCACCAGGCCGCGGGCGTCGACTTGCACACCCGGGGCCGCCGCCTGGACGAGCAGATGACGGTCATGCGCCGTATCTGGTCCGGCGAACCGTACGGCGAGGGAGTCGGCCCGATCGGCCCCGCGCCCGCCCGTCCCGGCGGTCCCGAGGTGCTGTTCGGCGGCTTCAAACCCGCCGCGCTCGAACGCGTCGCGCGCTGGGGCGACGGTTTCCTGGCCGCCGCCGCACCCTCCTGGGCGGGCGGCCTGTTCGACACCGTCCGCACGTCCTGGAAGGAACACGGCCGCGACGGCGAACCCCGCATCATCGCGCAGGTCAACGTTGCGCTCGGCCCTCAGAGCGTGATCGACGACGCCCACGCCAACATGCACGCCTACTACGCCTTCACCGGCATGGCCGACCAGATGGTCGCCGGCATGCTCACCACACCCGCCCAGATCCGCGACGCCATCGACGCCTTCGCCGACCTCGGCGCCGACGAGGTCATGCTGTATTGCTACGGCCTCGACCCGACCCAGGTCGACCGCCTCACCGAAATCATGTGAGGCCCGAGTGCCCGAGGCGACGGCTCGCACGGCCGCGCCGACCCGGTGACCGCCAGCGCCTGGCGGACGGAGCGGCGGCGGCCCGGCACGGCCATCTAATGACCAGCGCCCACGCCGCACGCTCCGAGCGGCCTAGCCGTACACCCCGACCATTCCCCGCTGACCAAGGCCATGGTCGCGGCATCCGGTGGGTGCGGTCGGTGGTCAGCGCCCGGCACTGTCGCCCCGCGGCGCGGCGGCCGGAACGACGGTGTCGCCGCGTGGGGCGACACCGTCGTTCCGGCCGGGCGTCAGCGACCGAACAGCTTCCGGGCCGTGCCGGGAGAGTAGAAGACGGTTTCGCCGGTCGCGTCCTGGACACCGTCGTTGTCGGTGACCACCCAGACGCGGCCGCCTCCGGTGACGGCCAGGCCCTCGACCTTCTCCTGGACCTGGCCGCCGAAGCCCCGCAGGTCCGGCACCAGGTCGCGGACGAGCCGCTTGCGCAGCACCGGAAGGGTTCCCGCTTCGGGCGTCCCGGAAGGCAGCGGCACGGAGTAGATCTTCTTGTGCGCCGCGGCCGTGCCGCCGGCCTTGTCCCGCTCGACCACCGCGAGCCGGTCGCCGGCCACGATCAGTTCCGACAGCCCGTTCCAGTTGGCGGATGAGGCCGACGGCTCCAGCCTGTAGCCGAACCAGGCCCACGCGCCGGTGGCGACGCTGTAACGGCCCAGCCGCACCACGTCGGCCGGATCGCCCGGCAGCGGGCGTTGCATCGTCACCCAGACCTGCTCGGCGGAGGCGGTCCCGGTCACCGCGATGCCCTCAAGACCCTGCTTGCCCACCCGTGCGGCGAGGTCGTCCGGCAGCGGGATCTCCCGCTGGACGGCGCCCCGCCCGTCCAGCCGGACGAGCAGGTTCCGCCGGTAGAGGGTGCCGGTCTTGTCGGCGTTGCCCTCGGACGCCATCCAGAACCCGCCGCGGGGCCGGGCGATGACGCCCTCGGCGTCGTAGCCGGCCGGTGCGCCGTCCTTGGTGACGGTCACGGCCCCGGTGATCGTGGCCGGGCGGCCCTTGGTGTCGATCCGGTAGATCCGGGTGGGGGTGTAGAACGAATCGGACACCGCGTACAGCCCGTGGCGATCGCCTGGCACCGGCGACAAGCCCGACAGCGCGCCCCAGCCGATCGGCTCCCAGGCTACGAGGCCGGGCACTTCGGGCTTGCCCAGCCGGAAGATCTGAACGCCCGCCCGCAGTCCGGCCTCGGCGTCGTCCTCCTCGCTGGAGACGACGAGGAGGCCCCGCGACGGCACCGGCAGCAGCCCCTCCGGCCCGGCGTTGGCCGGCAGGAACTGCACGAACCTCGGCCTGGACGGCCGGGACACGTCGTAGACGGCGACGAAGTTGGCCCGCTCGGAGGCGACGAAGGCGTACCGGCGGCCCCGGTAGGTCGCAACGGCCAGCCCTTCCGGCTCGGTGCCCTTCTTGCCCGCGCGGTCGTCGTTGTGATGGCCGTAACGGACGGCGAGGTGTTCGAAGGAACTGCCCGCGTCCCAGAGGACTTCGCCGGTGTCGCTGAAGACGGTCCAGCCTCGGCTGCCGCCCTTCCAGTCGCCCTCGTTCGCGGTGGCCAGGGTGCGGTCGTCGATCCAGGCGACCGCGTCGGGCTCACGCGGAACGTCCCTGATGGACCCGGTGAGGTTCACCGAACCGTCGTCGCCGGTGTCGATGCCGTCAACGGTCATCGTGCCGGTCGAGAAGACCCGCTCGATCTTTCCGGTGCGCAGAGCGACGACGGCGACGCCGTTGTTCTCCTGCAGCGTCACGGCGACCTTGCCCGCGTCGTTGATCGTGACGTACTCGGGCTCGGGGTCGGCCGGGGTGTCCAGCCCGGCACGGACGAACGCCGGCAGCGCGGTGCCGTCCGCCGCCGTGAAGGGCACCTTGCGCAGCCCCCAGCCCGCGGGGTCGGGGCCATCGAGGTCGAGGATCTGCAGGAACCCGGCGGGGGCCTGCGGCAGACCCCCGTCGCCCGCGTCTTCGTCCCGCTCGTTCTCGACGGCGAGCGCGGCGTAGCGCCCGTCCTTGCTGAGCGCGATCGAGTCGGGCTGCCCGCGCAGTTCCAGGCTGCGCACCCGGGTACGGTCGGCGAGCCGGATCACGTCCAGCCGGCCGGACGGGTCGGTGTAGCTTTCGCTGGTGTCGATGACGGCCAGCACATACGGCCCGGCCACGGTGACGGAAGTGGGCTCCTCTCCCTCTGCGAGCTGGATTGTTCCGAGCCCGCGCGGCCTGTCCGGGTCGGAGATGTCCAGGAACCCCAGCCTCGCGGCCGCCGCGTCGGTGTAGACCAGCGTCCGCCCGTCCCGGCTGACCGCGCTGATCTCGGCCACGGTCTCGTCCTCGGCGGGCGTCCCGGCGGGACGGTTCTGGAAGACCGGGTAGGTGGCCGTCCGCTCGAACAGCCGCCTCGGGCCCGCCTCCGCCGGGGGCGCGGCGACCAATCCGGCCAGCCCGATCGTGATGGCGGCGGTGCCCAGACCCACCCGTCCGACGCGTGACTTCATCCAGACTCCCCGTCCGTTCGCCGATGATCTAGAAGCGACCTGGCAGCGCACGGCGTCCTGACGGCGAACCCCGGGCGTACCTCCGGTGAAGATCGCAGGTGACAGCCACCGGTAATCGGTCATCGGTCACCGGTCACCGGTCACCGGTCACATCAGCCCGTAGCGCGGATCCTGACGTCGTCGCAAACCGCGAGTCGTGACCCGCACGTCCCTGCCGGCATTCCGCGAGAGATTCCCCCATGCGAGGGACCTGCCTCCCCTGCCATGGGGAGGAGGGATCGCGCCCGCAGCGCGAAAGTTGGCGGAGCAGGCAAACCCGGAATCCGAGGAGGGTCCGATGTTCGATAGAGCGATCCGCAAAGCCGCCGACAAGCCCGGAAAACCGCGTCGCCGCGCCTTCGCCGCCGGTGCGTTGCTGGCGGCGCTGGCCACCACCGCTTCGAGCACCGCCGCATGGGCCGCGCCCGCGGACCGTACCGACCCTGAAGGTCCCTCGATCTCCGGCTGGGGCCACATCTATTTCGGCGACGACCAGGACCGCGAGTTCGCGTTCAAGGCCTCGGGGTTGGCCGTGGAGGGATACCCGCCCTCAGGGGTGCCCGGTACCACGGGTACGTTCTCCGTCGCCCATTACAGCGACAAGAGCCACAAGAACGGCGTCAAGTTCTGGGGGCATGTCGACTGCCTCCTCGTCGGCGGCCGGACCGCGACGTTCACCGGCGTGATCGATGGAGCCGTCGCCTTCGGCGCCGGCCAGCCCGACGTCTCCGGGCTGAAGGGCGTCCGCCGCGGATTCTCCGTCCACGACTCGGGCAAGGGCCGTCCAGACCGGCTGGGCTTCTCCTGGTTCATGGACCCGGGCGACACGACCTCTTCACAACGGTGCCAGGGCCCGGCACCGTTCGCCTACGTCGACAAGGGCGATTACCGAACCACCGAATGGCTCCCGCCGAGCGTCATTCCCGGTGCGCCGCCCCACCGGGGTTCGCCGTGATGAGTGACATGTCCTGACCCACCTCCGCCGAGGCGACCCGCCGAGTCGGGGAACCCGCACGGCACCCTGGCGCGTCCGGTCCTCACGGACTCGGCCGGCGGGGGTGCCGGGCCAGGTTTCCTCGGGAGCGGAGACGCATCAGTAGCACTACGCCCAGCGCCACGGCCAGACCGCCGGTGGTGAAGACGATCAGCCAGCCGGCCGGCATGCCCAGGAACCGGACGACCTCCCGCTTGTAGACCACCTGCCGGTAGGGCTCGTCGTCGGTCGCGGTGAAGCGGTAGTCGTCGACGATCTGCTCGGGATCGATCCCGCCGTCGATGAGTTCGGTCATGAACAGGCCCTGCCCGAGGAATGTCCGCAGTTGCGGGGAGTCGACCTGCCCGGGCGTCACCTGCCCGGCGAAGGCCAGCCGCATCCGCGCACCGGTCGTCTGCCGCACCCGATGCTCGCCCAGCACGTACAGGTGCAGCCGTTGCGTGTTCTCGGCGAGGCTCGACAGCCGCATCGGATAGACGAGCTCGTCCGAGGCGAACGAGACGCGCAGCGGGTCGAGCTCGCCGGTGAGGGTTCCGGAACCGGCTCGCAGCTTCACCGCGACGTACTTCCATCCCTGCTCGACGTAGGGGCCGAGTGCCTTCTCCAGGTCCGGACGCAGCCGGTAGCCGTTGCCGGACAGCCAGTCGGCCAGCGCCTCCGGATCGTCGGCGTCGAGCGTCGCCACGCGAAACGGCCCGAGGTCGCGTTCACCGAGCACCTCGACGGCCCCGCCGCGTCCGCCCGACCCGGCCTCGGCGCCCGCGCCGTCGCCGTCGCCGAAGCCGAGGTCGGGGAACCAGACCCGCCGGGTGACCACGCGCGGCTCGGTGAGCGCTTCGAGCTCCTCGAACCAGCCGCGCTCACCGAGCCGCACCGCGGCCTCGGACGGCGTGGGCAGCAGCCAGGCCGCGTCCTTCTCCTCCGACTCGGCCGACAACCGCATCACGATCTCCTCGGTGCGCGCCGCCGCGTCATAACGGACGATCGACGTCTCCGCGGAGATCGTGACCGAGCTGTCGGAGATCATCGCACCGCAGCCGCACGCCCACGCCGGCTGCGCCACCGAGGCCGCCGACGAGACGAGCAACAGCGCCAGCACGGTCACCACACGCGTAAATGCTTGCAACCCCGACACTCCTGAATCGTCGTCCCGAAGGGGTTGGACCGTCGGCACCACCGCCTGGTTCCGCTCGGATCATCGGGAAGACCATCGCCTGGACCGGTCGACCAGAGCGAACTCCGAAGAGGCTGCGCACCCGGGGACGGGCTGCTGAGCGTCTCATGTCGTCACCGGGACGGGCAAAGTGCTTGGCGGACGGCTTGTTCTTGGAGGTTCTCCAGTGCCCGGCCGATCGGTGTGGGGATTTCGTTGCCGTTCGAGTCCGCTTGGTGATAGCCGCTCAAGGTGAGGACATAGGTGAAATGGCGTCGGCCGTCGTCGCTGACCAGCACATTGGCGTGGGTGCCGGCGAAGGCTCCGTTGTGGCCCCAGAATTGTCCGCAGCCGGGGATCTCATGCTTGATCAGACCGAGGCCGTACCCACGAATGGTGGTGCCGGGCGGGGCCTCGCCGGGCAGGAGTCGACCCGCAGGGGGTCATCAAATGGCGGGCTAGCGTTGGCCGCAGGAGCCGCACCGGCCGCGGCGGCGGAGGTGGTACGCGAAGGTCGCGGCGCCGAGGGCGAGGCCCCACAGCGTCCAGAGCTGGCTGGGCGCGGAGAGCACGAGGTCGGCGACGCCGTCGGTGGGGGCGTGGCCGAGAATCAGAGCGCGGTTGAACATCAGTCCCGCCTCCGTCACGATCACCGTGACCAGCGAGGCGGGGACGATCGCCGTGCGGGGCCGCACCGGCTTGCCGCGCAGGTACGGGATCCAGCGTGGGTAGACCTCGCCCCAGCGCTGGACGAGGCCGAGTGTGAGAACCGCGCCCGCCGCCGCGAATGTCGCCAGCCCTGCACCGGCCCACCAGATACCGGGAGACTCACGCGCCTCCTGCCGGATGTCCTCAGTGGCATAGCCGAGCGGGATGGCCAGGGCGACGGCCCAGCGGGTCAGCGCGTACAGGAGTGGAACCGCGACTGCGACTGCGACCGCCCAACGCCCCCACCGGGCTGTTCCGGCGGGTGTCGTCCACCCGGTCAGGACGTCCCCGATACGGCCGCAGTCACCGCAAGCGCCGCGGCCCCTCCGGCGGTAGGCGACCGCCGTGGCCGCCCAGGCCAGCCCGCCACCGATCAGCATGAACTGGTTGAGAACCGGCCATTCGAACATGCCGGGCCCGAAGAATTCGACTCCCTTCGGCCAATCGAACAACGACCGGCCGACCAGGAACACCGGCGTACGACCCACCGCCGCCAGCGGTCGGTAATCAGGGATCACGAGGGTCAGCGTCACCGCCGCCGTCCAGGCCAAGCCCAGCAGCGCCCCACCGGGCAGCCCTCGCATGCGGGTACGCGCCATCAGCATCGCCGACAGCGCACCCACCAGTCCCAAGGCGGCGATCACCGGTGCGGCAACGTCCCGCCGGGCCGACTCAAGGATCGATACCCGTGCGCCGAGCGGATCGTCCACCGTCCCGAACGGGAAGCCCGCCCCACCGAAGGACCAGTACAACCCGAGCAGGCCGTACAGCACCGACCAGCTCGCCGCCACGTATGCGACCCACATGGGCCTGCCGGACCGCACCCCGGATGAGCCGGTGGCCGATCCGCCGACCGTGGCCGACAGGGGCCGCGCCAAGCTTGAGCGCGACGCTGTCACATCTCCTGTGCTGCTCATGGCTTCAACCTTCGGTGTCCGCCGATGCGCACGACCATCTGCCGTTCGGGAGGTTCCAGGTCGGTGTGCCGTGGTCATCTCCCCCGTTCGGGGGAAGGGGCGGCGTCCACCATCCGGCTACTGTCGGGCCCATGCGAGACCGGCTTGAGTGGTGGCGACTGCGTGCTCGGCCCAAGATCGCGTGGATCGCGGGGTCGGCGGCCGCCGTGTCCACGGCGACGACCGCCGCCGTCATCGTCTACAGGCCAGCGCTCGGGGACACCGCCCGGACGGAAGCCACGGTGGAGGCGATGGCGCTCCTCAGCCTCATCGCCATCGTGGTCCGTGCGGCGCCGCGGCGTCAGGCGATCGTCTCCGGCACGCTGCTGGGCGTCGCGGTCAGCGTGTGGGTGTGGCGATTCGGCGACCGGCCACCGGCGTCGCACCCGCTCCAGGCGGTGGCCTGGAGCGCGCTCTGGACCATGTTCGCGATCGGCGCGGCGCTCATCGGCGGGTGCCTGCGGTGGACCGACGTGCGCCGCCGCCGCGCGCTGGCGCACTCCCGCCAGGCCGTACGCCTGGAGATAGCCAGGGACCTGCACGACTTCGTCGCCCACGACATCAGCGGCATCGTGGTCCAAGCCCAGGCGACCCGGTTCGTCGCCGACCAGGACCACGACCTCGACCGGACGCTCGCCGCCCTGGAACGCATCGAGGCAGCCGGACTCCGAGCCCTCGCGTCGATGGACCGAACCGTGCACATGCTCCACGAATCCGACGCCGCCGACCCTCGCACGCCAACCGGGGAGGAATCGGCGGCCGGCCCCGGGGCTCGCGCACCCCTACCAGGCCTGACGGACCTGTCCGAACTGGCCGAACAGTTCTCGGCAGCCGGGACGGCGACCGTCCGGCTCGATCTCGCCCCGGATCTCGCCGCCTCATTACCAGGAGACCTGAGCGCCACGGCGTACCGGATCGTTGCCGAGGCACTGACGAACGTACGGCGACACGCCCCTACCGCGACCACGGTCACCACCACCATCCGGCCTTCGGGCGGCTCAGCACTGGAGGTCACGGTCAGCAACAACGGCACCTCCCCCGTCCGGGCGTCGGTGCCGCGAGCCGATCGCCACGGTGGCTTCGGGCTGGCCTCACCGAACGGGTGCGGGCACTCGGCGGCACACTGACCGCCGGGCCCTACTCCAGTCAGCGCCGCGGCGAAGCCCTCGACGGCTGGCGCGTGACCGCCCTCCTGCCGCTGACCACCTCCGACTCCGTGACCAGGTGAGAACCGCATGACCGCGGCAACGACCCGCATCCTCATCGCCGACGACCAGGCCGATATACGCAGCGGCCTGCGCCTCGTGCTGGACGCCCAGCCCGACATGACCGTCGTCGGTGAGGCCGCCAACGGCGCGGCGGCGATCGAGATGGCCCGTCACCTGAGACCCGACATCGTGTTCGCCGACATCCGCATGCCCCGCGTGGACGGTCTGGAGGTCACCCGGCAACTCGCCGGACCGCAGGCATCCGACCCGATCCGCGTCATCGTCATGACCATCTTCGACCTCGACGACTACGTCACCAGGGCCCTGCACAACGGCGCCTGCGGATTCCTACTGAAACGCTCCGGCCCCATGCTGCTCATCGAGGCCGCACGCGCGGCCATGGCCGGAGACACGATGATCAGCCCGCAGATCACCGTACGGCTGCTCCGCCGGCTCACCCCGCCGCCGGCCGCCACCCGCCCCGACGCCGGCGTGCTGACCACGCGTGAACTCGACATCGCCCGCGGCGTCGCACACGCCAAGACCAACGCGGAGATCGCTGCCGATCTGTTCATCTCACCGGGCACCGTCAAGACCCACATCGCCAGCATCCAGGCCAAGCTCAACGCCCGCAACCGAGTCGGCATCGCCGCCTGGGTCTGGGCAACCGGCCATGTCGAGCCCCTAGCAGGACTGCACGGAAAAGAACGCCAGACCCGCTAACCGGACAGACCCATCGCTTCGTTCAGGCGGACCGGAAAAACTTTCCCCGGCCGGCGGAACACAGTCCGGGGTGTGGTTCCTCTGGAAGGAGAAAGCCAATCACACGGTCAGGTTGTAGTGGCCTAGCGCCGCGCGCGAACGCGGCGGCGTTCTTGGCCAAGATGATCGTTACAGTGGACCGGGAAGTGGCCGTTGGCAACCACGATCCGCAGCCCACTACAGGAGCAGAGCGGGGTGCTGCCGAGGGTGTCCACTTTGGGCGGGACGGGGGGTCCTGGAGTCCGCCTACGTGTCCACGGGACGTATGCCACTTCGGCCCTGAGAACTGGGCTGTTGATGCTCTCCGCGCTTCTGCCATCTGACGCTCGAACGTGATCGGGGCGAGTCCGTCGTTGACGCTGTGTGAGGCGCTCGTGTTGGAGCGGCAGCGTGCGGGCCGTCCGGGTGATCAAAAGGGCCTGGTGATGGTGGTCTGGTTTCCCCGCCGCCATCACCGGACGAGGCCGTCTCCCACGATGGGGCGGCCTCGGGGAAGCCGAGGTGGCGCGGCGGGTGCTTGTCCCCAAATGCTGTGACATCGACATCGTCAACCGCACGGTCCGGGTCCGCGGGGCTTACATCGAGCGGGCGAACGGACAGATGATCCTCGGGCCGACCAAGTCCCGGGCGGGACTGCGCACGGTCGCGATTCCCGACGCGATCGTCCCCCACCTGGTCGCGCACCTGACCAAGTACACCAAGAAAGGTGACGATGCCCTCGTCTTCACGGGCATCAAGAGCGGCACGCTGCGGTGTAGCGGCTTCAACAATCACGCGCTGCCGGCGTCCTCGAGGTCCATGACCAGGTTCCGGGCCGCCTGGGTCACCCACGACGCGGTCGGGTGAGCGGTGGCGCCCAGACCCCGCCGCCCCCGGCACCCGGATAACCACCGCCGCCCACCCCCTGCGCCCCGACCAGCATGGGGCTGGACGAGCCACCGGGGAACACCGCCCGGTCGCGTCCGGACGCTACGTCCGCCTGCGCCGGCCGCCGTGCTCGCAACAGCAAGCACCCTCCCGGCAGACGATCTTGGGTCGCCAGCACCCAACATCAACCAGCCCACTCACACCAAACCACCCCAAACCAGTCCCTTCACCTTCGAATTTTTGGGTTGGCAACCTCCCAATGCTTCATCGGTCTTGAACGGGATTTTCTGGCCGTACGAAGGTGCCTTCGAACATCGCTTGGAGGTGCTGGGTGATGACCGCGGTGGACCAGCCGCGGGCGAGCAGGCGTTCGAACAGGTCGGTGGCGATCAGGGCCCACAGCATGTCGGTGGCGGTGTCGACCGTCCAGGGGTCTGCCATGCGCCCCTCGTCCGCCAGCCGCTGGGCCAGAGCACGGCAGCCGGCCAACTGTCCGGCGTCGATGGTCTCCCGGTAGCGGGCCGCGTCGGCGTCGGAGTGGCGAACGCGGTCGATCGCGCGGTCGATCGCCATCAGCCGCGGATGGAAGACCGCCAGGTGCCGTGCCCACTCGCGGAGCGCGGTGACCGCGTCGGGGGCGTTCCGTACAGGGCTGAGGGATTCGTCCAGGCCCTCACGGGTGCCCATGTACCTGTACAGGGCGGTCACCAGTTCGGTTCGGGAGCGGAAGTGCAGGTAGACGGCCTGACGTGAGATCCCGGCTCGAGCAGCCACCGACGCCATGGTCAGCGCCTCGAAACCGTCGCTTTCCAGGATGTTCCGGGCGGCGGCCAGCACCGCGTCCCGCGTTCGGCGGCTCCGCGCGTTCTGTGGATCTCCGATAGCCCTCGTCATGCGGCCCCTTGCGGAAAGTTGTCGTGATGTCTACTTTACCAAGTTGACACGCTGACAAGTTTCTCGGGGGGAAGCGGATGCGCAGGGACGGTGCCCGCCCGCCTGACCGTTGGTGGCTGGTCGCCGCCAGCGGCCTGGCGGTGTTCATGGCGCAACTGGACGTGACCGTCGTCAACGTCGCACTCCCCACTATCGAGCACGACTTCGGCACCAGCCCGAGCCTTACCGAATGGGTGGTGCTCGCCTACGTGCTGCCGCTGATCGCGCTCAGCCTGCCCAGCGGCCGATGGCTGGATCGGGTCGGCCGCCGCGAGGCACTGGTCTTCGCGGTCACCGGGTTCGCCGTGGCCAGCATCGCGGCAGGGCTCGCGCCCGGTATCGGCTGGCTGCTGGCCATGCGGGCCGCGCAGGGTGCGTTCGGTGGCATTCTGTTCGCGATCGTCCCCGTCCTGACCACGATCGCGGTTCGGCCCGAGGCGCGCGGGCGGGCGATGGCGGTGGTGATGACACTCGGGCCGCTGGGCGGCGTGGCCGGGCCCGGGCTGGGTGGGCTGATCGTCGAGTCGTTCGGCTGGCCCTGGATCTTCTACCTGAACGTCCTGGTCGGCACGCTGGTGATCGCGATCGCCTGGCCGCAGCTGAGCCGTGGAGGACGGCTGCGTCCACCGAGCCTGGCGTGGGCCGCCGAGGCGGGCCTGCTCGGTGCCGCCGCGATCGTGGTCATGCTGGCGCTCTCGCTGGGAGCCTCCGACGGCCCCGCCTGGCTGCTCCTGGCCCCGGTGGCCGTGCCGTTCGTGCTGGCCTGGTGGCGGCTGCCGACCGGACGGCCGGTCCGTGAGCTGATCGCCGTGCCGGGCATGCGCGGTGTCCATCTCGCGCTGCTGGCCGAGATGGCGGCGGTGATGGCCGTCCAGTTCCTCATCCCGTTTCACCTGCTGCGTGGCGGCGCCTCACCCAGCGCGACCGGGCTGACCATGCTGGCCCTGCCGATCGGAATCATGGTCGCGGGGCTGGCGGGAGGGGTGTTGTCCGACCGGTGGGGGGCGGGGCGGACCGCTGTCCGAGGGCTTTGCGTCCTGTTCGCCGGCCTCGCCGTGTTCGAGATCGCCGGGTTCGGGCCCGGGTGGGGTCCGGCCGAACTGGTCGGCCCGCTGGCCGTGGTGGGCGTGGGCGCCGGGCTGTTCGCCGGGCCCAATCAGACCATGGCCATGAGCCTGTCCCCGCAGCATCTGATGGGCACCACCGGCGCGTCCACCAGCCTGGCCCGCCAGCTCGGCGTCGCCCTCGGCCCCGCACTGGCCACCCTCACCTGGTCTATGACCGGCTACCGGTTCGAGGGGATCCGCCTGGCCCTCGGTACCGCGGTCGTCTTGGCCGTCTTCAGCCTCGCAGTCCTCCTGATCCGATCCCCAGTACGCCATGACCACGCAACCGCTGACGCGCGGACACAAGAGAGGAAGTCCATGCAATGACCAACGTCGCGATCGTCTACTACAGCGCCACCGGCAACGTGCACGCCCTTGCCGTCGCCGCGGCCGAAGGCGCGGAGAAGGCCGGCGCCGACGTACGGCTGCGCAAGGTCGCCGAACTGGCCCCGGCCAAGGCCATCGCCGCCAACCCCGCCTGGGCCGCGCACACCGAACGTACCGCCCACGTCCCCGAGGCGACCGTGGACGATCTGCTCTGGGCCGACGCCGTCCTGCTGGGCACCCCCACCCGCTACGGCGCCATGGCCAGCCAGCTCAAGCAGTTCATCGACATCACCGGACCCGTCTGGAGGAAGGGCCTGCTGGCCGACAAGGTGTACGGCGCCTTCGGCTCGGCAGGCACCGCGCACGGCGGCCACGAGAGCACCCTGCTGTCCCTGCACAACATCTTCTACCACTGGGGCGGCGATCGTCCCACCTGGTTACACCGACGACATACAGCTCCAGCTCGGCAACCCCTACGGCGTCTCCCACGTCGGCGGCAACGGGGAGCCGGACGAGACCGTGCTGGAAGGCGCCCGCTACCAGGCCCGCCGCCTCACCCAGACCGCGACCACGCTCACAGCCGGCCGCGCCGCCTGAACCGACGACCGCAACATGGCGGCCGAGTTCGCGGGCGCGAAGACATGGGCCCGCCCTGGCGAGAGACCTCGCCAGGGCGGGCCCGCTCCCGATGACCGGACCGGAGGGCATAGATGACCGAAGGCGAGAAGACTCTGCGTAACTATGCCTGGATCGCCCGCCGCTTCCCGGTTTCCCGCCGACGCGACACCCTCACCCTCCAGCACCACGCCGAAGTCGCCGCACTCAGCGACCACGAGCAAGAACGATGGCTCGACCGCGCCGAACAGGAGCAATGGCCGGTACTCCGCCTGCGCACCAGCCTGCGCGCCCAGGCCACCGTCCAGGCGTCGCAGCGCAGATCCCCCTCGTCCTGAAGATGCAGGTCGCCCCGGAACGACAGCAACGCTGGGAACAGGCAGCCGCACGCGCCGGAAAGGACCTTCTCTACTGGGCCTGCCAAGTCCTCGACCAAGCCGCCCTCACAACCGCACATGCTCCCGACGCCCCGGACTGACCAGCCGTACTACGCTCCCGCTCTCAGGACGTTCCATGCCCCACCTGCTCATACGCCAGCGGTTCGACGCCTTCGACCGCTGGAAGACCGCCTGCCACCAGAACGTCGAACTGCGCGCCGAAGCCTCGTGCGTCTCGGCCCAGGTCCTGCATAACGACCTCGATCCGCACGAGGTGTTCGTCCTCTTCGAGTTCACCGACATGCGGAAAGCCGAGGCGTACATGGCCAGTCCCGAACTCGCCGAGACCTGGGTCGAGGCCGGCGTGCACAGCACGACGGACAAGCTCCCGGTGACTCCGGTCGACTAGCGACGCCGCCCAGGACTCCCCAGCGAACGGTCGGCCCGTCCCTGGGTGTCACCGGTGGTGAGCCAGGCACCCATCAGGCTTGTGGCGGTAGGTGCGGCCCGCTGTGCCGAAGAGCACAGTGGGCCGCGGTACTTGCCTCGTGGGTTTCGAGGGACGCAGAAATCGGCAGGTGGCCTTAGTGATCGTCGTGGTGACTCGCGGTCGGAATGCCTTGGGCGAAGGCCCGTAGCGCATGGCGATCAATTACGGTGATCTTCCGCCAGCCGGTGCGGATCAGGCCTCTGCGGCGTAGGAGGGCCAAGCCTCGCGCGATGGTTTCGCGGGAGGCATCGACCCAACTGCCGATCTCCGTCTGGGACAGCGGTGGGGCGATATCGATGCTGCCGTCTGCGCCTGGCGGGCTGCGCAGGGCTGATTCCTCAGCCAGGTCGACGAGCAGCAGTGCCAGGCGTTGGGTCCCTGTGCTGGTCAGGTGTGCCTCTAGGCGCCGGTCGGCTTCATCGAGTCGTTGGACGAAGGTCCCGCTGACCAGTCGCCATGCTTCCGGGTGGGAATCCAAGAAAGTAGTGAACCGGGCTGCGGGAAGTATCAGGGCGCGGAGCGGGGAGAGTGCCGTGACTGTCGCCGAACGGGTCCGGCTGCCCAGCACCGCGCTTTCGGCGATGAGGTCGCCGGGTCCACGAACGGCCAGGACGACGTCATGACCGTCTTCGGTGGTCGCGGTCACCTTGGCCCAGCCGTCCTCGATGATGATCACGTGGTCGGACTCATCGCCCTGGCACACCAAGGGTGCACGGGGAGCGTAGGAGCGTGGGCGTGCCGCCTCGCCAAGCGCGGCTCGCTGCTCGGAATCGAGCGCAAACCAGAATCCGCGCCGGAGGGAGGACGCGTCCGCAGGGCCGCGTCCGCGTCCTCCCTGGTGTGAGACCTCCTTGGCCATCTAGCCGCCGTTGAGGGCGCGGATGATGATCGGGAGAACGGCGATGACGCTGCCGACCGCTGTCAGGACGGCGGCGGAGGCCGCGAGTACCGCTACGGGCCGTAAGGCCGGTGTGGTGAGAGCGCGGTGCACGATGAAACCGATGAGCGTGAAGAGCCCCAGTGCGATGACTATGACGGCGATGACCACGCCCATGCTCGGATCTTGTGGGGCCAAGGGCGATCTCCTCTTGTGCCGGTGCCTGGACAATCGGACGCGGGGCTGGCCCGCCGCTGATGCCCACGGGTGCTGAGGGAATCGGAGGGTGGAGCCTCCTTCGCCCTCCGGCGAGCGACAAACAGCGAGTTATCTTGGAAAATAGCCCGCAGTGAAGGAAGATCGGTAGGTCCGTAGGCAGGCCGAAAAGGCGGTACGTCCACGGGCTCCACCCCGTAGACCCGCCTTCCGGCTGGCGATCAAGGTCCAGGCACCGGACACAAGTCACGCCTAACAGGTCTATTGAACAGGCGCTTCGCCCTGAAGACTGTGACCCCAGGTCACTAAGTCAGGCGCAAGTCTTCGCCGATCTGCTGAACCGGAGGCGGGGGTAACCCGCAGGATACACTTCTGGATCGTCGCTCAGCCATTCGCTCAGCGGCCGGCGACGCCTGGCTGTGAGGCGTCATGAGCCGCCGAAGACCACATCGCCGCGATCGGAACGACCTGGGCCGATTTACGGTTCCACCGGCGCCGGCCGGGGGCAGTCTTCAGGATCTGGTTCGCTGATCTCCAACTAGGGTTCCGCCATGGCAGTCCCCGAGATCATCCCCATCGCCTACGAGCCGGACTACCGGACCGACATGATCGGCCGATACGAAGACGGCCAGTTCCTCGCTTCGATCACCTACGCCTCCCCAGAAGGACTGCGCCGCGGCGAGGGCTGGGAAGACGCCAAACGCCTCTACGTCGTACTCCACCGGTTCGACTTCGACGGCCACCACGTCGACTCCGACATCTGGTGCGCTGGAACATGGCGTGAACAGCAACAACACCGCGGCAGGGCAGACTCGGTCCTCGCCCGCGCCGAAGCGCGCATGGCCGAGCTTCTCAACGCCCTGTCCCAACGCAAGTACCAGGACATCGGGATCCGCCCATTCCAGCTGACCGTAGATGACGTGCTCTTCGGCCTTGTCATCGAGCAGCACGGCGAGAATGAGGACGAAGACGACTGGGCCGAGCTCTATCCCGACCGCCTTGGATTCTGCCCGCCCTGGGACGGCGAGTATTCCACCTGACGGCTCACCCCGAGATGGTGCCGCTGAAGAGCTTGATCCCTATGTGGAATCAGAGACGCCAATCTGCTGGACGCTGTCTCACGCCTCCTGGGAAGGGTTCGCGGAAGTCGAGCCAGTCGGGTGGGATGCCGTCGATGCCCGGTTCCAGTGGCGATGATCCCGCCGACGGTGGCAGCAGTGGTGTCCATGTCGCCGCAGAGTCCGGCAGCGACGAAATCACACCGCGAAAGGGCCTAACGGCACCTGGCAACATCCTCTTCTGCCGCCGGGCGGGCGCTCGATGCAGCCCCTGGGCACTGGCTGGGTGGGGCAACGAGTGGGTGTTTCTGGCTTGTGGGGCGGTGGTGGTCCGGCGTGCACGGCGGCTGTCAACGGCCGAGAGGCCTGCCGTCTGCGATGGTCCGTGTGCATGGGAGGCGATTCTTGGTCGCCGGTACGGTCGGGAGGGTGATGACCGATCGTCTGGGCCGAGCCGACGATCCGTGGGATCGGCGGTGGGCCTGGGATCGGCGGTGGGCCTGGGATCGGCGGTTTCCGCCGCGTTGGCTGCTCGTCGGACACACCGGCACACCGCAGTATCCCGGCGAGGATGCCGTGGCGTTGTGCGCCGACATCGACGGGTTGTTCGTCGATCTGCCGCCTCGGCCACGGGAACGCTTCACCCTTCTGGGCTGCGCGCCGGACGGCGCACTCGCCTCGATGCTCTACGACAGGGCGTCCAGGACGGCAGAGCCCGAACGGGCGTGGCTGGGCAACCTCTGGTTGTCGGCGAGGCCCGACGATCCTGCGGCGCGCCGCGGCTGGATCGGCGAGCAGTTGCTGGACGTGACCGTCCTGGATCACCGGCCGTCGCAGACCTCCCCGGAGCACGTCGACATCAACCTGGAGGGCCTGGTCGATGTGGACGACCGCACCGACGGAGTCGCCCGTCCCGATGGCGTCACCGGATTCGTGCTGAGCGGTCCGGACGGGGCTCCATGCGGTGTCTGCGCCGACATCACCGGCCTCTTTCGTGAACCCGCCGGGCCGCCGGTACCGCGCATCACCCTGGTCGGCTGCCGGGCCGAGCCGCCGCGGCGCACCAGACGACCAAGGCCGGCCTGCGCCGCCGCCGGGTATCTGCGGACGTGGGAGCCGTCGCCGCCGACGGCTCCGTGGTGGTCGCCGGTGCCGTGTCCGGCACGGTCCTGTCGAGCGTCCCGTCCCGGCTCGACACCGGCCTCCTGGACGTCACCATCGCCAGCGACGCACGTGAACCACGCCCAGCCGGAACCCGCGGCATTCTGGACCTGTGGTTCACCGGTCGGCCCACCACCCTCAACCGGTGGGCGCGCTATGACCGGAAGCTGCGGCACGAGTGGGCCGGCGTGGCACTGGCCCATCACCGCCGCAGCCCCGACCAGCCGGCCGGAACCGTCTTTCACCTCGACGGCCGCTTCGTCGCCGACATCGAGGGCTTCTACTGCGCCATCGGTGAGGCGATCAACGGCCCGGGAGGCTACTTCGGCTGGAACCTCGGCGCTCTCGACGACTGCCTGAGCGGGACGTGGGGCGCTGCGGCTCCCTTCCGACTGCTCTGGCACAACTCGGCGGTGGCCCGCCAACACCTCGCCGCCGGACACGACCGGCACCGACACGCGCCGGCGGTCACCCTCGACACTCTCGTGCAGATGCTCACCGCACACCTCATCGATGTCGAACTGCGCTGAACGCCTCGCCTCACCGACGATCCATCTGCCCGCGCTCCACCAACGGCCAGGACCATCGCCGACTTCCACGTTGGAGGCCAGCGGGCACACCAGGACGGGCACGGCTGGTGACCCGCCATCTTCCAAGACGCCGCCACAGCCGACGATCTAACGTCCGCACATGCCGCATACGGTGCGGCTCTGCCGCAGGTCGTGGGCGTGCTGATAGCGATTTGAGCGTGGATGTGTGGCTCGGGTGTGCGTTGCGGCCGACACCCGCGGATCAGGCCGACGGAACCATTTCGGTGGTCTAAGCGAATTGGTTCCCGGCCGTGTGGGTGATCTGGAAGCCGCGTCGGAGCTGAATGGGGCGAGGCCCTGGCGGGGCCGGGCATGGCGACACCCGATCACGGCTGGCGGAGGTGCGTCGTCCAGGGGGAACTCGCCCGGCCGACGGGCAGGCTCGTCGGCCGGGCGGGGTGGCGTCTGGTGTCAGCCGCGGCTGCCCGGCTTTGGGACGAAGGACGCGGTCATCAGGGCGCCCCAGCCGGTGATCTGGCCCTGCTTCACGGGCAGCAGGCCGGGTTCGCGGTGGTCCTTGACGACGATGGCGCGGAAACCCAGGTAGGCGTAGGTTTTCGGGTCGACGATGATCTCACGGCGCAGATAGCCGTTCTCGACGCGGTAGAGCGTGACGCCGCGGCGATGCCCGAGGTCGGCGGCCTTGGGTTCGTACCGGACGCCGGGGATCGCGGCGGCGGCACCGTACAGCGCCGCCTCGATCTTCGGGGGAAGGACGGCGTCGCGCATCGAGAGGGTGATGAGCTCGAACGCCCGGGAGTTGCGCTCCTCGGTCGTCGGCGGTTCCGGCTTCCTCTTCTTCATCCGTGCGTGCTTTTCGCGCGTCCGCTCCGGCAGGTCGTCGGGGATCGGCTTGCTCCACTCGGCGAGCCGGCGGGTGTACTCCGCGTCGATCGTCTTGTAGACCGTGGCGAGTACCGCTTTGGGGTCGGTGGGCAGGGAGAGCAGTTCCGGATAGGTCGGGTCGTACTTCGAACCCTCGGCGACGCGCAGCCGGCCGTCCTGGACGACGGCGAACCGCTTGCCGTCGGTCCGGCGCCACAGTTCCCGGGTCAGGGTCTTCTTCGGGGTGCCGAAGACAGGTCGTCCGCCGCCTTCCTGGGTTTCGGCGTAGACCGTTTTCAGATAGGCCCACTGCGTCTTGCCGATCTCCGGGACGGGCTTGCTCGCCGCGACCAGGGCGGCGTTGTGGGCCAGGTCCTGAGGGCCGCCGAGCGGGCGCAGGGCGAGGGGTTCGGAATCCTGGTCACCGTGGACGCCGACGACGACACCGGCGGCGGCCACCGCCGCGGCAAGGGCGCCGGCCAGAAGGAGGCGCCGGTGGCCGGGCCACGGCCGGGCGGCGGGGGCGGGCGCCTCGCCGAGCAGACGGACCCGCAGGCGGGCCTTGGCCACGGGGTCGTATTCGGCGACGTCCGGGCGGCCCTCACGGAAAAGGGTGATCTCTTCGGTGGTCATGTCGCGTTCTCCTCAAGGGGGTTGACGCCGCCGAGGGCGCGGCGGATCTTCTTGCGGATCCGGTGCAGGCGGGACCTGATCGTTCCGATGGGGACGCCGAGGGCCTGGGCCGCCTCGTCGTAGGTCAGCTCCGCCCAGGCGATGAGCAGGAGCAGGTCGCGGTCGGCGGCCGAGAGCCGGGTGAGCGCCGCGGCGAGTTCGGGCCGGAGCCGATGCGCCGCCACCCGGGCGGCGCTGCGCTCGTCGAACGGCTCCTGCGGACGGTCCGGCGCCGCACGGGCCAGGGCGCGGTTGCGGCGGACCTCGGCGCGGCGGTGCTCGCGCAGGGCGTACGTGGCGATTCCGTAGAGCCACGGACGCGCGTCCGGACGTGCGAAGTCGTACTGCCCGCGTTTGCGGAAGGCGGTCAGGAACGTCTCCGCGACGACGTCCTCGGCCATGCCAGAGCCCAGGCGGCGGGCGACGTAGCGGTGGATCTCGTCGCCGTGCCGGTCGAAGAGGGCCGCGAAGCTGTCAGGCCGCTGGAGCGACTCCTGCAGGACCACGGCGTCGGAGACCGGGCCGGGAGGGACGTCGGGTTCCGTCCCGGAAGGCGCGGTCAACATATGCCCCGTCCGTTCATAGGGATCCTTTCGGGTGGCTGTCACCCGGTACTCGACCGGTCGCCCCGGAACGGTTCCCTTTGCGGATCGTCCTTCCCCGGCGGATCGCCCTTCCCTGCGGCCCGAGCTCACCCGCCGGGTCCCCGTACCCGTCAAGCTCTACAACGGCCCGCTCCCGGCCATCTGCCGAAGCATCATCGCCCGCAAATGCCGCGATCCGGGTGGCCAGGGGGTGGGCTGGAGATCGGTCATCGGACTCGAAGCTTCTGGCGTCCGCCGAGGGATGGGCCTGCGCTTTCGATCGTCGTTGGCGATGACGGGTTCATCAGTGTGGCCGCTGGCGGCGGGTTGGGTCAGCCGGTTGCGGGTTGGGAGTTGCGGTCACGCTGGCCGGCGCTCGCGGTGTCCGGGGTGGCTTGTTCGGTGAGGAAGCCGCCGGACTGGTGATTCCAGAGCCGGGCATAGGGGCCTTTGGACTGGAGGAGTTCCCGGTGGGTGCCCTCTTCGAGGATGCGGCCGCGGTCGAGAACGACTAGGCGGTCCATGCGGACGACGGTGCTCAGACGGTGGGCGACGACCAGTGCGGTGCGGTCGCGCATGAGGTGCCACAGGGCCTGTTGGACGAGGAGTTCGCTTTCGGAGTCCAGTGCGCTGGTCGCCTCGTCCAGTAGCAGGATCGGGGCATCTCGGAGGATGGCGCGGGCGAGGGCGACGCGCTGCCGCTGGCCGCCGGAGAGTTTGACGCCTCGCTCGCCGACGAGCGTGTCGAACCCGTCCGGGAGGCTTTCGACGAACTCGGTGACGTGTGCCGCCCGCGCGGCTTGGCGGATCTCGGTCTCGGTGGCGCCGGGCCGGGCGAAGGCGATGTTGTCGTGGACGGATCGGTGGAACATCGCGGGTTCCTGCGGGACGTAGGCGATCAGGTTGCGCAGGTCGCTTTGGCGCAGCTGCGCGATGTCCTGGCCGCCGATGAGGATCCGGCCGCCGTCGACGTCCATGAGGCGCAGCAGCAGCCGGGTGAGGGTGGTCTTGCCGCCACCGGACCGGCCCACCAGGCCGATCTTGGTGCCGCTGGGAATCTCCAGGTCCAGTTTTTCGAACAGGGGTGGGCCGTCGCCGTGCGCGAAGAGGACGCGCTCGAATCGGACCGCGGCGTCGACGGGGCGCAACGGCTGTGGGTCGGGCGGGTCCACGACGGTCGGCGGCATCGCGAGCAGTTCGGTGAACTGCGCGCTCTCGGTGAGCGTGCTTTCCAGCCGCCGGTAGATCTGGTTGAACTCGAACATGATCCGTGTCGCGTTGGTGTAGTAGGAGAACGTCACCACGATGGCCTCCACGCCGAGTCCGCCGCGAAGCGCCACCGCGACGAGCAGCCCCAGGGCGCTGGTCAGGATCGACATCGGAGCGACGATCGT
>NZ_JBEZGN010000047.1:0-64993 GCF_040650055.1 Spirillospora sp. NPDC048819 | reverse complement strand
CCGCCCGCCGCCAAACCTCCTGGGCCCAAGCCCGCGAACTGGCCGCCATCGCCGAACTCACCCAACGCCGCACCACCCAGGCCACCACCCAGGCCGACACCGAAGCCGACGACGACCCCGGCTACCGCACCCTGACCGCGCACGAAGCGGTCACCGAAGAAGTCGCCGCCGCCCTGACCGTCACCGGCAACACCGCCGCGACCCTGATCCACCTCGCCGAACAACTCACCGGCCCCCTCGCCCACACCGGCGCGGCACTGGAGACCGGCCGGATCGACCTGCCCAAAGCCCGCGTCATCTGCGACACCACCCAAACCCTCCCCGAACACCTCACCCAACGGGTCGAGGCGCTGGCGCTGCACAAGGCGCCCACCCAGACCACCGGGCAACTACGCCGCCGCATCAAACGGATCACCCAAAGGCTGGCCCCCGAAGCAATACAGGAACGCAAACGCGAAGCCCTGCGGCAACGGCGCCTGGAACTGTGGGACACCGCCGCCGGAACCACCGACCTGGCGCTGTGCGACCTGGCCCCCGAACACGCCCACGGCATCTTCAACAAAATCACCGCCGCCGCACACGGCCTGCGAACAGACGGCGACACCCGATCCCTCCACCTCATCCGCGCCGACCTGGCCGTCCACCTCCTCAACGGCACCCCCCTCCCCGCCGCCACCCACACCCTCCGCACCCAAATCACCCAACCCGACACCAGCACCCCAGCACACAACAGCACGGCCGACGGGAGCACGGCCGACGGGAGCATGGCCGACGACAGCACGGCAAGCGGCCCGGCGGACGGGGACGAGGTCACGCACTGGCCGGTCGCGGTACTCGACCAGCGGGCCACCCACCCGCACGGCCGCGCGTCCGCCACCGGACCTCCCGCCGCCGCCGGCAACCCGCTCGACCAAGCCGCACACCGCACGGCGGGCGAGAGACACAACGCGACTCAAGACGGCAGCGCCACCAGGACAACCGGAAACAACACAGCAACCGGGCACCACACATCGAACGGGCACCACACCTCAGACAAGGCACCCCCCGCCCGCACCCCCAACGGAGTCACGCACCGACCGGTCGCGGTAATCGATCAGCAGACAGCCGACCCGCCTGGCCAGGCGTCCGCGACCGGGTCTCCGGCCGCCGTCGGCAACCCGCTCGACCAGGCCGCAGACCGCACGGCGGGCGGGCCGGTGAACGGCGACGGAGTTGCGCACCGGCCGGTCGCGGTGCTCGACCAGCGGGCCGCCCACCCACGCGGCCGCGCGTCGGCAACGGAGCGCCCGGCCACCGTCCGCAACCCGCTCGACCGGGCTCCAGGCCGCACGGCGGGTGGCGGACACAAGGCGACCGAGGACGGCAGCGCCGCCGGGACGACCGGAAACGACACAGCAGCCGGGCACGGCAGGTCGGACGATGCCCTCGCCGCCTCATCCACGCCGCTGACCAGAACCGCCGACGACGACGCGCCCGGCGCGGACACGGCGGACACGGTCATCGCGGGACTGGCGGCCATGATCAACCGGCGCCTCACCCACCTGCGCGACCGCACCCCCGCCGCCGCACTACCCGCCGCGACCAACCAGGCGATCCAGCAGATCACCGACCGAGTCGCCCCCCAACGCGACGCGACCTGCCAAGCAGACGCCGCACGACACGGACGGCCCGGCTACCGTCCACCCGCCACCCTGCGGCAAGAGATCCAAGAACGCCACACCACCTGCGTCTTCCCCACCTGCAACCAGCCCTCACACCGCTGCGACCTCGATCACACGGTGCCCTGGCGGCCCGGAATCACCTGCCGCTGCAACCTGGCGCCGCTCTGCCGAAGACATCACCGACTCAAACAAACCCCGGGCTGGAAACTCCACCACATCTGGCCCGGCCTCCTGATATGGACCACCCCAGCCGGCGCCTGGTACATCATCCGCCCCGACCGCCAGTAGGCGCGCGCTTGGGGCAGCGGCGGAACTCCCTGGAGTTTCGGCCGTTTGGAACGGATCGCGGTGCCGCGGACGGGTGCGGGCCGTCCGCGGAAACGACCGGACGGGTCCGGACCGACGAGGCCTACAGGCCTCGCGCCAACCCCGCTTACCTGTGCAGATGCGGTATCGGCTGCACGATCCCGGTCAAGGTCGGCCAGATCCGCAACCGTAGGAGGAGCAAGGCAGCCGGGTGGACGCCCACATGCGTTCTGCGCGATCGATTACCAGCAGCGCCACGCCGTCGAGGGCGGCATCAACCGGCTGAAACGCCATCGTGCTGTGGCCACCCGATCCGATGGGCTTGCGGTCCGCTACGAAGCTACCCTCCGGATCGCCGTCACCAATGGAGTGGTTGGCCTGCCTTTGAGGCACGTCCCAGATGCACTCGGCCACCGGGGCGGGATGCGCCGTCACGACGCCGAGGACTACGCCAGCCTGCGCCGCCGCTTGTCCAAATGGCGCCGGCCCGGCGGACTGATGCAGCTCGATGTCAAGAAGATCCGACGCATCCCGACGGCGGCGGCCCGGCGCGGCCAAGGACGCAGCGAGCCGGTCCGCGGCTGCGGGATCGGCCCACGACTACGTGCGTGCCGCCGGTGATGACCACATAACCCGCCTGGCTTGGAGCTCCCCAAAGGATGATCAATGGCGGAGTCGGCGCCGGCGGGTCATGTGCCGCTTCTGGTGGGGCGTCCTCGGTGTCAGCGGATGAGGGCTTCGGCTAGTGCGCGCCACTCTGTGTGGGGGACGGTGTTCGGGTCCGTTGGACGTACGACGAGCACGACCTGGTCGGCGCCTGCGTCGAGGTGGCTTGTCACGCGGGCGGCGATGGTGTCGATGTCGCCCCAGGCCACCAGGCTGTCGAGGAGGCGGTCGCTTGTTCCGGTGATGTCCTCGTCGGTGAAGCCCATCCGGCGCAGGTTCTGCGGGTAGCCGCCGACGCCGGTCAGGAAACCGATGGGCTCGCGGACCGTGTTCCTGGCCAGCTGCGGATCGCTTTCGAGGACGACGTATTCCATGACGGCCAGGGTCGCCTCGGCGCCGAGGATTTGCCGGGCTTGTGCGGTGTACTCCGGGGTGACCAGGAGGGGTATCGCGCCGGCCGCGCGGTCGCGGGACAGCTCCAGCATCCGCGGGCCCAGCGCCGACAGCATGCGGGCGCCTGGCGGGACGGGCGGGTCGGCGGCGTCCAGGGTGTCGAGGTAGGCGTTCATGGTGTGCAGCGGGCGGTCGCCGTGCGCGCCGCCGAGGCCGGTGATCAGGCGTCCCGGCGCGTCCAGGCTGCGGTGCAGTGCGATCACGTCTTCGGGCGTGTACCCCCAGGCCGGGATGATCGCGCTGCCGACGGGGATCTTCTCGGTCGCCCGGATGACGTCCCGCAGCGGGTCCAGGGTCGCGAGTTGGCCGCCGGCGATCCAGATCGTCGAGTAGCCGAGGCTTTCCAGCATGGCGGCGTCGTCCAGGTGGCCGCCGTCGGCGCGGACGTCCAGGGTCACGCCGATGCGGCCCAGGTCGCCCAAGTCAAGATGTGTCATCTGTGATCGCCCCCGGTGGTCGAGTTCTTCGTTGAAGTCGACGCTAATTGCTCAACCTTGCTTGAGGTCAATGGGGGCGGCCCGCGTCCTGGGAGGTGGGACGCGGGCCGCCGGGGGAGAGGGTCAGAAACCTGCGGTGATTCTGGTGAACTCCCATTCCTGCTGGTCGATGCCGCTGCAGTTGGACGCGACGCCGCCGCCGGGGCACGGGCGGTCGCGGTTGACCGACCAGTACGCCAGGCGGGAGAGGCCGTGCGAGGCGGCCCAGTCGCGGATCTGGGTCCAGGTGCCCGGGGACGTGACCTCCCGCTGGTCCGACAGGCCGTTCATGCCGGAGATCCCCATGTGCGAGTAGGCCGTTGCGTCGGACCATCCGAACGCCGACTTCAGCGCGTTCTTCAGGCCCTCGGACGCGCTGACGGTGCTGCCGTACATGTCGGAGCCGCCGGCGAAGTTGAACGGCATGATCGTGAATATGTTTACGTCGGCCTGGAGTTCGGCGGCGCGGTTGATGAGGCGGGTGCCCCAGTAGTTCGGTCCGGCGGTGCCGGTGCCGAACGTCAGGATCGTCTGGACGCCGGGGTTGTTCCGCTTGACGATCTTGAGGGCGTTCAGGATGCGGTCCTGGACGGTCGCGTTCTCGAACTCGTCGCTGTTCTCGATGTCGACGTCGATGGCCTTGAGGTCGTAGGCGTCGATGACCTGCTGGTACGCGCCGGCGAGGGCCTCGGGGGTGGCGCAGTTCGGGCCCAGCTTGTTGCCGGACCAGCCGCCGATGGACGGCAGGACGTCACCGCCGGCCGCGCGGATCTGCGCGATGGCCTGCGCGTCCACGCCGCCCTGGAGGGGACGGTTGCCGTCCCACGCCGGGCTGCAGCCGCCGCCGGACAGGATGAACGCCATCGTGAACCACTTGATCCCCGTCGCGTTCATGACGGTGGACGGGTTCGGCGGGTTGCCCCAGCCCATGTAGAGGTAGGGCGCGGCGTGCTTGGTGACGTCCGGTGTGGTGCAGCCGGTCGTGGTGGCGGTGACGGGGGCGCTCGCGGCGGATTCGCCGGCGGAGTTGTACGCCTTGACCGTGTAGGTGTGGCTGGAGCAGGCGGCCAGCCCGGTGACGGTGGTGCTCGTCGCGGACACGGTGGCGCGGACGGCGGACCCCTCGTAGACGCGGTAGCCGCTGACCGTGCCGGACGAGGCGGACCACGAGAGCGCCAGTGAGTCGTCGGTCCGGGCGGTCACGGTCGGGGCGCCGGGTGCGGAGGGCGCTCCCGGTTCGCCGTCGCCCCCGCCGGTGCAGGACGCGCCGTTGATAGTGCAGTTCTGGGGTGACCCGGAGCCGCTGACGATGAACCCGAACGACACCGTCGCGCCTGCTGCGACGGCTCCGTTGTAGGAGCGGTTGGTGAACGTTGCGTGCTGCCCCGACTCGGTGAGCAGGGCGTCCCAGTAGGTCCCGACGGAGGAACCCGACGGGAGGTCGAACTCCACCGTCCACGAGGAGATCGCGGAGCCGGTGTCGTTCTTGATCGTGTACTTGGCCTCGTAGCCCGATCCCCAGTCGGCGGACTTGGCGAACGTCGCCGTCACCGACGCGGCGTTCGCGGGGACGGGGGAGAACAGGGCGAGGACGAGTGAGCAGAGGGCGGTGAGCAGGAGGGCGGGAAGAGGTCTTCTCAATGTCGCTCCCGGGACGGAGATGTGGACGGCGGGAATCCCCCGAGCCCCGAGTGGTGTCGTCGAGCGATGCGGATCTACGGTGCGGGCGGTGAGCGGGGCACGCGATCGACCTCTATTTGATAGGAAACCTTCCTATTAATTGGATGAACTTTAACCGGCCTCGGCGCCGCCCGGCAACCCCCGCGGCGGCTGCGTGAAAGCACCTCGTTTAGGGACGCCGTATCGGGTACGCATGCCTGAGCGGCGGGAGTGGAGGACGCATGCCGCGGAACGTGTTCGTGCTGGGTCTGGACGACCTGAACCGCCGCATGCTTCGGAAGCTCCCCCACCTCGCGCAATACCGTTTCCACCCGCTGCTGTCGCTGGAGGAGTTGCGCTACGGCGAGATCGACTTCGACCGGCTGGTGGCGAAGGCGGAGACGAAGCTGGACGCCTTCGACTGGCGGATCGACGCGATCATCGGGTTCTGGGACTTCCCGGTCACGACGATGGTCCCCGTCCTGTGCGCCCGGTACGGGCTGCGCAGCGCGAGCCTCGAATCCGTCGTGAAGTGCGAGCACAAGTACTGGAGCCGAATCGAGCAGCGCGCGGTGATCGACGAGCATCCCCCGTTCGGGCTGGTCGACCTGGACGAAGACGCGGTGCGACCGCCGCCTGGGGTGCGTTACCCGATGTGGCTCAAACCGGTGAAGTCGACGTCGGCGGCGCTGGCGTTCCTGGTCAGGGACCCAGACGAGTTCGGCCGGGCCGTCGCCGAGATCCGCGAGGGGATCGACCGGCTCGGCAGGCCGTTCGAGGCCGTCCTGGCCCGCCTCGACCTGCCGCCGGAGATCGGCGAGGTCGGCGGCGCGGCCTGCATGGCCGAGGAGGCGATCACGGGCGCCCAGGTGACGGTCGAGGGCTGCGGCTTCGGCGGCGAGGTGCACGTCTACGGCGTCGTCGACTCCATCGTCTACCCCGGCAAGCCGAGCTTCCTGCGCTACCAGTACCCGTCCTCCCTGCCCGGCGAGGTCGTCGAGCGCATGACCGGCATCACCGAGCGCGTGATCGAGCGCATCGGGCTCGACTCCACGACGTTCAACATCGAGTTCTTCTGGGACCGCGAGAGCGACGCGATCAATCTGCTGGAGATCAACCCCCGGCACTCCCAATCGCACGCCCCGCTGTTCGAGTACGTGGACGGCGTCCCCAACCACCAGTACATGGTGCGGCTCGCGCTGGGACTCGACCCGGAACTGCGGCCCCCCGGCGGAGGCGAGTACAACGTGGCCGCCAAGTGGTTCATCCGGCGGTTCACCGACGGTGTCGTCCGGCGCGCCCCGTCCGCGGACGAGGTCGCGGCGGTCGAGCGGGAACTGCCGGGCACGATCGTGAAGATCGCCGCGGAGGCCGGGGACCGGTTGTCCGAACTGCCCTTGCAGGACAGCTACAGCTACGAGCTGGGCCGCGTCTTCATGGGCGCCTCTGACCAGGCGGAGCTGGAAGCCCGGTACGAGCAGTGCCTGGCTGCCCTCACGTTCGAGTTCGACGAATAGAGCCAATGCGCAATCCGGCGTTGCCGAGCCTCACGGGGGAGGAGCGATATGCGTACGGTGACGGCACTGCCCTATGCGGTGCGGGAGGACGAGCACGTCTGGATTCCCATGTCGGACGGTGTACGCCTCTCCGCCCGCATCTGGCGGCCGGTGGCCTCGGACGAAGACCCGGTCCCGGTCGTCCTGGAGTTCATCCCGTACCGGAAACGGGACCTGACGGCGCTGCGCGATTCGATCCATCACCCGTACATGGCCGGTCACGGTTACGCGGGCGTGCGGGTCGACCTGCGCGGCACGGGCGACTCGGAGGGCGTCCTCACCGACGAGTACCTGGAGCGCGAACTGCTCGACGCCGAAGAGATCCTCGCCTGGCTCGCCGACCAGCCGTGGTCGGACGGGCGTGCGGGAATGATGGGCATCTCCTGGGGCGGGTTCAACGCGCTGCAGGTCGCGGCCCGCCGCCCGCCGTCCCTCGCCGCGATCGTGCCGCTGTGCTTCAGCGACGACCGGTACGCCGACGACGTCCACTACATGGGCGGCTGCCTGCTGAGCGACAACCTGTCCTGGGCGTCCACGATGTTCGCCTACACCTCGTGCCCGCCCGACCCGGCGGTCGTCGGCGAGCGATGGCGCGACATGTGGCGGGAACGCCTGGAGAACAGCGGGCTGTGGCTGGAGAAGTGGCTCCGCCACCAGCACCGTGACGACTACTGGCGGCACGGCTCGGTCCGCGAGGACTACTCCGACATCCGGTGCCCGGTCCTCGCCGTGAGCGGCTGGGCCGACGGCTACACCAACGCCGTGTTCCGCGTCCTGGCCCACCTGGACGCGCCCACGCAGGGACTCATCGGCCCCTGGTCCCACAAGTACCCGCACCTCGGCGTGCCCGGCCCGGCGATCGGCTTCCTGCAGGAGCTGGTGCGGTGGTGGGACCACTGGCTCAAGGACGCCGACAACGGCGTGATGGACGAGCCGAAGCTGCGCATCTGGATGCAGGAGAGCGTGCCTCCCTCCACCGCGTACGAGGAACGTCCCGGTCGCTGGGTCGGGGAGACGTCCTGGCCGACGCCCCGCATCGACGTCCGCAGCCGCCCGCTGGAACGCAACCGCATCGCCAAGGAGGGTGAGACGGTCGGACGCGAAGAACTGACCGTGGAATCTCCGCTGTCCGTCGGTAAGTTCGCCGGCAAGTGGTGCTCCTACAACGCGCCCCCGGACCTGCCCTACGACCAGCGCGAGGAGGACGGTGGGTCGCTCGTCTTCGAGAGCGACATCCTCGACGAGCGGTGTGAGGTCCTCGGCGCGCCCATCGTCCGCCTGGAACTGGCGGCGACCCGGCCGCAGGCGATGGTGGCCGTCCGGTTGTCGGACGTGGCGCCGGACGGCCGGGCCACCCGCGTCACCTACGGCCTGCTCAACCTCACGCACCGGGACGGGCACGCCGCCCCGCGAGCGCTGGACCCCGGCAAGCGGTACCGGGTCGGCGTCACCATGAACGCGATGGCGCACGCCTTCCCGGCCGGGCACCGCATCCGCCTGTCGATCTCCACGTCGTACTGGCCGCTGGCCTGGCCGCCGCCGCGCCCGGTCCGGCTCTCGGTCTTCACCGGTGCCATCGACCTGCCGGTCCGGCCCGTCGGCGCGGCGGGCGAACCGGACGTCGCGGCCTTCGGGGAGCCGGAGGGGACGCCCCCCATCTCCACCACGCAGCTCAAGATCGGCGAGGAGGGCTGGACGGTGTCCCGCGACCTTGTGAAGTACGCGTCCGCCCTCAAGGTGATCAAGGATCTCGGTGTCGTCCGCATCGACGACATCGGCCTGGAGATAGCCCGCCTGGCCAAGGAGACCTACGGCTGGACCGGCGACGACTACGGTTCCGTGTTCGGCGACGTCGAGTGGCGCATGGGATTCGTCCGGGGCGACTGGGACGTCAGCACCGTGACCCGCACCAAACTGACGTCCACCGCGACGGACTTCCACCTCCACGCGCAACTGGACGCCTACGAGGCCGACCGCCGGGTCCACTCCCGCAACTGGACGATCACCATCCCCCGCGACCAGCTCTGACGGCCCGCGCGGTCGGCCCGCGCGGCCCGGGCGGTCAGGACGCGACGGCGCATTGACCGCGGTCGACGCGGCGGGGCCCCTCGGCGGTGGGACGGACGTCGAAGTCGAAGACGGCCGTGGGCAGGTACAGGGTGCAGCAGGCGTTGGGAATGTCGACCACGCCGCTGAGCCGGCCCTCGATCGGCGCGGCGCACAGCAGCAGGTAGGCCTGCTCGCCCGTGTAGCCGAACTTCTTCAGGTACTCGATGCCGTTCAGGCAGGCGTTCCGGTAGGCCAGCGTGGCGTCGAGGTGATGGTTGGTGTCGGTCTCGTGGTCGACGGAGATGCCGATGAACGAGATGTACTCGTCGTAGCGGGGCTCGACGTTGCCCGGCATGAAGATCGGGTTCGTCGTCACGCCGTACTTCTCCATCCCGCCCTTGATCAGGTCGAGGTGCAGGTCGATGAACCCGCCCATCTCGATCGCGCCGCAGAACGTGATCTCGCCGTCGCCCTGGCTGAAGTGCAGGTCGCCGGTGGACAGCAGCGCGCCGGGGACGAGGACGGGCATGAACACCCGCGCGCCGCGGCTGAAGTTCTTGATGTCCTGGTTCCCGCCGTTCTCCCGGGGCGGGACGGTGCGGGCGCCCTCCCGTCCGACCCGCTCCAGGTCGGCGCCGGTCAGGGTGCCCGCGAGCACTTCCTGCGGCTGCGGAGGCATGGCCAGCGGCGGCACCCGGTTCGGGTCGGTGTCGATGAGCGCCTGCTCGCGGGCGTTCCAGCGGGACAGCAGTTCGGCGGACGGCGCGGTGCCGAACAGGCCGGGATGCGTGATGCCGGTGAAACGGACGCCGGGGATGTGGCGGGACGTGGCGGCCTGGCCGTGGAAGTCCCAGATGGCCTTGCAGGCGTCCGGGAACCAGTCGGTGAGGAACCCGCCGCCGTTGCCCCTGGCGAAGATGCCGGTGTAGCCCCAGCCCTGCCCGGCGACGTTGCCGGTCTCCTGCGGGACGGGCCCGATGTCGAGGACGTCGACGATGAGCAGGTCACCGGGCTCGGCGCCCTCCACCGCGATCGGGCCGCTCAACATGTGGTTGACGTTCAGGTTGAGGTCGCGGATGTCGTTGGCCGAGTCGTCGTTGACGACCTGGCCGTCCATCCACTCCCGCGACTCGACGCGGATCTCCGACCCGGGACGCACGGTGACCGCGGACGGGATGTCGGGATGCCACCGGTTGTGGCCGGGAACCTGCTGGTCGCGCATCGACTTCGCCTGGTCGACGCTGAACACGACGTCGGGCATTTCTTCCTCCAGTACGTGTCTTCTCGCGGTACGGGTGTCTTCTCGCTCATGGGCGAGTGGCTCATGGGCGGGGGAGCAGCGCGTGCCTCGGGTCGGCGGGCGGGGCCGCCGGTCTGCGCGGTGCCTCGGGGGCCCGCTTGACCACCTGCGGCTCGTGGGCGCTGGCCTCCTGGGCCTGAAGCGCCCGGCCGAGCGGGCCGGGAGTGCGGGCGAGGTGCGGCGCGGTGAAGACGCGGGACGCCTCCCCGCCGCAGGACGCGCACGTCTCCGCGGCCCCGGCGGTCCCGATCGGACGGGAGACGTCGAACGGTCCGCACTGCGCGCAGCGGTACTGGTAAATGGCCATGGGCAGCCCCCCAATGCTTCGTGGCGGACTATTCCGCCGAGAAGCACCGGTAAACGAACCGCCCAGGTCAGCCGCTCAGTGGGCGGCGGCCTCGAACAGTTCGATGAGGCTGTCGGCCGGGTCGGTGAGCAGGATCTGGCGCCTCAGTGGGTGGCGGGTTGGAACAGTTCGATGAGGTTGCCTGCTGGGTCGGTGAGCAGGATCTGGCGGCCGCCGGGGCCGGCGACGACGTCGCCGAGGAAGGACAGCCCGGAGGTGCGCAGCCGGTCGATCTCGGCGTCTAGGTCGGCGACGATGAGGTGGATGCGGTTGCGGCCCGGTGCGGCGGAGTCATCGGGTGTGGCGCGGGCGCCGGAGCTCGCCGGGCCCGACAGCAGCAGCCGAAGCGGGCCGCGGACCACGTCGGCGAAGGCGGGCGCGGGGTTGGAGCGCACGGTGAAGCCGAGGTGCGTCGTGTAGAAGTCGACGGCGGCGGCGACGTCGTCGACGATGTAGCGGACGCTGGCGAACTCATCCGGTGTCGTCATGGCTGACCTCCGGGTCCGTGGCGAGCACGGGTAGCAGGTAGCGGATACGGGTGTCGATCTGCGCCGCCGTGTGCCTGAAGGCGGCGCGGTCCGGCCGGCTGGCGGCGGCCGGGTCGGGAATGCTCCAGTGGAGCCGTCGCGGCCGGCCGTCGAACTCGGGGCAGACCTCGCGGACCTTGTCGCACAGGCTGATCACGTAGTCGAACGGGCGGCGGGCGAGAGTGTCCAGATGGCGCGGCCGCTGGTCGCCGACGTCGATGCCGTAGTCCTCGTGCAGGATCCGCACGGCGTCGGGATGCAGATGCGCCCTGGGGTGGCTGCCGGCGCTGGTCACCTCGGCGTGGCCGCCGGTGCGGTGGCGCAGCAGGGCCTCGGCGATCGGTGAGCGGGCGCTGTTCCCGGTGCATGTGAACAGCACGCGGGGCCGGGCCGGGCGTCCGGCGGACGCGGGAGGCGGCGGGGTCGGATCGAGGTGCGGTGCCGGGGGCAGACCGGCGCCGGTGGCGACGGGTCGGGGTGGGGCGGGGGCGAAGTGCGGTGCCGGGTCCAGACCGGTGCCGGTGGCGACGGGTCCAAGTGGGGTGGGGGCGAAATGCAGTGCTGGGTGCAGGCCGGCGCCGGTGGCGGCCAGTGCGTGTGCGCAGCGTTCCAGATCCAGGTGGTAGTAGCTGTCGCGGGAGTCGAAGCTGCTGCGGTGGGCGGTGACCAGCCCGCCCTCGCGCAGCAGCCGCAGATGGTAGGAGACCAGGTTCTGCGGCTGGCCGAGCAGTTCGACCAGCTCGCGGACGCGGAGGTCGCTCCCGGCCAGCTCGGTCAGCAGCCGCCACCGCAGAGGGTGGGCGGCCAACCGCACGAACGCCGGGACGGCCTGACCCGTCGACTCCATGCCTCCAGGATACATCAAACGAGTTTGATGTATCGGCGGGCGGGAGGCTCAGGAGTCCAGGAGGAAGCGGTTGAGGGTCTGCTCCACACGGGTCATGGCCATCGACGGGCCGGTGAACGCCCTGACCGCCTGGTGCAGCCGGTGCAGGCCGCCGGGATAGTCCAGGCAGGTGCGGACGATCGCGTAGGTGTCGGAGCGGGCGTCGGGCCTGCGCGGGATGACGACGCCGATCTCGAACGGCAGGGCGTCCACGAGCTGGTCGCGTCCCCGCTCGTGGGCCAGCAGGGGAATGTCGAGCAGGTGGTCGACCAGCTCGAACAGCGGCGGCGGATCGCCTGCGGGACGGACCGCCCCGGCCGGAGCGGGGGGCGTCGGCGGCGACTGCGCGGGAACGGGCGACGGCAGACCCGGAACGTTCATCCAGGACGTCGTCGTCAGCTCTTTGACCTGGACTTCGACGGGACGGTAGTCACCCGGGTCGAGCAGGTCCCAGCCGTGCCGGACGACGTCGTCGTAGACGCGGTCGGACACGATCACCCCCACGGCCGTTCCCGAGACGCGCAGGGCCTCCTTCAACGCGGGCGCGTCGAGGATGCGGAACGCGTCGTTCACGGCGGTGCCCACCAGGCCGCGGCCGTCCGAGCGCGCCATCCCCATGTGCACGGCCACCCGCAGCTGCATCTTCGCCGGATCGCCGGAGACGGCGTTGTGGTGGCGGATCTCGGCGCGGAGGCGGTCGGTCACCGTGGTGAGGAGCGTGGCGAGGTCGAACTCCGGAGGCACGGCGATCATCACGCCGTCGCCCCGGTCCTCCCAGTAGCAGGCGTCGAAGGCGATGCCGTTCTCCCGGAAGGCCGTCCCGAGGCTCTCGTAGAGCACGTCCCGCACGTGGACGCGCACGCGGTCGGTGCGGGACGGGTCGCCGAACGAGGCGATGTCGCAGATGTAGAGGGAGCAGAGGCCCGCCGGTCGCCAGTCGCCGCGTGCCGTGTCCACGGGTCGATTATGGGTGCCGGTCGGCAAGTGCGCCATGGGGGGAGTCACTCCAGGAGGAGGGGTTCGATGTGGAGTTCCAGGAGTTCTCCCGCAGCCGCCGCGGCGACGTCGGGGTGCCGGTCGCCCAGGACCGTCCGCAGGTCGGCGGCCGACTGCGCGCCGGGGTTCTGCGTGATCACCCGGTGGTTGTGGGCGGCGGCCAGGGTGTGCGGGTGCGCCGGGCCCAGCCGCCTCTGGAGGCCCGCCGCGGTGTCGGCGGAGAGCGCGGCGGCGGACTCCAGCTCGCCGAGCAGGTAGAGGTCGGCGGCGACGCCCGCCGCGCAGCAGAGGGCATGGTGGTGGTCCGGATCGCCGCCGAGGCCGGCGCGGGCCGCCTCGTCGATCCCCAGTGCGGTCTGGGCGTCGCCCGCGGCCCGCAGCGCCGCGCCGTACCCGGCCGCGCAGACGTGGGTGAACGGGTGGCCGTCGCCCAGCACCCGGCGGTACGCGGTGCGGGCCTCGCGGAGCCTGTCACACGCCTGGCCCAGGACCCCCACGGAGATCTCCGCGAGGGCGAGGCACACCTCGGCGGCGAGGGTGTGCGGGTGGTCGGCGCCGAACTGTTGCCGGACGTCGTCCAGCGTCTCCCGCGCGACGCCGTGCGCCTCCGCCGGTTCCCCGGACGCGCGGAGCGTCCCGGCGTGGGTGACGAGGAGCGGCAGGACGTGCGGGGCGGGCGGCGCGGAGCGGGCGTCGGCGAGGCATTCGCGCTGCACCGCGAGGGCCTCGCCGTACCGTCCGAGCTCGTGCAGGTCGCGGCTGAGGCCCCCGGCGACGCGGACCACGTCGCGGTGCCGCGGGCCGAGGCGGCGGCGCAGCCTGGCATGGGCGTCGGAGTCCAGTGCGTGCGCGTGGTGGACGTCGCCGAGCAGCCGCAGGTCCGTGGCGACGTCGGCGGCGGCCAGCAGCGAACGCGCGTCGTCGGCGCCGAAACGTCTGAGCGTCCGCCGCCAGGTGTCGTCGTCGAGTTCGTACGCCTCCCGGAACCTGCCGTGGAACCGCAGATCGGCGCCGGCACCGCGTGCGGCGGACAGGGTGCCGGGGTGGTCGGGGCCGAACCGGCTCCGCATCCGCGGGAGCAGGTCCGCGCCGAGGCCGGCGGCGGCCCGGTGGTCGCCGAGCATCCGCAGCGCATCGGCTAGCCACCGGCCGACCTCCAGGAGCAGCTCGTCGTCGGGGCCGTGCAGGTCCGGCCACGCACCGGCCGCCGACTCGGCGAGCCGCCTGCCGCCGTCGGCGTCACCGCGTGCGAGCAGGTACCGCACCTGGTCGAGCACCACGTGCCGCGCGGTGCCGAGAACGGCTTCGGCGGGCACGAGATGCGGGGTGATCTCGGCGCGCGCCTCCCAGGTGGCGCTGTTCTCGGGCTCCTCGGCCGGGGTCGCGGCGCTGAGGACGGCGTCCACACACGCGCGGACGGGGGAGTGGTCCGCCTGTGGGTGGCCCGCCCGTGGGGCCGCTCTCAGCCGCAGCATCGCCCGAACCTGGGGATGGACGCGGAGGACTTCCGCGTCCGGATCGAAACGGCCGAGCGCGTAGCGGTCGATGTCGCGCATCGCGTCCCGCAGCGTGTCCTCATGCGCGAGCGCCGGTGCGAGGTCCGCCAGCGGCCCGGCCGACAGCATGCGGGCGGAGACCGGGTGGGAGCCGAGGTACGTCCACAGCTCCAGGAGCCGCCCGGCGACGGGCCGTTCCGCGCCGAGCCGCGTGAGGGCGAGTTCGGCCGCGGCGGCGACCTTGGGCGGCATCGGCGGCCTCCCTTCGCCGAGCGTCCGTGCCCGCAGGTCGAGGAGACGCAGGTAGTCCCGGACATCCTCGCCGGACGACCGCCGTGCCGCCTCCAGCCATGCCGCCGCGAGTCTCAGCGCCGACGGATGGTCGTCGAGGTCGCGGGCGAGCAGGTCGGCCTGCCCGGTGGTGAGCCCCGGCGCGCGTGCGCGCAGCAGGGCGACGCTGTCCGCACGGTCGAGGCGGCCCACCCGGATGACGGTGTGCCCGTCGGCCAGGGCGGCGGCGTCGCCGCCGGTGACCAGCACATGGCCGGTGGACGCGCCGGACGTGGCCGGAGGCATCAGCGGCCCGAGGCCGGGCGGATCCGCCGCGTCGTCATAGACGAGCAGCCAGCGCCCGGCCACCGCGCCCGCCCCGAGCGCCCGGAGGGCCTGGGCGGCGGTGCCGAGCCCGGCGCCGCCCGCGTCGAGCCGTTCCGCCAGCGCCGCCAGGGAGGCCCACGCGTCCGTGGCCTGCGCGGCGGGAATCCACCAGACCAGGTCGTACTCGCCCGCGTACCGGTGCGCGTACTCGGCGGCGAGCCGGGACGTGCCCTCGCCGCCGAGCCGGTGACCGGACGCGGGGACGAGCGCCACCGGGCCGTCGTCCAGCGCCTCCCGGGTGGCGGCCAGCAGCGTGTCCCGTCCCACGAAGCCGGGATCGCGCGGCGGCACCCCGCCCCAGATCGGGGTCCCCGCGGCGCGTCCGGCGCCAGGCCCCGGCGCGGTCCCCGGACGGGTCGCGCCGTCCGCGCCGCTCTCGGCGGACGCGGCGCCGAGCCGTTCGGCGACCTCCTTGTAGCGGCCTCCGAGCCGGGCCAGTACCTGGACGGCCACCTGCGCGAACGGCTGGTCGGGCGGGAGCGGCTCCTCGCCCCGCCGGATCGCGCCGAGCAGCGCCGGGAAGTCGTGAGTGGAGCCGAGTTGCTGCTTGACGACGTGCCAGACCTCCGTGAGCACGCGCAGCGCGTCACCGCGCAGCATCCCGCTGAGCAGGACGTCGCGCACCCCCTCCCGGAAGTCGTAGGAGACGGTGCCGCCGGAGCCGTCAGACCTGCTGGCGGCCACGTCCTTGCGGAGGTCATCGGTGACCGTCCCGCCCTGCGATCCGGCCGTCCGCATCAGGTCGCCCAGGTAGACCTCGGCGAGGTGCGCCGGCGTGGAGCGGGGCAGCATCGCCCGCTGCACCAGCCGCATGACCTCCAGGTTGAGCGGGGCCGCCGCCAGATGCCGCGCCAGCTGGAACGCCTCGGGCGAGGACGCCGCGCGGAAGCGCATCACCCGCTCCATCGGGGACGGGTCGGCGCCGCCGGGGTCCTCGGCGAGCGGTGCCACGGCACGCCCGGTGAACAGCGCGACGCCCGGCATGTCCCGCCCGCCGGCGGCGACGAACCCGGCCCAGGTGCGCACCCAGCGCGGCTCGAGCTCCATGACCGGCACGGCGATGCCCGGGTCGGCGGCGGTCCCGTTCGGGCCGCCGTTCTCGGAGAGGAGGGGGGCCGTGGTCGGCACCACCGTGAGCCGGTCGTTGGGGGCCGCGCGGATCGCGGTGCTGAACCGCACCGGCTCCAGCGCCGCCGCGCACCGCGACCAGAGCCGCTGCGGCAGCGGCTGGACGATCGCGACCGGCCCCGCGCGCCCCCACCGTTCCAGCAGCGCGGCGGCCCGGCCGTCCCGCCAGGCCCCGCCGAGGCAGTCGGTCACGACCAGGACCACCCTGCGCCGCGTCGGGTCGATCAGCTCGTCGGGGCTGCGCCCCTGGCCGGGGCTCTCGCCGCCGGGGGCGGTGTCGGTGCGCAGCCGCAACCGCTCGGCGTCGGTGTCCAGCCGCCACACCCGGACGTCGCGGAACGCCCCGAGCTGCTGGAGCAGGACCCGCAGCTCCTCGACCGTGCGCTGCCAGATGACCATGGAGCGGCCGGTGTCGACCACCAGTGACATCTCCAGCCAGCGCTCCGGCGACGGACGCATGACCGGAACCCAGACACCGGTGTCGGCCACACTCTGCGCCGTGTGCGCCTCGTCCAGATACGTCCGGGCGGGGGACGGTGCGGAGACCCGCAGCGGACGCATCGCGCGGACCAGCGGGAGGCTGTGCGAGATCGCGGCCACCCCCGGGCTGCGGACCGGGAACGCCCTGCCCGGCTCACGGCCCGTGACGTACAGCCCGGCCTGCGGGGCCGGATCCCTGCCCGCGGCGGCCGCCCGGTGGCCCTGCGAAGGTCCCGCGCCGCCCGCCGGCCGCGGCCCGGGAGTGTCTGCGGGCACGCGCGGCCGGGGCGCCTCCTGGGCCGGCGGGGCGGCGTTCCCCTCGGCCTCCTGTATCCGCGCGGCGAGCCACAGCGCGTCCGCCAGCTCCTGCGCGGTGGGCGGCGGATCGAGCGCCCACAGCGCCTCGACCAACCGGCTGATCATTTCGAGCCCGGGATGCCCAGCGGACGCAGGATCGTGTCGACCAGGTCGGCGAGCCCGCTCTCGGGCGGGCGGGCGCCCGAGGTCGCCAGGAAGATCGCGTTGAGCAGCTGGTCGGTGGCGAGGTCGCCGTGCGCGCGGCGGGCCAGGAAGTCGCGGATGAGCTCCTCGGCCTCCCGCCGGGCCGGCTCGCCCAGATGCGCCTCGACGATCTCGGCGAGGTGCTCGCCGTTCGGCGGCTCGATCGCCACCCGGACGCACCGGCGCAGGAACGCGGGCGGGAACTCGCGCTCCCCGTTGCTGGTGATGACGACGATGGGGAAGTCCGCGCAGGCGACCCTGCCGCGCTCGATGGACGCGCGGCCCTCACCGGCCGTCATGACCTCCACGACCGGCTGGTCCTCGGGGAGCCGCTCCAGCTCGGGGATCAGGAACCAGCCCTCCTCGAAGATGTTCAGCAGGTCGTTCGGCAGATCGATGTCGCTCTTGTCCAGCTCGTCGATGAGCAGGACGCGCGGCAGGTCCCCCGGCAGCAGCGCGGTGCCGAGCGGCCCCAGCCGGATGTACCGGCCGATGCCGGGGGCGTCCGGCCGGACGTCGGCAGCGGCGTCGGAGGCGGCGCCGGTTTCGCCGTCCACGGCCTGCGGGACGGCCGGGCCCGCCCACGCCGGCCCGGAACCGCGCAGGCTCGCCTCGTGGACCCGGCCGATCGCGTCGTAGTGGTAGAGGCCCTGCTGCAACGTGGACCGGCTCGTGATGGGCCAGTTCAGCACCGGCCCCAGGCCCAGCTCGTACGCGATGCTGTAGGCCAGCGTCGACTTCCCGGAACCGGGCTTGCCCGTGACGAGCAGCGGCCGGCGCAGCTGCAGCGCCGCGTTGACCTTGTCGACGACGCTCTCGTCCGTCCGGTACGACCTCGCGCGCCGGACGTCGCCGGGACGGCGGTCCCCGGTGGAGCCCGTCCCGCCGAAGTCCCGCCAGGGAGGAGGCGGCGGCAGGCTCCTGATGCGGTCGTGCGGCCGGTTGCCGCCCGTGAAGATGTGCCAGTCGCTCTGCGGGGACGACGCGCTTCGCGGGGACGACGCGTCCGGCGGGGGCACTGCTTCGGGTCCGGGCACTGCTTCAGACATAGGGGACGATCCGTCCGGCGGGGGCGATCCGTCCGGCCCGGGCACTGCGTCAGACATGGGGGACCTCTCTCGTGGCCGGTCGTCAGGTGGGGGGTCTCAGCCGCTGGTACGGCTCGGGAATGCGGTCGGCATCATCGAAGAGCAGGGCCAGGTCCAGGCCCGGGTGCTCGCCCGAGCCGTTCAGCGCGGCCTGGCGCCGCAGGTCGAGCAGCCGGTGCGGCAGCGTCATCGGGTCGGTGGCCAGCAGCGCCGTCACCTGCTTGACGAGGTGGTCGGACGGTTCCTCGCGGCGGCACCAGGCGATGACGGGGGTTCCCGCCTGCAGGCCGACCCACAGCTCGTCCACCGGCTCGGGCGTGTCGCCCCACGGCGGGAAGGCCATCGCCAGGACCGCCGCGGACGGCTGCAGCAGCCTGGCGTAGAGCCACTGGTTGTCGAACTCCCGGGGCGTGGCGACCCAGCAGACCTCGCCGTCCTGCGACGCCTCCCGGAGCCGCGTCCACTTGCGGCGCCAGTGGTGGTGCAGGGCACCGCGCCGGAGCCGGTCGAGGCTGCGCAGGACCACCGGGTAGTCGACCCCGAGCCGCCGCTCCAGGCCGTCGACGGTGATGGCGAGCTGGTCGAAGGCGAACCCGAACAGCCCCCGGGGCAGCACGAACTCGATGACGAGGTCGGGGTCGTCCCGGTTCACCACCTCGGGGTCGTCGGCCAGCAGTTCCCCGAGCAGGACGGGAAGCAGCGCACGCGGCAGCGGCTCGTCGTCGCTGCGCAGCGTGATCCCGGGGTCGGTGCCCTTCTGGAGCCAGGCCGTGACCATCAGGCTGTCCGTTCCGGCGCCGTCATGGCGGCACTCGACGGTGAGGTAGGTGCCGGCCTGCGCGCGTGCGTCGGCTGCGGGGCCTCCGGGAAGGGCGGGGCGTCCCGGCCCGGTCAGCCGTGCGGGGTCGAC
The DNA here is from genome assembly GCF_040650055.1 of Spirillospora sp. NPDC048819. Taxonomy (NCBI): domain Bacteria; kingdom Bacillati; phylum Actinomycetota; class Actinomycetes; order Streptosporangiales; family Thermomonosporaceae; genus Spirillospora; species Spirillospora sp. NPDC048819. The sequence goes on along the minus strand of NZ_JBEZGN010000047.1, from coordinate 45,852 downwards.
GCCCGAGCGCTCCGCGAACCGGCGGGCCCAGTCCCGGATGGCGGCGGCCGTGTCCCCCTCGGCGTGCTCGGCGAGCCCGTGGACGAGCACCAGCAGCGGCGGCACCCCGTCCGCGCCCTGGAGGACCTGCTCCAGATGGGCGACGGCCTCCCGGAGGCTCCGGACATCGTGGTCGGGGACGGGCCCCACCGGGCCGACGGCCCGCCGGTAGAGCGAGGGAAGCACCGAGGCGTACGGGGAGGCGGTGCCGTTCCGCTCCAGCGCGCCGACGAGACTGTGCAGGTCGCGGCTTTCGGCGGGGGTGAGCAGCGGCTCGGGGACCAGCTCGGCGACGACGGCGTTCAGCCCGGCCATCGGGGTGCTGCCGCGGTGGATCCGCTCCAGGACGCCGGCCAGCGCGTGGACCGCCCCGGTGGTGGTGAGGCAGGCCCGGACCAGCGACCAGACGTCGTGCAGCTCCTCCTCGTGCCGGTCGAACGGGAGGTGCCGGCCGAGCTCGTCCTCCAGCAGGGTGACGTAGAGGTCGCGGGTACGCCGCCGGCGCATGCCGTCGATCTGCATGAAGGCCGTGACGAGCCGCTCCTGATCGGCCAGATCGAGCGACCCGTTCACAGTGCGGTGCCTCCGCGTCATCGCGCGCGTACGTACGGTCGGACAAATATACGATCACCCAGGAAGGAAGATTTGGGGCGTCTGCCACATTCTCCGTGTTTTCCGCCGCAGTGACCGATGCCGGTCAGCCCGCCGCCGCCTCGGTGTCCTCCGCCAGCGCGGCGGTGGCGGCCCGGAGCGGCCAGATCCGCAGCAGATGGTCGGAGGCCATGAGGACCGGGATGGCGAGGGCCACGACCGTGAAGCCCCCGGCGGCCAGGATCGCGGCCCCGTCGGTGTCCAGCGCCGCGACGATGTACCCGGCGCACAGCGCGCCAACGGAGAGCGCGCCGGTCGTCAGGAACCGGTTGAAGCCCGCCACGATGCCCTGCATGTGGGACGGGACCTCGGTCAACTCGTAGATGCTCAGGGTCACGTTGATCTGCGCGCCCATGAAGCCGCACGCGCCCCAGGCCATCAGCCCGTAGTAGGCGGACTGGCTGAGGGCGACGACCAGGATGAGCGCGAGCCAGACAGCCCCGCAGATGATGACGACCCTCCGCGGGCTGGCGCGCCGCGGCCCCCGGCCGGCCAGCATGGAACCCAGCACCCCGCCGAGGCCGCTCGTCGCCAGCAGAAGCCCGATCATGGAGCCCGACAGATGCTGCTCCTGCGCGCGGACGACCAGCAGGAGCATGACCGTCTGGAAGAGGAAGTTCGCCAGTGCGCAGGCACCGAGAGCACTGCGCAGAAATCGGTCCTTGGTCAGAAACAGGAGCCCTGCGAGTATTCCAGGCGATTGTTGATGAATGTCCTGCGAAGTCCGCTGATCCTTCGGTGTCACCTTGTCATGCATCTCGTGCGAGTCATCCGGCATGGCACCCGATGCCCGTTTATTAATGGCCCGGAAGTCGCGGGTGCGCATCCAGTGCAGGGACAGGCACGAGACCAAGGCGGTCACTACACCGAGGACGAATGGGAACATGTGGCCGATGGCGTACAGGGTGCCGCCGAGCGGCCGGCCGAGCAGTACCGCCATGTGCTGCCTCGCCTCGTTCTTGCCGACCGCCGGGTGCAGCGTGTCCCTCGGCACCACGTGCCGGATGGCGACCGTCTCGGCGACGTCGTAGAACGCCACGGCGCAGCCCTCGACGGCGATCGCCGTGATGAGCAGGATCTCCCTTCCGCCGTCGAGGAACAGCAGCCCGGCCGCGAGCACGGACGCCACCGCGATGCGGACCGCCTGGCAGACGGACATGATCTTGCGGCGGTCGACCCGGTCGGCGACCAGCCCGGCCGGGACGTGCAGCAACAGGCCCGGGATCGTTCCGACGGCCAGCACCCAGCCCGCGAAGACGGGGGACCGGGTGAGGGCCAGCGCCAGCAGCGGGGCCGCGGTGGACATGTTCAGCGCACCGATCTGGGAGACCGCCGAGCCCGTCCACAGCAGGGTGAAATCGCGCGGCCGCCGCGGGCGCAGCCTCCGCCGCCACGGCTCCCGGCCGTGCTCGTACCGCCGCCCCAGCCGCCCCGGCCCGGGGCTCCCGGTGCCGTCCCCCGCGGGGGTGGAGCGCGCCCGCCGGGCCGCCTGCGCGTTCGGCTCCGTTGCCGGCGCGGTCATGGTCACTGGTCCGAACTCTCCCTTGAGCAGTAACACATGCCCGCAGGTATCGAGGCGAACCAGGAATGTCAGGTGCGTCCTGATTGGTAGTGCGGCATGACGTCAGACTGTCGATCGTGGAATACCCGCGAAACAGCGGCATGCTACCGGTTTGCCGAACGGCCGGGAGGGCTTTTATCGTTGCTTGACAGGAATATGGAGTGCCTCACGCGCGCTGTTGGCGCGGCCGGACGACGGGTACTGCAAGGAGCGGATGATCCCGTTCATCCATGAGACGCTTCGCCTGTTCCCGAAGTTGGGGCGGCAGCGGTGGATGTTCCGCCGCCACCGCTCGCGCGGCGAGTGCGGCGGCGCCGCGTTCGTCGCCGTCCAGCCGCTGGACGCGGGCCAGCCGCAGCAGCACGGGCCCGTTGTCGGCGTCGGCGGGGCCCGGGGGGCCGAGATGCGCCCCGGCGGGCTCGCCGCCGGGCTGCGCGGCGCCGGTCGCGTCCCAGGGCTCGCCGGTCGCGTCGACGCACATCGCCTGGGCCAGCGCCCACGCGGCGCGCGTGGAGAAGCGGGCGTTGTGGTCGATGCGGCGCAGATCGCGCAGCGACGGCTCGGCGTGGCCCAGATCGGCGAGAATCTCGCCGCGGGTGCGCAGCGCCTCGGTGGTGTCGCCGTGGCGGCTCAGCACCGCGTCCAGGACGGCGAGTGAGGCGCGGATCTGCCCGTCCGCCCAGAGGGCCAGGCCCAGGCCGGTCTGGACGGCGGTGTCGTTGGGCAGCCTTCCGGCGGCGGCGCGCAGGTCCCGCACGGCCTCGGTGGCGTCGGCTTCGAGCTTCAGCCGGCCCAGCGTGACCAGGAGCCGGCCGACCGCGAGCGTGTCCCCGAGGGCCTCGTAGAGGCGGGCGGACTCGCGGTAGTGCTCCGCCCCGTCGGGGGCTCCGCGCACGCAGGCGATGTCGCCGCGCAGGCACTCGGCCTCCGCGAGGAGCCGCAGGTCCTCCTTGCCGCAGCCCCTCACGGCGGCGGACACGTGGTAGGAGGCCAGGTCGAAATCCCCCTCGGCGAGGGCGAGCTCAGCGAACCGGAGCCGGGCCGGGGGCGCGGGACGCTGGGGCGGGGCCGGCCTGTCGCCGATCTGGTGGACGGCCTGGATCAGCCGGGGATGCAGGTGGTAGCGGCGCTCACCCGAGTCGAGCCGGGCCCGCAGGACATGGCGGTCTTCCAACGCCCACAGGACGGCGGCGGGCACCGCCCGCGCGGGCTCCGAGTCCTCGGGGACGCCGGCGCCGCCCCGCTCGGGCGCGAACGCGGCACGGAACCAGACGAGGATCTCCCGGGCGGGCCGCCGGTGGTCGGCCGCCACGGTGGCCAGCGCCTGGGCGCAGAACTCGGCCAGCCCCCTGTCGACGTCGTCGCTGAGCCGTGCGGCGTCGTCGCTGAGGCGTGCGGCGTCGTCGCTGAGGCGTGCGGCGTCGTCGCTGAGGCGTGCGGCGTCGTCGGCGAGCCGTCCCGCGTCTTCGGCGAGCCGTGCGACGTCGTCGTGGGGGGTGGTGCGGGTGCCGGTGATCTCGCTTGCGGGGGTGCCTGGATGGGTGACGGTGTCGGTGATCTCGCCTGCAAGCGCGCCCGGCTGGGTGCCGGTGCCGGACGGGGTGCCGTTGTCGAGGCGGGGGGCGGTTTCGGTGAGCGGCTCGTCCCACAGGCGGGCGCAGGCCACCTGGAGCAGCGCCGGGTCGACGGCCGAGGTCGTCCGGGGCCGCTGCGCCCAGGGTTCCCGGACGGTCCGGAGCTCGTCCACCAGCCGGGCCGCCGATCCGGCCGGGGCGGTGTGCCCGGACCGTTTCAGGGGCCCGTCCACCGCCTCGACGGCGGACGCCCGGTCGAAGGGGGCCAGCGCGTAGCCGTCCGGGTCGGCGGTGCCGTCGCGCAGGCGCGAGGCGAGCCGGTCGACGAGCGGGCGGATCTCCTCCAGCCGGTCGTCCCGCACCACGATCAGCAGGTGGGCGGGAAAGAACTCCAGCATGGTCCCCAGCTCGTCGAACAGCGGCTCGCGGTGCCGGAGCCAGGGCCCCGCCGCGCGGAGCAGCAACTCCGCCTGGTCGATCGCGAACAGCTGCCGGGGGCGCAGGCCGAAGCGGTCGGTCTGCGCGCGCCCGCGCAGGTAGTCGAGCAGCGAGAGCCCCCAGACGCGGCTCGGTGACTCGTCCGGGTACCAGGAGGACAGCAGCGCGAAGACGTACGGGTTCTGGTCGGGCAGGGCGCCGATGGGGCATGCCGGGCGGTGCACGGGATGGCCGACGGGCGCCGTGTGCAGCCCGCTCGCCCGCAGATGGGGCACCACCCCGGCGTGCAGCAGGGACGTCTTGCCCACGCCGGCGGGCCCGTGCAGAAGCGTGACCCTGTGCCGCTGCCAGCGGTCGGCCACGTCGCGGATCTCTGTCGCGCGTCCGTGAAAGTACCCCTGGTCGGCGACCCGGAAGGGGCGCGCTCCCACATACGGGGCGATGTCGGCGGGCGGGTCGTGGGCGGTCATCGTGACCTCCCCAGGCCGCGTGCTCGTGCGCAGCCTGGGACGGTCACCGCGATCGTGGACCTTTTGCTTTGACACTGCGGCCATCCAGTTCGACACGCTGGATTCGCGGTTCCGCCAAGCCACGACCCGCCTGCTGGTCATGACCTGACAGCCGACGGGCCTCCAGCGAAGAGGTCGGTCTGACAACCGTAGTACAGCGTCGGCCCGCCTTGGCCGAAACGGTTCCGCTCGAACCGGGAAATGGCCAAGTGTGGCTAACGGGTCAGGTCACGGACGGGCGGGCGACGAATCCGGTGACGACGGGTAGAGCTGGCCGAACCCGGCCGGGCGGTGGCCTCCCGGCCGTGCCGGGTCGAGCATTTCGGCGAGTGCGGTCCGCAGTGCGGAGCTGGGCAGGCGGTGCAGTTGCGATGTCGAGACCCGGCTGAGATCGATGGGGCTGATCTTGCTGTCACTGTTTCTCATCTCGGCCTCTTTCTCCGCTGGGTGCGGGCGGGCGGCATGACGCACGACATTTCCGAGTCTGACAGAAAATCACCTCCCGGGCCAGATGGCGTGAACGGGAACCGTTACCTAGAATGTTCTCTCGATTTCAATCGGACTTCGCGCTGATTGGGTCGTTCATATATTGCTATGGACGCTGACCGAATCTCGGGCATCCGGGGATGTTGTGTCACCTGTTGCAGAGCCGGAACGGGGAACGATGTTCACTCGGGAGAGTTGCGGCCCGAGTCCGGCCCGTGCTCGGCCCGGACGGCCGGCACACTCCGCGGTGCGGCGGGCGCCGCGGCGACCGAGTGGGAGGCGGAAGGCGTGACGAGTCCACGCATGGGAGCCGATGCCGTACCGGGGCGGGTTCCCGACGTCTGGGGAAAGATCCCTCCTCGGAACAAGAACTTCACCGGCCGCGACGAGCTGCTCGACCGGCTGCGCGCCGGCATCACCGGCAACGTCACCGCCGTCGTGCCGCACGCGCTGCACGGCCTCGGCGGCGTCGGCAAGACGCAGATGGCCGTCGAGTACGCCTACCGCTACCGGCCCGAGTACGACCTGGTGTGGTGGATCCCGGCCGACCAGCCGGTCCTGGTGCGCTCCTCGCTCGCCGGCCTGGCCTCCCACCTCGGGCTACCGTCCGCGGCGGCGAGCGGCATCGAGGACGCCGCGAACGCCGTCCTGGACGCGCTGCGCCGCGGCGACCCGTACAGCAACTGGCTGCTGATCTTCGACAACGCCGACCAGCCCGAGGAGCTGATCGACAGCCTCCCGCACGGCCCCGGCCACGTGCTGATCACCTCGCGGAACCACCGCTGGGACGGGGTCGTGGACACGGTCGCCGTGGACGTGTTCACGCGCGCCGAGAGCGCGGAGTTCCTCCGCAAGCGGGTTCCGCGCGGGGTGGACAGGGCCGAGGCCGAGCGGCTCGCCGACGCGCTCGGCGACCTGCCGCTGGCGCTCGAGCAGGCCGGGGCCCTCCAGGCCGAGACCGGGATGTCGGTGGAGGAGTACCTGCGGCTGCTGAGGGAGCGGACCAGCCAGCTGCTCGCCGAGGGCAAGCCGACCGAGTACCCGGCGTCGATGACGGCGGCCTGGGGCCTGTCGGTGTCGGCCCTCGACCGGACGCTGCCCGAGGCGATCGACCTGCTGCGCTGCTGCGCCTTCTTCGGCCCCGAGCCGATCCCCCGGGACCTGTTCAGCCAGCCGAAGGCCAGCCTCGGCCCCCGCCTCACCAGGCTGCTGGCCGACCCGATCCAGCTGAGCCGCGTGATCGCGGAACTCGGCCGCTACGCGCTCGCCCGGCTCGACAACCAGAGCCGGACCCTCCAGGTGCACCGGCTGATCCAGGCGCTGCTGCGCGACGAGCTGCCCGAGGACGCGAAGGAGCGGATCCGCCACGAGGTGCACCTGCTCATGGCCGGGTACGCGCCGGCCAACTCAGAGAACCGGCTCGGCTGGCCCCGGTTCTTCAACCTGCTCGGCCACATCGGCCCCACCGAACTGGCCGGCTGCCAGGCGCCCGATGTGCGGACGCTCGCCCTCAACATGGTGCGCTACCTGGTCGTGTCCGGTGACTACGTCTCGGCCCGCGCGCTCGCCGAGGACTTCGTCGAACGCTGGGCCAAGGACTCCGGCGAGGACCACTACGACGTCCTCAACGTCCACCTGGAGCTCGCGATCGTCCTGCGAGAGCTGGGCCAGTTCGGCGCGTCCGCGGAGCTGAGCCGCAAGACCAAGACGATCGCCCGGCGGACACTGGGACCCGACGACGAGCTGACGCTCCGGTTCCTGCGCGGCGACGGCGCGGACATGCGGGCCGGCGGTGACTTCCAGTCGGCCAAGGCCAGCGACGAGGAGGCCCTGCGCCTGCACCGCGGCAAGTTCGGGGACGCCGACTCGCGGACGCTGCTGGCCCTCAACAACCTCGCGCTGGACTACGCGCTCAGCGGTGACTACGTGGGCTCGCGGCGGCTCCACGAGGAGGCCTACCAGGCGCAGCTCGTCCTCGACCCGGAGGCGGGCAACCCGAACCGGCTGCTGATCGCCTGGAGCGGACTGGCCCGTGCGGTGCGGCTCTGCGGCGACTACCTGGAGGCGTGCGACTTCGGTGAGGACGCCTACGCCTTCGGCGTCGAGCAGCTCGGCGCCGAGCACATCTGGACCCTCCGCACCCAGCGCGACCTCTCGATCGCGTCGCGGCGGTCCGCGGAGTACGACCGCGCGCTGGAGCTGGCGTCCGACGTCCACGCCCGGTGCCTGCGGCTGTTCGGCCTCGACAACCCCGACACGCTGGCCTCCGCGATGGCCCTGTCGAACGTCCACCGCAGCATGGGCAACCTCGAGGAGGCGCACGAACTCGCCGCGGACACGGTGCGGCGGTACCCGTCCGTCTACGGCAAGGACCACCCGTACCATCACGGCTGCGTCGGCAACCTGGCGGTCCTGCGCCGGCTCATGGGCGACCCGGCGAACGCGCGGCAGCTCAACGACACGGCCATCAACGGCCTGGAGTCCAAGCTCGGCCGCGACCACCACTACACCCTGACGGTTGCCCTCAACCTGGTCAGCGACCTGTCCGCCCTCGGGAAGGCGGAGGACGCCGCCCGCCTCGGCGAGGAGACGCTCCGGCGGCTGCGCACGTCCCTGGGCGACGAGCATCCGCTGGCCTCGGCCTGCGCCGCCAACCTCTCCCTCGACTACGAGGCGCTCGGACGCTCCGAGGACGCCGCCGCGCTCCGCGAACGGACCGAGGAGGTCTACCGCACCACGTTGGGGCCGGAGCATCCAGACGCCAGGATCTTCCTCGAACGCAGGCGCATCGACACCGACTTCGACCCGGCGCCGGTGTGAGAGCCGGCGCGTTCACAGCAGTGCGAGGACGCGCCGGTTCACAAATCGTTGGAGCAGGCAGGTTCACAGCAGTGCGAGGGCGTGCCGGTTCGCAGGGCTGTGAGAGCCGGCGGGTTCACGGCAGTGCGAGGGCGTGCCGGTTCGCAGGGTTGTGAGCGGCGGCGGGTTCGCGGCATTGCGAGGGCGTGCCGGTTCCCAGGGCTGTGAGAGCTGGCGGGTTCACAGCATTGCGAGGTCGTTCAGGACGGCCGAGCGGATGTGGGTGATCAGCCTGAGCAGGTCCATGCAGTAGACCGATGGGTTGAGGAACCCGGTTCCCGAGCGGTACCGGTGCGGGTACAGGCCGCCGCCGCAGACCTGCCGGACGTTGCAGGTCTGGCATTGCGGCGCGAGGGCGCGGTGGCGGATCTGCCGGGCGGCGATCTCGGGGAGCATCAGCGCGACGTTGAACGGGTCGCGCGACACGTGCAGCGCCGTGCCGGGAGCGCCGTCGTACGACGACTTGAGCGTGTCCACCTGCTCGATCCGCCCGTTGGTCTCGACCACGACCACGGCGACGGGGGAGAGCCCGATGGCCTCGCTGTGCGAGCGCTGGCCGCACAGCAGCCGGATGATCTCGTGGAACAGCCGGATGCGGGTGCGCTGCTCCGGGGCGCGGAACCAGAGCTCGAAGACCTCGATCAGCCAGTCCCCGTACGGCGTCGACTCGTCGGGGGACCGGCCCGGCGGCGGCGTGTCCCAGTTCCCGACCGGCAGCAGGAAGTCGATGCCCGGCGGGTCCGACTGCAGCAGGGCCTCGTAGGTGGTCGCCGGATCGTTCCGGAGGTCGATGGTGCTGAGCAGCCCGCCGAACAGGTGCCGGTACTCCGGTGCCGTGATGGCGTCGAGGCCGGCGAGCACCTCATGGTGGCTGCCGCGTCCGTCGCCGTGCCGGCGGTGCCGGTCGTGGGCCTGCTCGTCGCCGTCCAGGCTGATTCCCACGACCACGCCGTACTCGTCGAACAGGTCGAGGAAACGCGAGTCGAGCAGCACGGCGTTGGTCTGCATGTGGAACCTGACCGAGACGTCGGGTTCGGCCGCCGTCCGGATCGCGTCCAGCGTGTAGCGGAGGTGGTCGAGCCCGGCGAGGAGCGGTTCGCCGCCGTGGAGGATGACGTCGACGTCCGGCAGCAGGTTCTGGCGGGCGTGCTCGGCGATCCGGCGGGCGACGTGGTCCACGACCGGCCGGGCCATCCGCCGCGGCTGCGACCGCCAGCCCTGGTCGGCCATCTCGTACATGTAGCAGTAGTCGCAGGACAGGTTGCAGCGGCTGTGCACCTTGATCACGAACTCGTGGAACGGGGTCGGGCGCCAGCCCTGTTCGAGCAGCGCGCGGACGTCCAGGGTCTCCGGCCACTCCGGGGTGGTGCCGGCGGCTCCCGCTGCCTCGGCCTCGACGGCCACGCTGACCTACCCTCTGACGGTGGGATACGGGCGCTGACGCTGGGATCCGGGCGCGGCTCCGCGCACCTCCCTTTCGTCACATATGTCGGATTAACAAGATCATTAAACCTCTGCCGCGGCGTGTGTCTCCGCCGTGATGGCCCACCGCTCGTGGTCCCGCCAGACGTCCTCGATGCGGACCAGGCCGACCGCCAGTCCCTCTTTGCGGAACCCCAGCCGCTTGACCAGGTTGATCGACGGCTCGTTCGCGGGCTGGATCTCGGCCTCCAGCCGGTGCAGGCCGAGCCGGCCGAACGCGTCGTCCAGCACGAGGCCCAGTCCTTCGGACATGTGGCCCCGGCCCTGATGGGGGACGAACGCGCCGTACCCGAGCACGCCGCGCTGGTATCCGGCGCGCAGGATGTGGTTGATGGTGACGTGCCCGACCATCTCCCCGCCGCCCTCCCCGCCGTCGCGGCGGCACACCGCGTACGCGACCGCCGACACCTCGTCGAAGCGCGCCAGGTAGGGCCCGAACTGCTCGGCGGTGAGGGGCAGCCACAACCAGGGACGGTGCAGCGCGGCACTGGCGGCCGCCCGTTCGACGAACTCCGCCCGATCCGCATCTGCGAGCGGCCGCACCATCACCTGCGGGCCGGCCGCGAGTACGCCACCCATCGACAAGGAATCTACCGAAGTCCTCCGGGCGCGCTGTGCGTCTTGCGTATCGGCCGTATCAGCCGCATGAATTCGGAGGCTCCATTACCCGACCACAGAGGGCGGGAACAAGGGCCGGGGACCTGACGCGGAGGGGCCTCGCGGTGAGCCGGGAATGCGCAGAACCCGTCCAGCGGCTCCGTTCTGGGGGCTAAGATCCCTATTGGCGATCAGAGTGCCCGCCAGGGTTGATAGTGTCCGCCAGGGTGAGGACCACCGGAAGTCGATCATGGTGTCCGGTTGCGGGTGGGACCCTCACAGGACCTACGGTGCACAAGATGCTGCGGAGACCACCCCCCGCCGGACTCCGCGGGCCCTCTGACCCATTGGCCCCGGCCAAAGCATTGTTGACCAGGGGCGATTCCTCTTAACTGAAGAGCAAGTCCGCTGCGGCCACGGTCGGAACGGTGCCGCGAAGCTAGTAGAAGAGAGGCATGGGCGTATGGCGTCTGATCCGGAGCCGCGCGTTGGTGTCGTGGTGCCCATTTACAACGTCGAGCAGTATCTGAAGGAGTGCCTGGCCTCGATCGCCCGGCAGTCGCTTCGCGAGCTCGACGTGGTTCTGGTGAACGACGGATCGACCGACTCGAGTGCGGAGATAGCACGGACCTTCACGGACGGTGACCCCCGGTTCCGGCTGATCAGCCAGCCCAACGGCGGGCTCGGGAATGCGCGCAACGTGGGCGCGGAAGCCGTCCGCGGCGAGTACCTGGTGTTCGTCGACAGCGACGACATCCTCCCCGACCACGCGCTCGAACTGCTGGTGGAGACGCTGGAGCAGACCGGTTCGGACTTCGCCTCGGGCAACGTCCAGCTGCTGAACGAGCAGGGGCTCGTCCAGTCCCCGATGCACCGCCGCCCGATGGGCACGACGCGGCTGCGCACGCACATCACGCGCGACCGGCTGCTGATGTACGACCGGCTGGTGCCCAACAAGCTCTTCCGCCGCAAGTTCTGGGACGAGCACGAGCTCCGGTTCCCCGAGGGCGTGCTGTACGAGGACATCCCGGTGACCCTGCCGGCGCACTTCCTGGCCTCGACGGTCGACGTGCTCAGCGAGCCCGTCTACTACTGGCGGCAGCGCACCGGCGAGTCGCTGTCGATCACCCAGCGGCGGACCGAGCTCAAGGCGGTCACGGACCGGTTCGCCGCGGTGGAGACGGTCAGCCGGTTCCTGGGCGCGCGGACGGAACCGCAGGTGCGCGCGTGCAAGCAGGAGTACGACGAGGTCGCCCTGCGCAGCGACCTGCGGATCTTCGTGAACGTGCTCGACGAGGCCGACGACGAGTTCCGGGCCCGGTTCGTGGAGCTGGCGCAGCCCTTCCTCGAGCAGGCCGACCCCACGGCGATGGAGTCGCTGCCGGCGATCCTGCGCCTGAAGTGGCACCTGGTCAGCCGCGGACTGATGCCGGAACTGCTGAAGGTGCTGGAGTACGAGCGCCTCAAGCAGCGGATCCCCGTGACGCGCCTGCTGTGGCGCCACTACGCGAAGTACCCGTTCTGGCGGGACCGCAGCCTGCGGATCCCCCGCCGCGTGTTCCGGCTCGGCGAAGAACTCGCGACCCGCTCCCGGCTGCACGAGGTGACGTGGCGGCGCGGCAAGCTGCGCATCACCGGGCACGCCTACATCTCGAACATCGGGGCGCGGTTCCCCTGGTCGTCCTTCAAGATCATCGGCCTGCGCAGCACGGGCGGCGGCCGTACCAAGATGGTCCCGGCGCGCACCCGGCGCTACCGGTACGCCGACGCGGTGTCGGGCAACCCGAACCGCAGCCACCAGTGGTCGGGGTTCTCGTGCACCATCGACCCGAAGAAGCTGCGCCGCGACGGCAAGTACGTCGACGGGACGTGGCTGATCGCGGCCGGGGTCTACAGCCGCGGGCTGATGCGGCGCGGCGCGCTGGCGGCCGCCTCCTCGGGCAGCGGCGCGCACCCGCCGTCGCGTTACGTCACCGACGACGTGCGCATCGTCCCGATGCTGACCCGCGGCGGCACGCTGCGGATCCAGGTGGAGACGGTGCGGGCGCGCCTCACCGGACACCAGATCGTCGACGGCTCCCTGGAGATCCGCGGCACCATCCGCGACGGCGTGCCGGAGGGCGCCGCAGTGGTCGTGCGCCGGCGCGCGGGGACGGTCCTGGCCCAGCATGAGGTGACCTCCGACGACGCGGCCCCCGGCGGTTTCCGGGTACGGATCCCGCTGCGCGACCTGGTCGCCGACATGCCCGTCCTCGACGAGGAGGCCGAAAGCCTGGTCAAGCCCGGGCAGGGCACGGAACCCGATGACGGCATCGGCTGGAGTCTCCACGTGAGCCTTCAGGACGGAGCCGACGCGAAGGACGAGCCGGTCCGGCTGGTGCTGGACGACGACGTCGCCGAGGGGCTGTACCCCTTCGAGGACAAGGAAGTCGCCGTCTACCGCTCCCAGGACGGCTACGCGTGGCTGAAGGCCCGCACACCGCGGCCGGTGGTCACCGATGCGGCCTGGGAACGGGAAGGGACGCTGGTGCTGGCCGGGGACTACCCGGGCGGAGCGGCGGAACTCGTCCTGCGCAGCCGTGACCAGAGCGACGAACGCGTCTTCGCGATGTCGGTGCAGGACGGTCGCTTCCACGCCGAGCTCCCGGTGAGCAGCCTGGTCACGCTCGGCGGCGTGCTGCCGTTGCCGGCCGGGAAGTGGGAGCTGCGGATCCGGCCGTCCGGCGGCAAGACGAGCCTGGCCATGACCGTGGACCACGCGGCGCTGGAGCGCCTGCCGGTCGAGACGATGGTGGACGGCCGGCGCTACGTGTTCCGGGAGCAGGGCTACGACCTGCCGGTGCTCGAGGCCCAGTCCAACCTCCGGATCGGCGAGCGCGGCCCGTACCGCCAGCTGCGGACCCGCATCCGCCACTACCGGGCGCCCCGGCGGCTGCGGCCGCTGCGTCCCGCGGTCCTCTACGACAGCTACACCGGCAAGCAGTACTCCGACAGTCCGCGCGCCCTCCACGAGGAGCTCGTCCGGCGCGGAGCCGATGTCGAGCACCTCTGGGTGGTGCGGGACGGCCAGGTCGAGCCGCCCGAGACGGCGCGGCCGGTGCGGTTGTGGGGCGCCGAGTGGTATGAGGCGATGGCCCGCAGCCGCTACATCATCTCGAACGCGCACCTGCCCGAGTGGTTCGTCCGCCGTGAGGGCCAGGTCGTGGTGCAGACCTGGCACGGCACGCCGCTCAAGCGCATCGGCCACGACATCGAGGACGTGCAGTTCGCGAACAAGCGGTACCTGGAGAAGGTGGCCAAGGAGGCCCCGAACTGGAACTACCTGGTCTCCCCGAACGCCTTCAGCACGCCGATCCTGCGCCGGGCGTTCCGCTACGAGGGGGAGATCATCGAAACCGGGTATCCCCGCAACGATGTGCTCGCCTCTCCCGACCGCGACGTGCTGGCCGCGCAGGTGCGCGAGCGGCTGGGCCTGCCGGAGGGCAAGCGCGCGGTGCTGTACGCCCCCACCTGGCGGGACGACAACTACTACGGCCCCGGTAAGTACCGGCTCGACCTGCGCCTCGACCTGGAGCGGGCGGCGGAGGCGCTCGGCGACGACCATGTCCTGCTGATCCGGCGGCACCCCAATGTGGTCGACACCGTCCCGGAGGTCGCGGGCGGGTTCGTCCGCGACGTCTCCGGCTATCCCGACATCGCGGAGCTGTTCCTGGCCGCCGACGTCCTGATGACGGACTATTCGTCGCTGATGTTCGACTACGCCAACACCGGCCGTCCCATCCTGTTCTTCACCTACGACCTGGAGCACTACCGGGACGAGCTCCGGGGCTTCTACTTCGACTTCGAGGAAGAGGCGCCGGGCCCGCTGCTGAGGACCTCGGACGAGGTGATCGAGGCGCTCCGCAACATCGACGAGGTCGCCCAGACCTACGCCGAGCCGTACGCGCGGTTCACCCAGCGCTACTGCGAACTCGACGACGGCAAGGCCTCCAGCCGCGTCGTGGACAGGATGCTCGGCACCGAGTGACGCCCCGGCCCCCGGCCCGGTCGATGCCACGGGCCGGGGGCCGGATGCTCGGCACCGTCTGACGTTTCAGCCCCCGGCCCGGTCAATGCGCACCATGGGTCGGGGGCTGAATGCTCGGTGCGGACTGATGTTCCGGCCCCTGGCCCGGATCAATGCCACCATGGGCCGGGGGCCGCCGACTCGCCAGATCGATCCCGCTTCGAGCCGGGCGGTCACGGCCAAGACCGTGTCGGCCGGGCGGCCGGCAGGATCGTGTCCGCCCCGTGGACGTCGAGATACCGGTCCCACACGTGGACTCTCCACATCGAAACGTTGTGGAGAGTCGTTCCATTATGCGAAATTATGTTCCAGGATGGGCCGTGGGGGTGGCCGATTTCCTCGACACCATAATCGTCACCGACCCGCCCGTGTCCGTCGGCTTCCGCTATGACGGGGAGGCCGGAACCTGAACACAAGCCCCCAGGGAGTAGGGACGTCCATGCCCATGGACACTTCAAAGCCGATTCGCAGCCGCGGCACAGAGTCGTCGAGCAAGACCGTCGCCACCGTGGAACGCGCGGCGGACGTGCTCGTTCTGTTCGCCGAGCCCGGCTCGATCACCCTCGGCGTCACCGAGATCGCAGAGCGGCTCGGTCTCTCCAAGGCCGCGGTGCACCGGATCCTCGCATCCCTCCGGGTGCGGGGCCTGATCGAGCTGGATGTGAACACTCGCAGGTACTCGCTAGGCGTCACCACCATGCGACTCGGGTTGGCCTATCTCGACCGCATCAACATCCGCCGGATAGCGGCCCCCGAACTTGAGGCTCTGTCCCGGTCCCTGTCCGAGACGGCGACGCTGTCGATCCGCACGGGCAACTCCCGTGTGTACGTGGACCAGGTGACGCCCAGCCGGGAGGTCATCATGTCGGTGAGCCTCGGCATCCCGTATCCGCTGCACGCGGGGGGCTCGTCCAAGGCGTTCCTGGCGTTCCTGGACGAGGAGGAGGTCGACGCCTACCTCGCCGACACGCCGCTCGTCCGGCTGACCGAGCGCACCATCCTCGACGAGGACGTCCTGCGCAAGGAGCTCAAGACCATCCGCAGGCGGGGCTACGCCCAGTCCGTCTCCGAGCGCCAGCCCGGCTCGGCCTCGGTCGCCGCGCCGGTGTTCGACCACCACGGCCGGCCCGCGGGCGTCATCAGCGTCTGCGGCCCCGCCGAACGGTTCCGCGGCGAGGCGAAGAAGTGCGCGGAGGCGCTGCTGGAATCGACCCGCAAGCTGTCCGCCGAGATGGGGTACGGCGGCTGACGGAGGGGCCGGGCCCCACCGTGGCCGCGTTCGGAGGACGGTCGCGGTGGCGTTCATGACACGCGGGTCTCGTTGATCAGCGTGCGCCGGACGCAGCGGCCGCCGCTGATCCACTGCCAGGTCCGGCTGCGCTCGCGTCCGTCCTCGCTCAGCACGATGAGCTCGAACAGCCGCATGTCGGTCCCGCGCTCCTTGTAGATCCACGACAGGTAGATCGTGTCGTCGTCGACCGCCCGGAACTCGCCCTGGATGCGCTCGGTGTCGAACGCGCAGCGGCCCCCGCCCCGGTAGCTGCCGGGGAACCGGTGCTCCTCGGTCCGCCCGTCGTCCCAGGTGTACTCGTTGACCTGGTAGTAGTCCCATTCACCGTCGGCGGGCAGGCGGCACGACAGGCGGGACCGGTGGGTGTCGATGACCTTCCCGTCCCGGTCGACGTGGACGTAGGTGCCCTCCCAGTCGCCTTCGTGGCGTGCGAGCAGCGGCATGTCCTCACGGATGCCCATGCGATCTCCTTGGCCGGTCGGATCAGGACAGGCCGGCGCCCACCAGGCCGCCGATGCCGAAGGTGGTGGCGGCGGCGACGCCGCCGAGGATCAGTTGCCGCAGTGCGCCGCGCCACCAGGGCCGGGCGGTCAGCCTCGCCACGACGGCGCCGGCGGCGAGCAGGCCCAGCGTGCTCACGACCGCCGCGACGAACAGGCCGTCGGCGCCGAGCATGAACGGCAGCACCGGGGTGATCGCGCCGAGCGCGAAGGCGGCGAACGAGGTGGAGGCGGCCACGTACGGCGACGGCAGGTCGTCGGGGTCCACGCCGAGTTCCTCGCGGACGTGGATGCGCCACGCCACCTCGGGGTGCTCGGAGAGCTGTCGGGCCACGGCTCCCGCGGTCTTCTCGTCGAGCCCGCGGTTCTGGTAGAGGGCGGTCAGTTCGGCCAGCTCGCCGTCGGGGTCGCGGGCGAGCTCTCTGCGCTCCACGTCGATCTCGGCGCGCATCAGCTCCGTCTGCGAGGCCACGGAGGTGTACTCGCCGGCGGCCATGGAGCAGGCCCCCGCGGCCAGGCCGGCCAGTCCCGTGATCACCACCGTGGTCGATGAGGCGCCGCCGCCGACCACGCCGCTGATCAGGGCGAAGTTGGAGACCAGCCCGTCCATCGCGCCGAACACCGCCGGACGGAGCCGTCCGCCGGTCACGTCGCGGTGCCCGCGATGGTGCTCCACGGGAGGGGAAAGGGTCGTGGCCTCGGCGCTCATGGGGTCCTCTCGGGGGCTCTCCACAGGGTCTTGTTTTACGACACTATGTCGTGAAACAGTGTTCCGCAAGTCACTGCCGGGGCTCGTTTCGGAGCCGCGGACACGTCCCATGGGAGGCCACCGATGCCCGCACCTCGTCCCGCACTGGCCTGGGCCCGGCCACTGTCGGCCGTGTCGCTGTTCGCCGCCGCCGCACTGGCGCCGGCCCTGCCGGCTCTCACCGCGACCGCGTCCGCCGCCGCCAAGCCGGAGATCACCGTCACCCCGTCCGAGAACCTCGCCGACGGCGGCGAGATCAGCGTTCGGGGGTCGGGTTTCACGCCGGGGACCCTGCTGTTCGTGGCCGTCTGCGACACCGCGAAGCCGCTCGGCGGCTCCTGCGACACCGGCAACTACAGCAAGGCGACCACCGGCGACGACGGCTCGCTGTCCACCAAGCTCAAGGTCGTCCAGGTCTTCGGCGACACCGACTGCGCGAAGACGTCCTGCGCCCTGATGACGAACGACCCGGCCAACCCCAGGGACACCCGCAACTTCGTCACGGTGCCGCTCACCTTCGCCGGCGGGACGTCCGGCGCGCCGACGGCGGCGTCCACTCCGGCCGGGCAGGCCGCTCCCGCCGCGCGCGAGGACGACGGCGGCTCCGGCGGCATGCTCCTGGCGGCCGGCGCGGTCGCGTTGCTGATCGTGGCGGGCGTCGTGGTCTTCCTGGTCAGGCGCGGCCGGCCCGCCTCCGCCGGCCGTTAGCCGGCGGCGTGCCCGGGGGCGGGGCGGAGGCACCGCCCCGCCCCCGGCCGCCGTCATCCCTCCGCCTCGGCGGTCGCGTCGAGGAGCTCGACGTCGCGCAGGCAGGCGCTCCGCCGGCCCCCGATGCGGACCAGCACCGGGCGTTCGCGGCCGCAGAGGTCCACCGCGTACGGGCAGCGCGGATGGAACGCGCAGCCCGGCGGCGGGTTCACCGCCGAGGGCACCTCACCGCTCGGCGACACCGGCCGGCGCCGCGTCGGGTCGGGCACCGGGACCGCCGCGAGCAGCATCCGCGTGTAGGGATGCCGCGGCGAGGTGAAGATCTCCTCGGCGGGGCCCGACTCCACGACCCGTCCCAGGTACATGACCGCGACGCGGGTGGCCAGATGCCGGGCGATGTCCAGCTCGTGGGTGATCAGCACGTAGCCGAGCCCGAGTGACTCCCGCAGGTCCAGCAGCAGGTTGACCAGCGTCGCCTTCACCCCGACGTCGAGGCTGGCGGTCGGCTCGTCCAGGACGATCGCCCGGGGCGAGGCGGCCAGCGCGCGGGCGACGGTGACCCGCTGCAACTCGCCGCCGCTCACCCCGGCGGGCCTGCGTCCGGCGTACTCCGGGGGCAGGCCGACCTGTTCCAGCAGTTCGCGTACCCGCTCGTCGCGTTCGGCGCCCGACGCGCACAGCCCGTGCAGGGCCAGGGGCTGCCCGATCGCATGGCCGATGGTCTTGCGCCGGTTCAGCGCCGACCACGGGTTCTGCGACACGAACTGGACGGTGCGGCGCACCTCGCGGGGCAGCCGCGAGCCGGCCCGCACGCCGTCGATGCGCACCTCGCCCAGGGGCGGATCCAGCAGCCCCACCGCCAGCCGCGCGATGGTCGACTTGCCGCAGCCGGACTCGCCGACGATCGCGAGGGTCTCCCCGGGCGCCAGCGACAGCGACACGTCCTCCACGGCGTGCACCGTCCGGCGCCCGCGCCGCAGGAGACCCTTCCCGAGATCGAACCTGCGCGTGACGTGGTCGAGTTCGAGCAGGCGCGGCTTCTCCGGCGGCGCTGCCGTGGGAGGCGGGGTCGTGGGAGGCGGGGTCATGCGGACTCCTCGGCGCGATGGCAGCTGACGGTGGCCCCGAGCGTGACGACCGGCCGCGGCTGTTCCTCCCGGCAGCGGGCCAGGACCTCGGGACAGCGCGGGGCGAACGCGCATCCCGGGTGATGCGCGGCGCCGGCGGCGCTGCCGGGGACGGTGCTGAGGCGCTCGCCCGGTTCGGTGCGACCGGGCAGCGCGGCCAGCAGCGCCCGCGTGTAGGGGTGGCGGGGCGCCGCGAAGATCTGCTCGACCGTGCCGGTCTCGGCGAGCCGGCCGCCGTACATCACCGCGACCCTGTCGCAGACCTGCGCGACGACCGCCAGATCGTGGGTGATGTAGAGGATGCCCAGGTCCAGGCGGTCCCGCAGGTCGAGCAGCAGCCGCAGCACCTGCGCCTGGACGGTCGCGTCCAGGGTCGTGGTCGGCTCGTCGGCGATCAGCAGGTCGGGCCGGCGGGCCAGCGCGGCGAGCACGATCAGCAGCCGCTGCAGCTGCCCGCCGGAGAAGCGGTGCGGGTAGTCCCGGGGACGGTCCAGGACGGCGCGCAGCCCGACCTGCTCCAGGAGCGGCGTGAGGTCCTGGCCGCCGCCGTACCACCGGAGCTGCGCCAGCACCGGGGTGGACGGGCTGAGGGACGTCATCGGCCGCTGCGGCACGAACCCGATGCGGGTCGCGCGCATCCGCCGCATGGCCTCTTCGGACAGGCCGGTCAGCCCTGTGCCGTCGAACGTCAGGCCGGCGGCGCTCAGCCGTGCGCCGTCCGGCAGGGTACGGGTCAGCGCGGCGCAGACGCTGCTCTTGCCGCTGCCGGACTCGCCCACCAGGCCGAGCACCTCGCCGCGGCGGAGCTGGAAGGTGACGCCGCGCACGGCGGGAACGGGGGTGCCGGCGTGCCCGGCATAGTCGACGTGCAGGTCCTCGACGTCCAGCAGAACACGGTCAGGCACCGGACCTCCCCGCGGGCCGGAGGCGGGAGACGCCGAGCCGGTTGATCCGCATCTGTACCTGACTCATCGGTGTCACGCTGTCGCGCTGGCCGACGATCATCTTCGGGTAGGCCGCCGGGAACATCACCGCGTCCTCGGCCAGCGTGCGGTTGACCTCTGTCAGCAGCCGGACGCGTTCGTCCTGGTCGGAGGTCTCCCACACCCGGCTGAGCGCCCGGTCCACGCCGGGGTCGCGGTAGCCGCAGGCCAGGACGCTGCCGGACTGTGCGGGGGAGAGCGTGAGGTAGTTCGCCGCCCCGCTGGTGAAGCCGCTGGCGAACTTGTTCATGATCATCTGGTAGTCGCCGGAGATCCAGCGCTGCGCCCAGGGACCGCTCTGCAGGACGTCCAGCTTCACGGTCACGCCCACCTTCTTCCAGTTCTCCACGAGGATCTGTGCGATGCCCTCGATGGTCTGGCTCGCCGCGATCGTGAGGGTGAAGCCGCGCTCCCCGCCGCCCGCGGCGTTCAGGAGGCGCTCCGCCTTCGCCGTGTCGGGCCGGGCGGGGAAGACCTTCAGCGCGGGGTCGTAGCCCTGTTCGGCGGGCCCGATCGGACCCTGGCCGAGGGTCGCCGCGCCGCCGAAGACCTTGTCGACCACGGCCTGCCGGTCCATCGAGCACGCGATCGCCTTGCGGAAGTCCTCGTCGTCGAACGGACTGCCGCCCACCTTCACGTAGGTGAGGATGTCGATGGGCGCGTCCACCTTGTGGACGGTCGTCCGCTCGTCGCCGCGCAGCAGCGGCAGCGCGGCGACCGGCAGGTTCGTGCCGATGTCGATCTTGCCGGCGCGCAGGTTCACCACGCGGGTCGAGCCGTCCGGGATGATCGTGTACTCCATCCGCGGGAACGCGGCCCCGGGCCCGTGGTAGCCGGGGTACGCGCTCAGCGAGTAGCCGAGTCCCGCCGCCGCGTCGTCCATCCGGTACGGCCCGGTGCCCATCATCGTGTCCTTGCGCTTCACGAAGGACCGGTGGGTGATCGGCAGGTTGGTGAGATGGGACCGCAGCAGCCCGTACCGGCGGTTGAGCTTGATCTCGACCGTGTGCCGGTCCAGCGCACGCGCACCCGAGTAGTAGCGCAGGAAGTAGACGATCCATTCGCTGCCGCTGGCCAGCGCGGTCACATGCCGGAGCGAGGCCACGACGTCCTCGGCCGTGAAGGGGTCGCCGTTGTGGAAGGTGACCCCCTTCTTGAGCGGGATCGTCACGGTGAGCCCGTCCCCGGAGACCTTCGGCTCCCCGGCGGCCAGCAGTGGAACGGACCGGAGGCGGTCGTCGTAGTCGTACAGGGTCTCCATGACCGGCTCGGCGATCCAGCGGGTCACCTCGCTGCCGGAGTCGAGCGGGTTCATGTTCCCCGGCCCGGCCTCGATCCCGATCCGCAGGGCGCCGCCCTTCGCGGCCCCGGCCCCCGCGCAGCCGGCGGCGCCGGCCAGCGGGATCACGGCGGTGCCCGCCGCCAGCGTGGTGAGGACGCGTCGCCGCGACCAGTCCGGCAGCGGTGTGCTGGCCGTCATCGATTCCTCCGGTGGGGTCATCGCGCCGCGCCCCGCTCGCCGAGGTGGTCGGCCAGCGCGTCGCCGATCAGGTTGAAGCCGAGGATCCCGGCGAGCATCACCGCGCCGGGCAGGACCGAGTACCACCAGACGCCGCCGGGAAGGTAGCCGGTGCCGCCGCCGGTCAGGTTGCCGAGCGTCGCCTGCGGAAGCTGGACGCCGAGGCCGAGGAAGCCGAGGCCGCCCTCGGCGAAGATGGCCAGGGCCATGGCCAGGAACGCCTGCACCACCATGGCGGGCATCACGTTGGGCAGCAGCTCGCCGAGGACGATCCGCGAGCGCGGGACGCCGACGACCCGCAGCGCGGCCACGTAGTCCTGCCCGGCCTCCGCCATCGTGGCCGAGCGGGCGACCCGCGCGAAGTAGGGGATGAAGGCGAACCCGAGGAGGAGCACCACCTTCGTCGTGATCGTGATGGAGACCGGGCCCAGACGGCCGGTCCCGGTGCCGGTGAGGCCGATCACGAACATGGCCAGGACGAACATGGGCAGCGCCTGGACCGTCTCCAGCGCACGCATGATCAGGTCGTCGGCGAGCCGGCCGCCGAGATAACCCGCCAGGATCCCCAGCGGCAGGGCGATGAGCAGGCCGAGCGCCACCGCCGACAGGCTGACCAGCAGGGAGACCCTCGTCCCCACGGCCGCGCGGGCCAGCAGGTCGCGGCCGAGCTGGTCCGTGCCGAAGGGGTGGGCGAGGCTCGGCTCCGCGAGCACGGTCGCGCTGCCCGCGTTGGGGTCGGGCGTCAGCAGCGGCCCGACCGTGGCGAGCAGGCAGAACAGCCCGGCGCAGCCGACCCCGAACCAGGTCAGCGCGTCCCGGGGGCGGCCGCGTGTCCAGCGGCCCGGCCTCGCCCGCGTGCCGGTGCCGGGTCCCTTCAGCAGTTCCGGCGGGCTCATGCGGCCTCCGTCCCGGAGAGCACGCTCTCCCTGATGCGGGGGTCGATGATCATCTGGGCGATGTCGACCAGCAGGTTGGTGAACAGGTACAGGACCGCCACCGCCAGGCAGCAGCCGGCCGCGACGGGATAGTCCTGGCGGCGGAAGGAGTCGACCATGAGCTGGCCGAGTCCCGGGATGCCGAACACGTTCTCGATCAGGATCGCGCCGCTGAGCAGCATGCCCAGCATCAGGCCCACGACGGTGACCGTCGGGATGGCGGCGTTGCGCAGCGCCACCTTGCGCACGACGAACCGGCGGCGCATCCCCATCGAGGTGGCGAACGACACGTAGTCGCGATCCAGCACCTCCAGCAGCGAGCCGCGCAGCGTCCGCGCGACCACGGCGAACGCCGGCAGGCCCAGGACGAAGGAGGGCAGCACCATCGACGCGAGGTGCGGGCCGAACCCGTCTTCGGGCGGTACGTACCCGACCGGGAACACGCCGGTGATGTACACGCCGAAGACGAGCACGCAGGCCAGCCCGAGCCAGAAGCTCGGCACCGAGAGCGCGATCACGCTGAACACGCGCAGGAACCCGTCGAAGAAGGAGCCCCGCCGCAGTGCCGCCAGGCAGCCGGCGACGGTGCCGAGCGCCATCCACACCCCGCCGGACAGCGCCGCCAGCTCCAGCGAAACGGGCACCCGCCGGGTGAGGGAGGACCACACCGGCTCGCCGGAGAACACGGACTGGCCGAGGTCGCCGCTGAACATGCGGCCGAGGTACTGGACGTACTGCTCGCGAAGGGACGCGTTGAGCCCCAGCCGTTCGGCGACCGCCGCGCGGCTCTCCTCGCTGTAGCCGTAGCCGAGCAGCGTGTAGAGGGGACTCCCCGGCGACAGCCGCAGCAGGAAGAACACCAGCGAGACGACCACGAACACGGTGGCCAGGAGGGAGAGCGTCCGCCGGAGCACGTAGAGGGCCAAGAGGGATCACCCCTTCCGGTTGAAAATTCCGGAATCATGTTCCTGATATAGGAATGCGGGCGCCGCTGGTCCCGATGCTAGGACCCGCCGCGCCGGAGCGTCGTCATCCGAATGATGGATTGCCCGTCAGGGGGCCGACCGGCGGGAACCGGCCGGATGGCGCTTCTTGAACGCGGTCCAGCTCGACTCGCTGGACGGTGACCACTCCGTGGGAGCGTGCCGGAACCGCGGCCCCCGCTCCTCGACGAACCGCCGCGGGCGGCCGGGCACGCCGGGCCATCCCGCGGCCTTCCCGCCGCGGCAGTGGTACAGCAGCGCGCCCGGACGGCCGGCCATCCGCATCCAGGGCAGCCACGGCGCCATCCTCGTCCACGACAGGGAGCACGGCACGCTGTCGAGCGCGGGATCGTCCAGGTCGGCGGCGCGGGTGAAGAACTGGAACAGCTCCATCGCCCGGTAGACGTCGTCCCCCGAGTTGTCGGGGTAGTCGGCGACCGGCAGCGGGGACGGGTAGGCGAGCAGCACGTCGGAGTTGAAGACGACGTCGCCGCCGACCCGCGTCCGGGGGAACCGGAACGGCCCGCGCGGGCCCTCGGCGAGCCAGCGGAAGTCGACCGGATCGTTCCAGACGTGGTCGACGTCCACCCGTTCGCCGGTGTAGCGGTTGTCCCAGGAGTCGATGATCTCCCGCGAGACGGGGTCGAGGTAGCAGGCCGCCTCGCGGGTGAGCAGCTCCACGCCGCCGTCCACGGGGACGGCGCGGCCGACGTTGACGCCCTCGAACCCGAACAGATGGTGCGGGCCGTCTCCGGGCAGCCAGGCGTAGACGTCGCCGGTCCACCAGATGACCGTCTCGTCCCCGCCGCGGCTCGCGCGTACCCGGACCAGGTCGTCCAGTGCCCGCCCGGGATCTCCTTCGGAAGGCATGACGGCTCCTCTCCCGCCGGCGCCGAGCCGGCGTATTTCGCGACGACATGTCGTCAAAGCCCTTGACGCCCGTCGCCATCTTGATGACACTCTGTCGTGAAACAACGTTTCAATGCAAGCTTTTCCCGAGCGCCGTCCCGAGCGGCGGCGCGACCGCCGACAAGGAGATCCCCGTTGACGCAGACACCGAAAGACGGTTTCGCCGACCAGCTCAGGAAGGCGACCTGGACCGACCATGAGGCGGCCGAGTACACCAACTACATGCAGGCGCTCCTCGGCGGTCAGATCTCCAAGGACGGCTACGCCGAGATGGTCGCCCAGCACTACTACGCCTATGTCGCGATTGAGGAGGCCGGGCACGCGCTCGCGGACGATCCGGTCGCCGGGCCGTTCGTGATCCCCGAACTGGAGCGCGTGGCGACACTGGAACGCGACCTCGAAGTCCTCTACGGCGCCGGCTGGAAGGACGCCATCAAGCCGTCCAAGCCGACGCTGACCTACGTGGCGCGGATCAACCAGGTCGCGGACTGGGCGGGCGGTTTCATCGCGCACCATTACACCCGCTACCTGGGCGACCTGTCCGGCGGGCAGGTCATCCGCAAGTCCGCCGAGCGGGCCTACGGCCTCAGCGGCGACGACGGAGTGGGCTTCTACAACTTCCCGAAGATCCCCGACTACAAGGCGTTCAAGGCCGGGTACCGGGACAAGCTGAACGCGCTGGGCCTCGACGAGGTGGAGAGCAAGCGGATCGTCGGGGAGACGCTGCTGGCCTACCAGCTCAACACCGAGGTGCTGGCGGACCTGGGCAAGCGGATGTCCGAGTTCAAGGTCGCCTGACCGGCCACGATGGACTTTCCGCTGCACACCCGGCCGCTCGGCCCCGCGCGGCTGCTCGGCGCGGCGCCGGGCGGTCGCGGCGTCCGCGGACCCGGCCCGTCCGGCACCGAGATCATCGAGATCGCCGCCGCCGCCGGGATACGCGGCCGCGGCGGCGCCGGGTTCCCGCTGGGCGTCAAGCTGCGCTCCGTGGCCGGCTCCGCCGCACCGGGCCGCTACGCGATCGCGAACGCCGAGGAGGGGGAACCCGGCTCGGTGAAGGACCGGTTCCTCATCCG
This sequence comes from Spirillospora sp. NPDC048819, assembly GCF_040650055.1. NCBI lineage: Bacteria > Bacillati > Actinomycetota > Actinomycetes > Streptosporangiales > Thermomonosporaceae > Spirillospora > Spirillospora sp. NPDC048819. The sequence continues at coordinate 20,811 of NZ_JBEZGN010000047.1, read as the reverse complement.
CGAACGGCCGGAGCTCGTCGTCGAGGGGCTGCTGCTTGCCGCCCGCGCCGTCGGTGCGGACCGGTCGTTCCTCTACGCGTCCGACCGGCCGGGGGCCGACGCCCTGGACGAGGCCGCGCGCCACGTCCCGTCCGTCGAAATGATCCGGGTCGAGCCCGCCTATGCGGCCGGGGAGGAGACCGCCGTCGTCCGGGCCGTCGGCGGTGGACCCGCGCTGCCCGTCGTCAAGCCGCCGCGTCCATGGCAGGAGGGCCTGCACGGAGCGCCGACGCTGGTCAGCAACGCCGAGACGCTCGCCCAGCTCGCCCTGGCGGTGCGGCTCGGCCCGCGCGCCTACCGGGAGGCCGGAACCGGCGACTCGCCCGGCACGTTCCTCGCGACCGTGTCCGGCGGCGGAAGGCCGCCCGTGCTGTACGAGGTTCCGTACGGCGTCCCGCTGCGGGAGCTGGCCCGCGCTCACCTCGGTGACCACGCCGCGGTGACCGGGGTCCTGGCGGGCGGGCTCGCCGGCGGGCTCCTGCCGGCCGCGAGGCTCGGCCTGTCGCTGACGCACGCGGCCTTCACCGCCGCCGGCAGCACGCTCGGCTGCGGCGGCTTCGTGCTCCTCACCGCCGAGTGCCCGGTCGAGGTCGCCGCGGGCGCGGCGGCCTTCTTCGACCGGGAGAACGCCCGCCAGTGCGGGCCGTGCGTGCGCGGCACCGAGGCGGTCGCGACCCTGCTGGCGGGGCTCATGGCGGGGACCGCCGGGCCCGGCGACGCCGCCCGCCTGGAGCGCCTGGCGGGCGGGCTGGCCGGACGCGGCAACTGCGCCACCCCCGACGCGGTGAGCGTCCTGGTCGGCTCGTTGTTCCGGCACCACAGCACCCTCGTGCACGCGCACGCCGTCCGGAGCTGCGCCCGGTGCGCCGGAGCGCGGCCCTTCGATGTCCGGATTCCATTGGGAGAGTCATCATGAAGAAAGTCGTCATCGACGCCGCGGCCTGCGATGGCCAGGGATACTGCAAGCGCTTCGCGCCCGAGGTCTTCGACCTGGACGAATGGGGCTACGGCAAGGTGATCAACGAGGAGATCCCCGACGCGTCGCGGCCCGCGGCCGAGGCCGCCGCGGAGGCGTGCCCGATGCAGGCGATCAAGCTGCTCTGAACCGCGGCCATGACGGACCGCCCCCACCGGGTCCTCCGGCGGGGGGCGGTTTCGCTTCCCTGCCCGGCGGCGAGCCGGGACGGACGCGGCACACGGTCAGGAGAGGCCGGCTTCTTCGCCGAGTTCCGTGGTGATGGCCGTGTTGGCCTCGAACGCGCGGGTGCCCTCGGAGACCAGCGCGTCGATGTCGCCGGGCCCGGCCGGGACCGCGTTCATGCGGGCGTGGTAGTCGCCGATGAAGGCGGCCGGGTCAGCGATGTCGGCGAAGTCGTAGAACCGCATGCCCTCGCCCTCGGGCAGCCCGTAGGTCGTGGTGAGCAGCTTGGCCAGCGTCGCCCCGCCGTGCAGGTAGCCGGCGTAACGGATCCAGTGGTGCGGGACGAGTCCGAGCGGCCACTCCTCGCGGACGTGGCGCAGCCGGGCCACGTAGGCGTCGGTGCCCGGGGACGGGCTCAGCTCGTCCCTCCAGTCCCGGCCGTGGAAGTACGCGAGGTCGCGCTCGATCGCCTCCGTACGGGCGAGTTCGGGCAGGTGAAGCCGGCCGACGGCGGGGTCGTCGCGCAGTGCCTCGGACGTCGCCTCCAGGGCCGCGTAGACGAAGTGGAACCGCACCAGCCATCGGCTGTAGGCGTCCTTCGACAGCCGGCCCTGGAACATGGCGAGCATGAACGGCGTCTGCTCGGCGGCCTGGTGGGCCGCCGTCGTCCCCTTGTAGAGGAGCTTGGACAGGGGCTCCCGGTCGGCGGCCCGGTCGGCGGTGGTCTCAGCCGGCATGACGACTCCCTTTTCACGACAGTATGACTTAAAAGATAACGACAGACTGTCGTGAAAACAATGCTCCAGCGGTGGTGAGATCGGGACATGAGAAGATGAGGCATGCCTAAAATCTCGGCCACCACGCTGGGTGAACACCGTGCGCAGACGGTGGACCGCATCTTCGACGCGGTCGCCCGGCTCTCCCGTGACCGCGGCATAGACACGATCTCCATGACCCAGGTGGCCGCCGAGGCCGGCGTGACCCGGACCGCGATGTACAACTATTTCCCGGACAAGGCGGCCCTCCTGCTGGCCTTCACCGAGCGGGTCACGGCGTACTTCGTCGAGAGCTTCGAGCAGGGACTGCCCAAGAACGCCGACGCGACGACACGGCTCCGCGCCTTCATCCGCCTCCAGCTCCGCGGACTCGTCGCGCACCCGCACCCGAACGCGGCGGAGGTGACCGCGGCGCTCGGCCCCGAGGCGTATGAGGCCCTGGCCGCGCACGTCGCGCCCATGCAGCGGATCCTGACGGGCATCCTCGCCGAGGGCATGGAGTCCGGCGAGTTCCGGCGCGCGGACGTCGAGGCGACCGCGCGCAGCGTCCTCGCGACCGTGGGGGCCGAGCGTCTCCCGCTCATCAGTGACGCCACCACGATCCGCAAGTCGGAACGGAACGTCACCGCCTTCGTGCTGGGGGGCGTCGCCGCCCCGGAATGAAGCGGTGCGGCGCGCCCCCCGGACTCACGACTCGCGCCTCCGGCGCGGAATGATGAACAGCGCCGCGCCCCCGGCCATCACCAGCGCCGAGGCGACAAGCGCGTAGGTGGGAAGGCCGTCGGGGCTGCCGGTGTGCGGAAGCTGGCCATCGCCGTCTCCTCCTCCTCCACCACCGCCGGTGCCCCCGCCGCCGTTCCCGCCGTCGCCTCCTCCTCCGTCACTTCCTCCGCCGCCGTTCCCGCCGCTCGCGAAGTCCAGCGGCACCTTGGCGAGGACGGCGGTCGGGTCGAGGAGGCTGGTCGCGGCGATGACACAGGCGCCCGCCTTGGCCGTGCAGTCCACATCACCGATCTTCTCCACCAGGACGATCGACTTCGGCCCTCCGCTGCCGGGAACCCACGTGCCGGCGGCGTCGCTCTTGCCGCCGACCAGAGCCTTGTCGTTCACGCAGGCTCCCTGTGCGAGCACGGGCTTGCACTGGCCGATGACGATGGCCTGCAACCCGGGCTTGAGGCCGGTGAAGGACTCGACGGTGATGGATTCCCCCACCTTGACTCCGGTGGTCTTGCTCATCTTGAGCGCCGGGGCGGCGAGCGCGGACGGGCCGAGGCCCACCACGCTCACCGCCCCGATCGCGGTCACGACACCGAGGCGCCGGTACATCGAGCGCATCTCTCCTCCTGCGGATCGTCGGATCGTCAGATCAGTCGGTGGCCGGTCGCGTCATGGACCGGCCTCGGGCACGGGTCGGGCGGGCGGACCGGAGCAGGTCCGCGATCTGTGCCGGACGCGGGGCCGCGAGCTCGGCGGCGACCCGTCCGTCCGCGAGCACGCACGCCCGGGCGCTCACCGAGAGCGCGACGGGGATCATCGGCTCGGCGAGAACCGCCGCGGCACCCCCGCCGAGCAGCCGCCGCACGACGTCCGCGAGCGCGCCCGCGGACGGTCCGGCAAGTCCCGGCGTGTAGCCGACGTCTGCCCGCGCGTCCGCGGATGGTCCGGCCAGTCCCGGGGTGAGGTCGACGTCTGCCCGCGTATCTGCGGATGGTCCGGCCAGCCCTGGGGTGAGGCCGGCGTCCGCCTGCGTGTCTGCGGATGGTCCGGCCAGCCCGGGGGTGAGGCCGTCGATCAGCAATAGGCGGGGCCGGGACAGCAGTGCCTCGGCGAGGCCGAGGAGCCGGTGTTCACCGTCGGTCAGCGCGCCCAGCGGCGACCGGGCGCGGGCTCGCAGCATCGGGAAGACGTCCAGGACCGCGGCGGCGGCGCGGGCGTCGCCGCGCATCCGCGCACGTCCACGCAGGTGGTCCTCGGTCGTCTGCGGACCGCTCCGGCCGGACGAGGGGCCGATGGGATGGCCGACCCCGATGCCTCTCGGCTGCTCGGCGCCGTCCAGAAGCACCGCGCCGCCCGTGAGCGGAGTCCGTCCGGCGAGGACCGCCAGGACGGTCCGCGCCCCGGGGCCGAAGAGCGCGACCGCCTCGCCCGGCCGGACGCCGAACCCGACGCCGCGCAGGCCGCCGAGCTCCGGAGCGGTCGCCAGCTCGCGGACCTCCAGCAGCGGGGGCGCCCCGCTCGCACCGTGGGCGCGGGCACGGGAGCGGACGCCCATCACCGCCGCTCCCCAAGGAAACGGTCGAGTGCATCGAGGTCGACCAGGGCCTCGCCGCGGCTCCGCAGGAAGGCCACCAGCTCGGCGCGGTCGACGTGGCCGGGATCACCGCCGGGAGCGGCCGTCCGGTCGAGATGGGCGAGCAGTTCCCCGACGTCGACGACGGAAGGGGAGCGCGAGGCCACCGGGTGGTGCGCCGGCCCGGAGGGGCCGGCGAAGGCGATGGCCCCGCGCGTTCGTGGCGCCGCTCTCCGGACGGCGCGGCGGCGGAGGGTGAGGCGGACTCCGAACAGCAGAAGCAGCGCCGCGACGACGTTCGCGCCGATCAGGCCCCACGGAAAGGTGCTGAACGAGGTCTCGAACGGGACGGAACCGGCGTACCGGCCGCCGACGACGAACGTCCCGAAGGAGGCCGCGGGCAGTTCCACCCCGATCCGGTACGTCGCGGTCTCCCCGGGCGCGATGACCCCGCTCGGCGGTGCGTCGAGCGGGACGTCGGGCTCCCGGCCGGCCCCCCAGCCGGCCACGATCGGGGCATCCTTGATCGGCTCCGCGCCGCGGTTGCGTATCCGCACGACCAGGGTCCGGCGCGGAACCCCGCCGAAGAACTCGCCCCATCCTCCGCTCCCGACGACCTCCAGCCCGACGACGTCGGCCTGGACGGGGATGATCTCCGGGAGGATCGCGCCGGTCGGGTGCCCCAGCACGGCAAAGGGGACCGTGCGGTGCAGCGGTGCGCCGGCGCCCGAACCCGGCATTGTCGCCACGCGGATCACGCACGGGCAGTCGGCGGGCGGTGCGCCCACGGTCAGCCCCGCCTCGAAAACGCCGGTGGGTGCGACCCGTGCGGAGACCCCGCGCCTGGTGTCGCAGTCGGCCGAGCCGTGCACCGCGTTCTGCCCGCAGACCTGGATCTGCACGGCGGTGCCCGGAGTCCAGCCGCTTCCCCGGACACGGACCGCCGTCCCCGCCGCGGCCTTCCCGGGCACGGCGCTGATGCCGGGCCGCTCCGCGGCGGCGCTCGCCGGTGCGGAGACGGGGAGAGCGGCCGGGAGAAGGGCGACGACGGCGAACGCGCGGCGCAGGCGCATCATCGGCGCGTTCCGTCCTCGAAGTACGACTCGTCGACGAGCGCCTCGGGGACGGCGGGACGAGCGGCATCGGACCTCGCGCGGCGGCGTATGAGCCGGGGGAGGACGGACCAGCAGAAGAACGCGATCACGACTACGGCGATCAGCGCGGCCCACGGCACCTCGATGAACCGGCTCTGCGTCCGGGCCTTGATGCCGTCCCCGGCCGTCAGTTCGACTCGCACGGTGACCGCCTCCAGCGGCGGCGGACTGTCCCAGGGCACGCTGAGTTCCGTGCGCTGGCCGGGCAGGATCTCCGGAAGCCGCCGGACCGGCCATTCCTTGATGGTGCGGCCGAACAGCCCCGTGGCCCAGATCCGGGCGGTGGGGCTCAGCCGCTGGTTGCCGGTGTTGACGACCGTGTACCGCACCGTGCCCCGACCGTCGCGGACGTAGGGCAGCAGCGGCTGGCTGCGCTCGACCGACAGCGCGTCCGGTTTCAGCGCGGGGGTCAGCGGGCCGGCGACGCGCAGGTAGATCCGGGCGGCCACCCCGCGGCGCAGCCCGACCGCGGTGCCTCCCGGCCGCGCGCCGCCCTCGATGGCGGTGTTGAGCGCGACGATCCCGCCGATGTGCTCCCCGGGTGTCGCGTTGTCCGGGATCGTCACGGTGAACGGGACGTCCCGCGCCTTGCGGGCGGGCACCGTCAGCTTGCCGGTCTTGAGCTTGACCCATGCGCCGACGTCCCGCCGGGGTTCGGTCGCGGTCCGCAGCGCGAAACCGGCGTCGCGCGGGGTGTTGTAGGCGTCCGCGCCGTAGACCAGGAAGGTGAGCGGGCCGCCCGTCAGGTTGGTGATGCGCACCGCGTCCCGGATGGTCTTTCCGGCAGGGGCGTCCATCGCGAAGTAGGCCCGCGGAGCCAGCGCGTCACCGTGGCTGACGGGACCCACGGACCAGGACCCGTTCCCGGTCGCCGGTGCTGGTTCCCGCGCCAGCGCGGCCGGTGCGCCCGTGCAGACGGCGAGCGCGCACGCGGACGCCGCGGCTGCGGCGCGGCGGGCTGAGGGCCATGGGCCACGGATCATGGTTACCTCTGGGGTCGTGGGATCCGGCCGGGCCACGACGCGTGAACCGCGCCGTGACCCGGCCGGGGCCGGTCAGGACAGGACGATGGTGAGGACCGCCTGGTACTGGCCGGCCCCCGTCACCGCGGGGACATCGAGTTCCAGCCCGGCGTCGGCGGTGTAGGTGCCGCCGACGACCGCGCCGCCTTCACCGTTCGGGCCGCTGCACAGGGTCGCCGCCGTGGTGCTGCTCAGCGGACCGGGGCTGCCGGCCGTGACCGGAGTCGCCCCGGGACCGGACGTGCAGCCGGGCGTCCACGACAGGTTGCCCGCCGGGATCTTCGGGCCCCCGGCGGACGCGAAGTCCGTCATGGTCGCCGTCAGCGACCACCCGGTGGCGCCGCCGCGGGCGTCGATGACCTCGACCCGCTTGATGTCGCCGGTCGCGGTCTTCGCCGTGCCGTCGAGCGTGACGGCGCCGAGGTCGACCTCGCCGGGCTGCTGCGACATCGTCAGCTTCCCGGCCGCCACCGAAAGGTTGAGCCGCTGCTCACCGCACTGCCCGACGGGCTTGTCGGCGCACGCGCCGGTGGGCGGCGGGACCTTCTCGGTGACGGTCAGCCCGACGGACTTCTCCACCGAGCCCTGCCTGGCCACGATGGTGCGCGTGCCCGGAGCGGCGTCCTCCGCGACCTTGGCCGTTCCGGTCAGCTTTCCCGACGCGTCCGCCGAAGCGGACACGCCGGTCAGGCCACCGGCCGCGCAGGCGGCGCCGTTCTCATCGCACAGCGCCAGTTCCACCGGCCCGCTCTCCCACCGGGCGCCGCCCACCGTGATGGATCCGCCCTGGTGGACGGTCGCGGGCTCGATGGTCAGGGACGGCCCCGCGTTGCCCACCTTCACCGTGGCGAGGGCGGGCGCGCCGGCGGACACCTGGCACGCGATCGTGGCCGCCACGCCGGAGGCGTCGATGTCCATCGTGACCGTCTTGGGCACGATGGCGATGTCTCCCGCCGCGGACGCGTTGAACTTGCCGGTGAGCTTGTTGATCGGGATGGGGACGTTCGCGGGGACGTTCCCCGTCTGGGTCGGGGTGCTGAACGCGAACTCGCCGGTCACCGCACCCGAGAGCGCCATCGTCCCGCTGGTCGTCCAGGACAGCACCGGCAGCGGCGACTTGCTGGGCATGTCACTCAGATCGACCTCGACCGTGACGTCGTCGCCGGTGGTCGCGGTCGCCGGCGCGGTCACGGTGACGGTCGCGGGGTAGGAGAAGGCGTTGCCGAGGACCGTGCAGTCGTAGCCGACCTGCGCGGTTCCCGCGAACGCCGCCTGCCCCGCCATCGCGGGGACCAGGGACGCGCCCGCGACGGCGACCGCCACCGCGAGCGCCCTGAGTCTGGGGGGTGCAGCCATAAGGAGTGCCGCTCCTTCCTGTCGGACGTCCCGCCAGTGCCGGGACGCCGCGGGCAGCCGGCACCGCACCACCAGCCCGCCTTACGGACCAGCGCCCGATGAATGTTCCACATGCAGGAACGCAGTTCCGCAAGTGCCAACAGCGAACTCCGCGGCACAACCGATGTCAAGACCACCCGAGGAGATTGTTTCGCTAATAGAACCGCCGTTCCACACAGCGGCAACTGCCGAAGGCCTTAGGCGCTATCTGACGGAACCGCCGCTCACCTGGCCGGACATGCCGACGGGCGGAACACCGTGAAGCCGAGTGCCGCCGGCCACCGCACCGGGGGCCGATGAAGGCCGAAGCCGGTCACGGCGACCAGCGGTCCCGGCGACGCGCGCCCGGCCGGCGTGGTGGGTCCTGGTGGGTGGCGAAGGCTCTTCGTCGTCCCGGATCAGTGGTTCTGATCAGTGTGCTGATCTTGGTGGGCGGCGCGGGCCCTCATGCTGGTGATGAGCTCTTCGAGGCCGAAGTGGAAGCGCGTGTCCATGAGCTCGGGTTCGGTGCCGGGAGCGAAGCGCACCAGGTGGGGGTACCGTTCGGCGGCGTCGTCAGGCCGTTCGGCGTAGCGCCGTGTCGTTGAGGCCGACGTCTCGGCCATCACGAAGCCCAGGACGAAGACGAGTGCGGTCCAGTACGCGTGGGACACCTCGTCTTCGGGCAGTCCGCTCTCGGCGATGAGTTCGAGGAACAGGTCCGCGACCCGCAGTGTCTCGCCGCCGAGATCCCAGCCCGCCTTCCACAGGACGGGGATGAGTTCGGGCCGCGCACGCAGCGCCAGGCGTGCCGCGACGAGCAGCCGCGTGAGCCGCTCGTCCCAGGGGCCTTCGGCCGGCACGTCGATATCCCGGAGGGTGTCGTCGAGGATGAGGCGCAGTAGCTCGTCCTTGTCGCGTACCTGCCAGTAGAGGCTCCCGTGGCCGACGCCGAGCCGCCGCGCCACGGCGCGCATCGAGAGGCCGCCGACTCCTTCCTCGTCCAGCAGCCGGCTGCCGGCCGCGACGACCTCCGCGAGTGTCAGCGGCGTGCGCTTGCGCTTGGCGGGCCCGGCGGCTTCCCGCCGCTCGTCTCTTGACACTGGAACAGCGTACCAGTACGTTCGGGCCCCACCTCTCTTGAACACTGTTCCAGAGAGGGTCGAGTCCGAGTCCGAGGTCGAAGGAGAACAGATGGCGGAGCGTCCCTGCGTGCTCGTTCACGGCAGCTGGCATGGCGGATGGCACTGGGAGGAAGTGGCGGCCCGGCTGCGCTCGGTGGGCCTTCGCGTCTTCGTCCCAACGCTGACCGGGCTCGCCGAGCGCGGGCACGAGGCCGCGGCCGACACCGACCTTTCGGTCCACGTCCGTGACGTCGTCTCGGTCATCGACGACAACGACCTGAAGGACGTGCTGCTCGTCGGGCACTCCTATGGCGGCATGGTCATCACGGGCGCGGCCAATGCCCGGCCGTCCCGGATCGGAAAGCTCGTCTACCTGGACGCATTCGTGCCCCGGCACGGCGAATCGGCCGCGACGATCCTCGGCGAGGACTTCGTCCGCATGGCGGAGGCCGCCGCCGCGCAGGCCGGCACACCGCACCTGATCCCGCCGCTGTTCACGGTCGAGGACTCGCTCGGCTGGACGGGAGAGCTCGGGGCGGCCTTCGCCGCGCGGATGTGCCCGCACCCGGCGGCGACGCTCCATGAACCGGTCCGCGCCGACGGCGAGCTCACGGCCGAGCAGATCTTCATCCGGTGCAACGAACACCCGCTCGGGCTTTTCGACGGCTATGCGGCGATGGCCCGCGATTCCGCTGACTGGCGCTATTTCGAGCTGGCCTCCCGGCATGACGCCGTCCATCTGATGCCCGCCGCCGTCGCCGGAATCCTCGAATCCCTGGGAGAGCAGGAATGAGCACCCTCGACGACCAGACCCGGCTTCTGCTCGAGAAACTGGCCGAGACCCCGTTTCCGGACCTCAAAGCGATGGAGCCGGAAGAAATGCGCTCGGCGCACGCGGCGTTCTACGCCTCCGTCGGCCTGCCCTCCGATCCGTCCATCGCGGAATCCCGCGATCTCGATGTGCCCGGGCCGGACGGTCCCGTCCCCGTCCGCATCTACAGGCCCCGGGGAGCGACCTGGGATCCGCTCCCGCTGCTCGTCTACTTCCACGGTGGCGGCATGGTCGCGGGGAGCATCGACTCCTACGACGCGATCTGCCGGATGCTCGCGCACCGGGCGGGTGCGGTGGTGGTGTCGGTCGGTTACCGGCTCGCGCCCGAGCACCCCTTCCCGGCGGCCGCGGACGATTCTTACGCGGCGCTGAAATGGGCGGTGGAGAACGCCGCGATGATCGGCGCCGATCCCGCACGCGCCGCAGTGGGCGGGGACTCTTCGGGCGGAAATCTCGCGGCGGTCGTCGCTCAGACGGCCCGTGCGAACGGAGGACCGCACCTGGTCTTTCAACTGCTCGTCTATCCGGCGGTGGGGACACTGGGACACAGCCGCTCGATGTCTCGGTTCGCGACCGGCTACATGTTCGGACGCGACGAGTACGACTGGCTGTACGAGCAGTACCTGCCCGACCCGGATGACGCGCGAGACCCGCGGGTCTCACCGATCGTCGCCGATCTGGCGGGATTGCCGCCCGCACTCGTCATCACGGCGGGCTTCGACATCATGCGCGACGACGGCGAAGCCTACGCGCAGCGCCTCCGGGAAGCCGGAGTGCCCGTCGTCCTGCACCGTTACGAATCCACGATCCACGCGTTCCTGAGCATGGCCGCCGTACTGGACGCCGGCCGAGAGGCGATCGAAGAATGCGCCGCCGCGCTGAGGAACGCCTTCGCCGCCGCGCGCGGCTATGAGAACGACCATGTGCGCATCGTGTACCAGGACGGTGCGACCGATGGTCCCGCGGTCGTCGTGGACCTCGGCACCGGTGGTATCCGCTACGAGCCCGCGGCCCTTCCTCCGGGCGACGCGAGCACACCCGAGATACGAATCCAGTTGAAGGCCCCGCCGGAGACGGAACCGCTCGGTGACCGCGACGCGGTGCGCGCCGATCCCGGCCGCTATCTCGTCGAGTTCGAGAACGAGCGGGTCAGAGTCGTGCGCCTGCATTTCGATCCGGGCGAAGAAGGCGTCATGGTCGCCCATCCGCCACGTGTCCTGGTGACGCTGAGCGACGTCGCGGTGAGCCTGCGGTTCGCGGACGGACGCACCGACGAGCGCAGCGCTCCGGCGGGCGTGGCCGGCTGGCTCGAGGGCGAGACATTGCAGACCCGGAACGCCGCGGACGACCGGCTTGAAGTGATCCTCGTCGAGCCCAGGACCGACAACGGCTCCAACCGAAATGGGAATGGGGAAGGGCAATGGCATTCCGATCTATGACGATCGCCTCGGCGGCGGCGTTGGTGCTGCTCGCCGGATGCGGCAGCGGCACGGGCGATTCGGACGGGAAGGCGTCCGCCGGTTCGGCCGTGGTGCCGAAGGTCAGTAACGACTGGGCGCTGCGGTACACCGGCGGCACGGCAGGTCCGGCGGACACCAAGAAATCCCCGATCAAAGTCGGCTACATCAACCAGGAGGGCGGCGCACCCGCCTTCCCCGAGGCGTCGACCGGCATCGACGCCGCGGTCGCGTACATCAACCGGGAACTGGGCGGGGCCAAGGGGCATCCCGTCGTCCTGGAGAAATGCGTCGTCCAGAGCGAGGAGGACGGGCAGAAATGCGGGACGCAGATGGCGAACGACCCCGAGGTCAAATTCGTCATCGAGGGCGTGCTCACCGTGGGGAACAAGGCGATCTATTCGGTTCTCGGAGGCCGGAAGCCCATCATGGAGGCGAGCCCCTCCACGAGCGACGATCTCACCGCCAAGGGCGCCTACTCCTACACGCCGGGCGGGCCGGGGACGATCGCGGGAATGGCGCAGTTCGTCGCCGAGCAGCTGCCGGACGTCCGCCGCGTCGCCGTCCTCTACGCCGACAACCCGGCCGGCAAGGCGTCCGCCGAACAGTTCCTCAAACCGCAGCTCCAGAAGCTCGGCGTCACGGACGTCAAGCTCGTGGGGGTCGCCGACACCGCCACCGGCCCCGATGTCGCGGCGGCGATCCAGGCGGCGGGCGGACGCCAGGCCGACACGCTTCTGTCCTTCCTCACCGTGCCCGGTTGCATGGCCACCTACGATGCCCTGCAGTCCCTGGGCATCACACCGCGGGTCGTGGCGACGGGCCTGTGCTTCGGCACACCGATGACCAAGCACATGCGCGATGTCGGGTCCGAGGACCAGGTTCCCGACGGCTGGTACTTCACCAATTTCGGGTACAGCTACTTCACTCCTGACGAGGCGTCGGGAATGGCCACCTATGTCGCCAAGGTCAAGCAGTACGCCCCGAAGAACGCCGAGTACACGGGTTTCGCGGGCTACACGTTCGCGAACCTCATGACCGCGATGAAGTTCGTCAACGAGATCGGTCCGGACCGTCTGACCTCCGAGGCGATGGCGAAGGCGATCGAGTCCTTCGAGGGTCCGATGATGATGGTCGCCGGTCCCATCGAGTGCGGCTACAGCCCCGTCTTCGCGGCGCTGTGCGGGAGCCAGATCGGCGTCGAGCAGTACAAGGACGGGCGCTGGATCCAGGTCGCGACGCCACTGCGCGACAACGCCATCTCGATCGCCCAGGCGCTCGGCGGCTAGACACCATGCGCATTCCGACAGCGGCCATCGGCCTCGCCGCACTGGCGGGCGGCGCCGTGGTCCTCGCCCGGGTCCTTCCGGACGAGGCCACGGCCCTGCTCCTCGGCACCGGCACCGGCTGCCTGATCTCGGCGATCGCGCTGACCATCGTGCTGACGTTCCGCGGATCGGGCACGGTCAACTTCGCCGCCGGCGCGATGGCGATGGAGGCCGCCTACGTCTATGACGACCTGCGGCGCAGCGGCACCCTCTTTCCCACCGATCTGTCGCTCGGCGGTCCGCTGGGAGTCCTGCCGGCGATGGTCGTCGCCCTGATCGCCTCGGCACTGCTCGGCGCGCTGTGCCACGTGCTCGTCTTCCGTCCGCTGCGCTCGGCGCCGCCGCTGAGCAAGGTCGTCGCGTCGGTCGGCGTCCTGATCGTGCTGCAGGCGATCGCCCTGCTGCGCTATGGGAGCACGCCGCGTTCGCTTCAGCCGATCCTCTCCAAGACACCGGTCCGGCTTTCGGACGACATCATCGTGCCGGGCGATCAGCTGCTGCTCGCCGGGATCGTCGTGGTGCTCACGATCGCGCTGTGGGCGGTGTTCCGGTTCACCCGCTTCGGTCTCGCCACGCGGGCCGCGGCGGAGAACGAGCGCGCCGCGACGCTGCTGGGCTTCTCCCCGGACTTCCTGGCGGGGGCCAACTGGATCCTGTCGGCCGTCCTCGCGGGCTTCCTGGGCATACTCGTGGCGACGGTCAACGGCTCCCTCGACCCGGTGACCATCACACTGCTCGTCGTCCCGGCCCTGGGGGCGGCGCTGCTGGGCGGGCTGACCTCGTTCGGCGTGGCGACCGCCGCCGGGCTGGGCATCGCGATGACGCAGAGCCTCATCCAGGTCCTCAGCCTGGAGCCGTGGTTTCCCCAGGCCGGATCCGGGCCACTGCCCGGAGTACGCGAAACGGTGCCTTTCGTCGTCATCGTCATCGCACTGGTCGTCCGCGGCCAGACGCTTCCCACCCGCGGCACCGTCTCTCCGGTGAAACTGCCCGAGATTCCCCGCCCGAGGCGCCTCGGCGCCGGGGCCGTGGTGGTCGCCGGCGGCTGCGCCGCCGGGCTGCTGACGCTCGGCCCGGTGTGGCGGCTGGCGATCACCAACACGTTGATCGGGGCGCTCATCTGCCTGTCGCTCGTGGTCCTCACCGGCTACGTGGGGCAGATTTCGCTCGCGCAGATGACGCTCGCCGGCGTCTCCGGCTTCGTGCTCGCCAAGCTCGCGTCCGGCGCGGGCGTCCCGTTCCCGCTGGCGCCGCTCGCCGGGGCGCTGGTCGCGACCGTGTTCGGACTGGCCATGGCGGTGCCCGCGCTGCGGGTGCGCGGCGTCAACCTGGCGATCCTCACGCTCGCCGGCGGGGTCGCGGTCGAGAAGCTGGTCTTCGGCAACCCCGCGTGGTCGGGGGGTCTGGAGGGCGCACAGGTGCCGTCCCCCGCTCTGCTCGGCGTGAGCTTCGGTCCCCGCGATCCATCGTCGGTGCTCGGCGACGGCAAGCTCCCCAGCCCGTGGTTCGGGATCTTCTGCCTGGCGGTCGTGATGGCCGCCGCGGCCGGCGTCGCGAATCTGCATCGCTCGGCGACCGGCCGCCGCATGCTGGCCGTCCGCTCCAACGAGCGCGCCGCCGCGGCCGCGGGGGTGAGCGTGGCGGGGACGAAGTTGCTCGCCTTCGGCCTGGCGGCGTTCATCGCCGGCCTCGGCGGCGCGCTCTCCGGCTACCGCTTCGGTTCGGTGTCGCCCGAGTTCTTCGGCGGCGTCGCGTCGCTGACATTCCTCGCCTACGCCTACCTCGGCGGGATCACGAGTCTGTCCGGCGCCGGCCTCGGCGGCTTCCTCGTCGCGGGCGGCGTGGGCTTCACGGCACTCAAACAGTGGGTCCACGTCGGGGATCGCTGGACGCTGCTCGTCACCGGCATCGGGTTGGTGGCGACCGCCGTCATGAACCCGGAAGGCATGGCGGGCGCGCTGCGCGAGACCCGCCGGCGGCTCACCCGGCGCAAGGCGGTGGCACCATGACGGCCCTCCTCGAAGCCCGCGGACTGGGCGTGCGGTTCGGCGGCGTCCAGGCGCTCACCGACGTCGACCTCACGGTGGACGAGGGAGCCCTCGTCGGCCTGATCGGCCCCAACGGCGCGGGCAAGACGACGCTCATCGACGCGCTCACCGGCCTCGTCCCGGCCGGCGGGCGCGTCACGTTCGCCGGACGGCAGATCGGCGGCCTGCCCGCACATCGCCGGGCACGGGCCGGCCTGGGACGTACCTGGCAGTCGCTGGAGCTCTTCGGCGACCTCACCGTCACGGAGAACCTCCAGGTCGCCGCCGACCGGCAGGGCCCCTGGGGAATGCTCCACGATCTCCTCCGCCCACGCCGGACCGCGCCCGCACCCGGTGTCGCGGAGGCGCTCGCCCTGCTGGAACTCGGCGACCTCGCCGGCCGGATGCCCGACGAACTGACGCAGGGGCAGCGCAAGCTCGTGGGCGTGGCCCGGGCGCTCGCGGCACGACCGCGGCTCGTGTGCCTGGACGAGCCCGCGGCGGGCCTCGACACCGACGAGTCGGCCGCGCTCGGCCGGCACCTGCGGCGCGTCGTCGACGCCGGTACGTCGATGCTCCTGGTGGACCACGACATGGGCCTGGTGTTCAGCATCTGCGATCTCGTCTACGTCCTGGAGTTCGGGCGCGTCATCACCGCCGGCGCACCGGCCGACGTCCGGGCCGACCGCGCCGTCATCGCGGCCTACCTCGGAGGGGACGGCGCGTGAACGCCCTCGATGTGAAGGACCTGCGGGCGGGCTACCGGGGACTGGCGGTCGTCCGCGGGCTCAGCCTGCACGTCGCGGCGGGGGAGGTGGTCGCGCTGCTCGGCCCGAACGGGGCGGGGAAGACGACCACGCTCCTCACCGTGGCCGGCCTGCTCCCGGTGATCGGCGGTGAGGTGCGCATGCTCGGCGCGGAGGCCACGGGGGTGAAGCCGCACCGGCTCGCCCGCCGGGGCCTGGCCCATGTGCCGGAGGACCGGTCGCTGTTCGCCTCCCTGACGGCCGCCGAGAACCTGCGGCTCGGCGCCCGGCGCGGCGCGCCGGACGTCTCACGCGTTCTCGGCTACTTCCCCGCGCTCGGCCCGCTGCTCGACCGGCGTGCGGGGCTGCTGTCCGGCGGGGAGCAGCAGATGCTCACCCTCGGCCGCGCGATCGCCTCCGGGCCCCGGCTGCTGATGGTCGACGAACTCAGCCTCGGCCTCGCGCCGATCATCGTGGAGCGCCTGCTGCCCGTCCTGCGCCGCGTCGCCGAGGACACCGGCTGCGGCGTGCTGCTGGTCGAGCAGCACGTCCACCTCGCACTCGAGGTCGCCGACCGCGCCTACGTCCTCGCCCGCGGCGCCCTGGTGGCCGAGGGCGACGCCGGCGAGTTCGCCTCCGACCGCCGGCTGCTCGAAGTCGGCTACCTCGGCGAGAACGCCGTGCCGGACGGCCCTGCCGACCAGACCGACCGATGACGTGCCCACACGAGGAGAGACATGTACGCCGCCCAGCACGCGATCAATCACCCGGACAAGCCGGCGATCATCATGGCCGGCAGCGGCGAGGTCGTCACCTTCGCCCGGTTCGAGGCCCTCGCCAACCGCATCGCGCACCTGTTCCGATCGACCGGGCTGGCCCGGCTCGACCATGTCGCCTTCTTCATGGAGAACACCCCGTGGCTTCTTGAGTGCGAGGCCGGCGCCGAGCGCAGCGGCCTGTACTACACGCTCGTCAACTCCCACCTGACGGCCCCGGAGGCCGCCTACATCGTCGACGACTGCGAGGCGGCCGTCGTGATCACCACGGCGGCCAAGCTCGACGTCGCCGCGGACCTGGTCGCCCGCTGTCCCCGGGTCGCCCGCTGGCTGGTGGCCGGGGCCCAGGATCCGCCGGCGCCCTTCGAACGGCTGGAGGACGCGCTCGCCGGAATGGACGACACGGCGATCGCCGACGAGCGACTCGGGGTGGCGCTGCTCTACTCGTCCGGCACCACCGGCCGCCCGAAGGGCGTGCTGCGTCCGCTGCCCGACGTCCACCCCGCCGAACCCGTACCGGTCATGGAATTCGCCGCGCGCCTTTTCCGCCAGCGGCCGGGAATGGTCTACCTGTCGCCCGCCCCTCTCTACCATTCCGCGCCACAGGTCAGCATCGCGGGCACGCTGCGCATCGGGGGCACCTCCGTCGTCATGGAACGCTTCGACGCGCGCGAATACCTGCGCCTCATCGCCCACCACAGAGTGACCCACACCCAGGCTGTTCCCACGATGTTCTCGCGGCTCCTCAAACTGCCGGCCGACCTCCGGGAAACGGCGGACGTGTCCTCGCTGGAATCGGTGACCCACGGCGCCGCCGCCTGCCCCGTCCCGGTCAAAGAACAGATGATCGACTGGTGGGGGCCGATCTTCCACGAGTACTACTCGGCGACCGAAGGCCACGGCTTCACGATCTGCGACTCGTACGAATGGCAGGACCACAAGGGCACCGTGGGCAAAGCGGTCCTCGGTGAACTGCTGATCGTCGATGACGACGGAAACGAGTGCCCGCCCAACCGCCCCGGTCTCGTCTACTTCCGCGGGGCGACCAATTTCGAGTACTTCAAGGACCCGGAGAAGACCGCCGAGTCCCGTGACCCGGCCGGGACGGCGAGCACCGTGGGGGATGTCGGCTACATCGACGGCGAAGGGTACCTCTACCTCACCGACCGCAAGATCAACATGATCATCTCCGGCGGCGTGAACATCTATCCGCAGGAGACCGAGGACCTGCTCATCACCCACCCGAAGGTGCTCGACGCGGCGGTCATCGGCGTCCCGGACGACGAACTCGGCGAGGTCGTCAAGGCGATCGTCCAGCCGGTCGACGAGATCGAACCGGACGAGGATCTCGCGGCGGAACTCATCGCGTTCTGCCGCGAGCATCTCGCGCGCTTCAAATGCCCGCGCTCGATCGCCTTCGAGGCGGAGCTCCCCCGCCAGGCCACGGGAAAGCTGCACAAGCGTCTACTGCGCGAACGCCACTGAGGCGACGGCGCCCACTCGGCTTCCGCCGATCTCGACGTCTGGGTGGTCGACCCGCGTGAGTCGACCACGCCTTACCACTGGTTCCGCATCACCCCGCGCCGCGTCCAGGCCTGGCGCGAGGTGAACGAGCTGGCCGGCCGCGAGCTGATGCGCGAAGGCCGCTGGCTGGGCTGATCCCGTGTCCCTCCTCGGTCCGGGTCAGCCGATGGAGCAGGTGTTGGCCACGTCGCCGGTGGTCTGCCGGGGGACGGTGCCGCTGGGCGGGGGCGCCTGGCCGCCGCGCGGGGCCGTCCAGCGTTCGAGGGCCTCGAACGCCGTCCGCATGCAGGGGAGCAGCGGGCGCATCCGGTCCGGGAACATGTCGTACTCGATGTCCAGGTGGGACGCGCCCTCGATCCGGTAGTAGCGGTGCAGGTGGCCCCTCCGCCGGGAACGGATCTCCGAGTAGTACGCGTCGCCGTGGATCTTGATCGGCAGCAGGGAGTCCAGCGTCCCGTGCACGGAGATCATCGGCTTGCCGATGCGGCCGTCGAGCGAGTTCCGCTTCACCGCCTGGTGCACGCTCTTGGGACGGGTGTAGTAGCGGTAGTCGGTGTCGCAGTCGGGCGTGCCGCTTTCGCAGAACGGGATCCCCGCCTCCAGATCGCCGTCGTAGGAGGGGTCGACCTCCTCGCGGTACCGGCGCTGCGTGCTGTCCCAGATGTAGTGGTAGTTGAAGTCCCACAGGAACTCCGAACCCGGTGCGTAGCCTGCCTCGATCATCGCGGCGTGCGCCGCGGGGTCGCCGGTCGCCGCGTACTCGGGGTAGTTGCGCAGCGCCACCGGCAGGTGGACGAGCGCGTTGGGCCCGTTGTCGCTCGGCCAGTACGTGCCCTCGGCCTCGACGCCGCCGTCGTACAGCCAGGGGCGGTTCTCCAGCACCCAGCGCACCAGCTGCCCGCCGTTGGAGACGCCCATCGCGTACGTCCTGCGGGGCCGCTCGCGGTAGTGGCGGGCCACGGTCGCCTTGGCGGCGACGGTGAGCTGCGCCATCCGGTGGTACCACTCCCCGACGGCGTCGCCGGGCCGCCTGCCGTCCTTGTAGAACTCCGTGCCGTTGTTGCCCTTGTCGGTCGACGCGAACGCGTACCCCTTCGCGAGCACCCAGTCGGAGATGACCACGTCGTTGGAGTACTGGAGGCGGTTGCCCGGAGCGCCGGAGACCACGAGGCCGCCGTTCCAGTGCTCCGGAAGCCGGATCACGAACTGGGAGTCGTGGTTCCAGCCGTGGGTGGTGTTGAACGCGGAGTCGTCGCGGAAGTAGCCGTCGATCTGGATGCCCGGGACCCCGCTGGGGTTGCGGGTGGCCGCCGACTGCATCCCCGACCACTGGGCGGGGACGGTGTGGCCCGAGGCGATCGTGCCCGCGGTGGTCAGATCCTCCAGGCAGGCGGCGACCTGCCGCTGCGCTCCGGGGACGTGGACGCGGTCCATGCCGTGGCAGCGGGCGTCCGCCTGAGCGGGCGGGACGGCCGTCACCAGGGGGCCGGCCAGGAGCGGCGCCAGCAGGGCCGCGAGGACGGGTGATCTGCGAAGCATGTGCATGTGCGGCTCCGGGGGTGGGACGCGGAGCTCTTCGGCCGAGCCCGCGGTGGACGCCATGCTGTTCGACCGGCGGCGGACGCGGCGACGTCGGCGGGCGCCACTCTTGACCGGCGACCTGTGGCGGCCGCGTCCATGAACTGCGGGGCGGACGTCCCGATCGGCCCCCTCCACGTCCCATCAGGGCGTATGTCCCTCGCGCTGACCGCCGTGCGGTGTGGAATTCGTTCACAGGGTGCTCTCCGAATGTGTGTCCCGGTCACCTCGCCGCCTCACCCGGCCGCCGCCTAGCGTTCACCGTCACGGCGCCCCGGGTGCGGCCCGGGCCGGCGATGAAGCGAGGAGGACGCATGGGAGGAGGACCCGAGGGGAGCGGGCACGGGCGCGATCCCGGCTCCGGTGAGGCGGCCCCGGGCGGGGCCGTCCCCGTACTGAAGGCGCGGGGCCTGGTCAGGGAGTTCCGCGGCTTCCGGGCCGTGGACGGCGTCGACCTCGACGTGGCCGACGGTGACGTGCACGCCCTGGTCGGCCCCAACGGCGCGGGCAAGACCACCCTGTTCAACCTGCTCACCGGCTTCCTGAAGCCGACCGCGGGCAGCGTGCTGCTGGAGGCCCGCCGGGAACTGGCCGGACGCAGCCCCGAGGCGATCACGCGGCTGGGCGTGGCGCGCTCCTTCCAGATCACCAGCCTGTTCGCCGAGCTGACCCCGCGCCGGCACGTGGAACTGGCGCTGGCGAGCCGCACCGGTCTGGGCTGGCGGTTCTGGCGCTCGGACCGGGCGCTGGACCGCTTCGCCGGACGCGCCGGGGAGCTGCTCGACCAGGTCGGGCTGGCCCGCCACGGCGACGTGCCGGCGGGATCGCTGGCGTACGGACGCAAACGCGCGCTGGAGCTGGCGCTCGCCCTGGCCCTCGACCCCAAGGTCCTCCTGCTCGACGAGCCGACCGCCGGAATGGGGGTGGAGGACGTGGAGCGCACCATCGAGCTCATCCGCAAGATCCGTGCGGGCCGCACGGTGGTCCTGGTCGAGCACAACATGAGCGTCGTCGCCAGCCTCGCCGACCGGGTGACCGTCCTGCAGCACGGCACGGTGCTGGTCGAGGGACCCTACGCCGAGATCCGCCACGATCCGCGCGTCATCACCGCCTACCTCGGAGACGCCCATGCTGCGCGTTGACCGGCTGTCGGCCTGGTACGGCGAGGCGCAGGCCCTGCGCGAGGTGTCGATGCGGGTCGACGAGGGCGAGATCGTCACGCTGGTCGGCCGCAACGGCGCGGGCAAGACCACGCTGCTGCGCTGCCTGATGGGACTGCACGGCTCGTACGGCAGGACGGCGGGCACGGTCTCGCTGTCCGGCGAGGACGTCACCGGTCTCGCGCCCCACCGCAGGGCCCGCCGCGGCCTGGGCTTCGTCCCGGACGACCGGGGCGTCTTCGCGACCCTCTCGGTGGAGGAGAACCTCACGCTGCCGCCGGCGATGGGTTCCGACCCGTGGCCGCTGGAGCGGGTGTACGAGACGTTCCCGAAGCTGCGTGAGCGGCGCAGATTTCCCGGGACGAAGCTGTCGGGCGGGGAGCAGCAGATGCTCGCGCTGGCGCGGGTGCTGCGGACGGGCGCCCGTTTGCTGCTGTGCGACGAGCCCACCGAGGGCCTGTCG